>QBXA01000006.1 GCA_003283905.1 Pelagibacteraceae bacterium AG-319-F18 | reverse complement strand
AATAAATTCCCGGATTTTTATCTAACAAGTCTATCTCTAGTCCAGAGTCATCAGCGAGACATACTATTTTTGTTTTTTTTGAGAAATGTTTAGATTTTATGATTGAGTTTTTTATAAATGTTTGCCCATCCTCTATTGGGCTCTTTAGTTTAAATTCAGATGTTGAATGCGTTTTAATATATTTTGGCAATAAATCTCTAATTTCCTTATATTTTCCTTTATTATTGGTGCCTATAAGCAATTTTGAAATTTTTTTCATAAATACCTAGCAATTCTGAGATTTCTTACCATATATGCCTTCATGGAAAAAGAGGAAAACCTTAATCAAGAAAATACTACATCTGAAACGTCAAATGATAAAGATGAAGCTGATAAAGAATTAGACGATAAGCAAGAAAAAAATAAAGACGTAGAAGAAAAAATAGAATTATCCCCCGAAGAAAAAATAAAAGAATTAGAAGATAAATTAGTAAGAACTTTTGCTGAGATGGAAAATCAAAGAAGAAGATTTGAAAAAGAAAAAGATGATGCATTTGATTATGGGGGTTTTGCATTTGCAAAAGAGGCTTTAAATTTAATTGACAACCTTGCAAGATCAAAGTTAATTTTAGAGAGTGATGAAACTCTTAAAGATACCGAGGCTTTAAAAAAAACCTTAGAACATTTTGATATAATTAATAAAGATTTAATCTCTATTTTTACTAAAAATAATATTAAACCAATTGATTGTCTTAATAAAAAATTAGATCCAAATTTGCATCAAGCAATGATGGAAATAGAAGATGATCAAAAAGAACCTGGAACGATTGTTCAAGAAGTTCAAAAAGGCTTTATGATAAAAGACAGATTACTCAGACCATCTTTAGTAGGGGTATCTAAAAAAACTGAAAAAAAGGATGATAAAAGCCAAGAAAATAAGGAGAATTTAGACAAATAATTACATTTGTTGAGCTTGTAGAATTAATATTAACACATATATGAAAGAGAGAATTTAAATTATGAGCAAAATTATTGGAATAGATCTTGGTACAACAAATTCTTGTGTATCAATTATGGAAGGAAGCCAACCTAAAGTTTTAGAAAATACTGAGGGTGCAAGAACTACTCCTTCAGTTGTTGCTTTTACTGATGATGGAGAAAAATTAGTTGGCCAACCAGCAAAAAGACAAGCTGTAACAAACCCTGAAAATACAATTTTTGCTGTTAAAAGATTAATTGGAAGAAATTTTGAAGACCCAACTGTAAAAAAAGATATAACTGCAGCTCCTTTTAAAATAGTTAACTCTGAAAAAGGTGATGCTTGGATTGAATCAAAAGGGGAAAAATATTCACCCTCTCAGATATCTGCTTTCATTCTTCAAAAAATGAAAGAAACTGCTGAAAAATACTTGGGTCAAGAAGTAACTAAAGCAGTAATAACAGTTCCTGCATATTTCAACGATGCACAAAGACAAGCAACTAAGGATGCTGGTAAAATTGCTGGCCTAGAAGTTTTAAGAATTATTAATGAACCTACTGCGGCATCATTAGCTTATGGTTTAGATAAAAAACAAAATAAAAAAATTGCAGTATATGATTTAGGTGGTGGAACATTTGATGTTTCTATTCTTGAACTAGGTGATGGTGTATTTGAAGTTAAATCAACTAATGGAGATACTTTTTTAGGTGGTGAGGATTTTGATAATACAATTGTTGATTATTTAATAGCTGAATTTAAGAAAGATAATGGTATCAATCTAACATCAGACAAACTTGCACTGCAAAGATTAAAAGAAGCTGCGGAAAAAGCTAAAATTGAACTATCTTCAGCAGAACAGACAGATATTAATTTACCATTTATTACTGCAGACAAAACAGGACCAAAACATATTAATTTAAAAATGACTAGAGCAAAACTTGAGGCTCTTGTTGAAGATTTAATAGTTAAAACCTTACCGCCTTGCAAAACAGCATTGAGTGATGCTGGTATATCAGCAAGTGATATAAATGAAATTATAATGGTTGGTGGAATGACTAGAATGCCTAAAGTTATAGCTGAAGTTAAAAACTTTTTTGGAAAAGATCCAAATAAAAGTGTTAATCCTGATGAAGTTGTGGCAATGGGAGCAGCTATTCAAGCAGGAGTACTTCAAGGTGACGTGAAAGATGTACTTCTTCTAGATGTTACACCTCTATCGCTTGGTATTGAAACTCTAGGTGGCGTATCAACAAAACTAATTGAAAAAAATACAACAATACCAACAAAAAAAAGCCAAGTATTTTCTACAGCTGAAGATAATCAGCCTGCAGTTTCTATTAAAGTGCTTCAGGGTGAAAGAGAAATGGCAACTGATAACAAAATGTTAGGAAATTTTGAATTAGTCGGTATTGCTCCTGCACCAAGAGGAGTTCCTCAAATTGAAGTTACTTTTGATATTGATGCAAATGGAATAGTTAGTGTTTCAGCAAAAGACAAAGGAACTGGTAAAGAGCAAAAAATTCAAATCCAAGCTTCTGGAGGATTAAGTGAAGAAGAAATTGAAAAAATGGTTAAAGATGCAGAGGCTAATAAGGAAGAAGATAAAAAGAAAAGAGAGTCAGTAGATACAAGAAATCAAGCTGATACTTTAATTCATTCAACTGAAAAAAATCTTAAAGAGCATGGATCAAAAATTACTGATGCTGAAAAAAAAGCAATTGAGGATGCATCATCTAGTTTGAAAGAAGCTCTTAAAGGAACTGATAATGAAGATATTAAGAAGAAAACAGAAACTTTAGTTCAAGCTTCAATGAAACTAGGTGAGGCTATTTATAAAGCTCAAGAGAAAAAGCCAGATTCACCCGATAATAGTAAAAATAACGATGAAGGAAAAAAAGACGATAACGTAGTTGATGCTGATTTTGAAGAAGTAAAGGAAGAAAATAAAGAAGAAGATAAAGAAAAAAGCGCTTAAGACTATCATCAACTTTTGTCTCAAAGTAACATATGGCTAAAAGAGATTTTTACGATGTCTTAGGTGTTGGAAAAACTGCATCCCCAGATGAATTAAAATCAGCTTACAGAAAGCTTGCAGTTAAATATCATCCTGACAAAAACTCTGGTGATAAAGTTGCAGAAGACAAATTTAAAGAGGCTAGTGAAGCTTACGGGATTCTTTCAGATAAAGAAAAAAAACAAAATTACGATAATTTCGGTCATGCTGCCTTTGAAAATGGTAGTGGAAGACAAAGTGGAGGTTTTGGGGGTTTTGGTGGAGCAGACTTTTCAGATATTTTTGAAGATTTTTTTGGTGATTTCGGGGGTGGAGGAAGATCTAGAAATAGAAGTTCTAATAACAGAGGCTCAGATCTTAGATACGATTTATCAATTACCCTTGAAGAAGCATACCAAGGAAAAAAACAGGATATTAAATTTTCAACAACTGAAAAATGCAACACTTGTAAAGGAAATGGCTCGAAACCCGGTCATTCTCCAGACAGATGTACTTATTGTGGTGGAAATGGAAAAATAAGATCTAATCAAGGTTTTTTCACAGTTCAACAAACATGCCCTCAATGTAATGGTAATGGTGAAGAAATCACAAATCCATGTAATGACTGTAATGGTCAAGGAAAAAAACAAGCATCTAAAAAAATATCAGTTACAATCCCTAAAGGTGTTGATGATGGAACAAGAATTAGATTAGCCGGTAAAGGTGAAGCTGGTAGCAGAGGTGGAGCAACAGGTGATCTATATTTATTTATAAACGTTCACTCTCATGACTTATTCAAAAGATCAGATGAAAATTTATTTTTTGAATTTCCACTTTCTCTTGCTGATGCTGCATTAGGAAATACCATTGAAATTCCTACTATCGATGGAGGAAAAGCTAAAATAAAAATTCCCGATGGAACTCAAAATGGCAAACAATTCAGACTAAAAGGTAAAGGAATGCCATTTATGAGAAGAGGCGACTTTGGAGACCTATATGTACAAGTAAGAACAGAAGTACCAGTATATTTAAATAAAAAACAAAAAGAATTACTAGAGCAATTTAGAGAAATAGAAAACGATAAATCAAATCCAAGTATTAAAAAGTTTTTTCAAAAGGCAAAAGATTTCTGGAAAAACTAAAAGACTAATCTATCAAAACAGGTTAATATTTAGCTAAATGAAAAAAATTAATTTAGCGATTTCAGGTTGCATGGGAAGAATGGGCCAACAACTAATTAGGTCTTCTAAAAAAAATAAAAATTTCAATTTGGTTACACTTACGGAAAATAGATCGGTAAATAAAAAATTTAATGGAATTAAACCTGAGTTAAATTCTGATAAAACATTTAAAAAAACAGATATAATTATTGATTTTACTGTACCTGAGTGCACTCTGGAAATATTAAGAATAGCATCCAAACTAAAGAAAAAGGTCGTAATTGGCACTACAGGTTTTAATAGAAGCCAAGAAAACCAAATTAAGAAATATTCAAAAAAGATACCTATTTTAAAAGCTGGTAATATGAGCTTAGGTGTAAATTTATTAATGTATTTAACTGAAATAACATCAAAATCATTGAATGATGAATACTTAAGTAAAATATTTGAGGTACATCACAAACATAAAAAAGACTATCCATCAGGTACTGCCTTAATGCTTGGAAAAGGAATTGCAGATGGGAAAAATAAAAATTTATATAATTTAATTGGTAAAAAATTTTTAAATAAAAAATCTTTTCCCTATGGAAAAAAAATTAATTTTAATTCTATCAGAAAAGGTGAAATTATAGGAGAACATGAGGTAAAATTCTCAAGTGGAAAAGAAATAATTACACTAAATCATGAAGCTTTTGACAGGGAGTTATACTCTGATGGAGCTTTGACTGCTTCTAAGTGGTTAATGAAAAAAAGACCTGGTTTATATTCTATGAGAGATTTGCTTAACTTTTCATAATGAATGAGAAAAAAAAGGCTAAATCAATAATTAGAATATTAAATAAAATTTATCCTAAAGCACCTATACCTTTAAAAAGCAAAAATACTTTCACACTATTAATATCTGTCCTCCTTTCTGCACAATGTACAGACGTAAATGTTAACAATGTGACAAAAGATATATATCCAAAATACTTCAAACCAGAACATTTTGTAAAATTAGGAAGAAAAAAAATTGAAAAATTAATAAAGAAAATCGGTATTTTTAGAATTAAAGCTAAAAGTATTTACTTAATGTCAAAACAAGTTTTAGAAAAACACAAGGGGAAAGTACCCAAAACTTTTGAAGAGCTTGAAAAACTGCCTGGTGTGGGCCATAAAACGGCTAGCGTGGTGATGTCTCAGGGATTTGGTTATCCAGCTTTTGCAGTTGATACTCATATTCATAGACTTGCACAAAGATGGGGTTTAACAAATGGAAAAAATGTAGTCCAAACTGAAAAGGATTTAAAACGAATATTTCCTAAAAAAACATGGTCTAAACTTCATTTACAAATAATTTTTTATGGCAGAGAATATTGCAAGGCAAGAGATTGTTATGGTTTAACTTGCAAAATATGCTCTGCTTGCTATCCAAATAGAAAAAAACCTGTTATTACCAAAAAAGCTTAATATGAAAATTTTAGGAATAGGAAATGCAATAGTCGACGTTATTTGTAAAGTTGATGATAATTTTATTGCTCAAAATAATCTTACAAAAAGCACAATGAAATTATTTTTTGATGAAAATGAATTCAAAAATTTACTAACAAATCTTAAAATTGAAAAAACAGTTTCTGGAGGTTCTGTTGCAAACTCAATAGTTGGTATATCTCAACTTGGTGATAATGCTGGTTTTATAGGTAAAGTTTCAGATGATGAATTTGGTAGCAAATATGAAGAAGGATTGAAAAAAGAAAATGTAGAGTACTTTTATTCTAAAAAGAAAGAGGAATTACCAACAGGAACATGTTTAATATTGATAACACCAGATTCAGAAAGAACAATGTGTACTTTCTTAGGAACAGCAGGAAAAATTAATGAAAACGATGTAAGTTCTGATGCAATTAAAAAAAGTGAGATAATATTTTTAGAGGGTTACTTGTGGGATGAGGGAGAGCCCAAGAAAGCTTTTGATAAAGCTATAAATAATGCAAACAAAGTAGCTATGTCACTTTCTGATCAATTTTGTGTAGATAGACATAAACCTCATTTCTTAGAATTAGTAAAAAATAAATTGGATATTACTTTTGCTAATGAGCAAGAAATTACATCATTAATTGAAGCAAAAGATTTTAACGAGGTAATTAACTTTTCTAAACAACTAAACAAGTTGGTAGTTGTGACAAGAGGTGAGAAAGGAGCATTTGCAATTCAAGGTGAAGAAATCATTGAAACTGGTATTCATCAAAATCTTAATATTTTAGATCTTACAGGTGCTGGTGATCTCTTTGCTGCCGGTTTTCTACACGGTTATGTTAATAAATTTTCTATTAAAGAGAGCCTAGAAAAAGGTACTGAAATGTCCTCTAAAGTAATACAACAAATTGGTGCTAGACTTTAAGCCTAACTTTTCTTTCTTTTAAAACTACCCTTACCTTTTTTAGGTTTCACTATTTTTGGTTTGTACTTTTTTGTAAACAGATCTTTAGCTATAATGTTTCTTTTTTTAATTGATTTGGTAACCATTTTTATGACTTAAAATAAAATTGTTATCATTGAACTTTTTAAGAATTTTTTTTCGTAATCTATATATGTGAGTTTCAACAGTATGGGTCTCAAGTTTTGATCGATAACCCCAAACATCAAATTGTAATTGATCAACACTTACTGGATCACTTGATTGTGATAAATATATTATAATATTGGTCTCTTTTTCTGTTAATTTTAATGACTCATTTCCTGCTATCAATTCTCTAGAATTTAAATCAATTTTATATTGAGATATTCTAAATTCTGATTTTTCATTAAATTGAAGCTTTAAGGATTGAATATTAATTTTTTCTATCAACCTAGAAATTCTTATAGGAATATTATCTAAAATAAATTGATTGTTGATTTCATTTATTTTTTTTTGAGTAATGATTAAATAATTTTTTGAGTTTTTAATTTTATCATTTAAATTTTTAATAGTAAGAGACTCAAAAACTTTGAAATTTAAATGTTCCTCTAATTCTTTCAAAATTATATATAAAGATTTAAAGTTAAAAATTATTAAATTTTGATTATTCATATATAGTAAGAATATGACAATTTTTTTAAAAAATAAACATACTCTTCAGATAGACAACTTTTATTTTGAGTGTTGTATAGGTAAAAAAGGTCTAAGTGAAAAAAAAGTTGAAGGTGATAAAAAAACACCAAAGGGGACTTTTAAAATTGAACATTTGTACTTTAGAAAAGATAGAATTAAATTACCCAAAACATATTTAAAAACAATTGAAATCAAACCTGATATGGGCTGGTCTGATGATATAAATTTTCCTCGTAAATATAACAAGCTAATTAAAATTAATAAGAACATTCACCATGAGAAACTTTTTAGACATGATTATAAGTATGACCTATTAATACCTATCAAATATAATTTTAATAAAACTATTATTGGAAAAGGAAGTTGTATATTTATTCATCTTACAAATAATTATAATCCTACTGCTGGCTGTATTGGTTTACAAAAAAAAGATTTTTTAATTATGCTTAAATTAATTAATAAAAATACAAAAATAACTATTAATTAATTCCTTACACCAAAAATACTCGAACCAATTCTTAAATATGTTGAGGAATTTTCAACTGCTTTTAAATAATCTGATGACATACCCATACTTATTTCTGATAAATTAAATTTTATACTTAAAAGTTTTATTTCTTTAAAATATTTATCAGGCTCTTCATTGGCTGGTGGAATACACATTAATCCAACAATATTTAAATTAAATTTTTTTGAAAAAATTATTAATTCATCAATTTGGCCAATTTTAACACCAGACTTTTGATCTTCATTTCCTATATTTACTTGAATAAATAACTTAACATTTTTATTTTGTTTAATCTGTTCGTCAGAAATTTTTTTTGCAAGCTTTATGCTATCTACAGAATGAATATAATCAAATAATTTAATAGCATGCTTTACTTTATTTGTTTGTAGCTTGCCAATTAAATGAAGTTTAATATTTTGTTTCTTTGACTTAATATCTGACCATTTATCTATAGCTTCTTGAACTTTATTTTCTCCGTAATCTAAATGACCAAATTCTATTAATGGAAGAATTTTTTCTAATTTGAAAGTTTTGGATACTGCAATAACAGTTGGCGTTAGATTAATTTTTTGTTCTTCTATTTTTCTTTGAATTGCACTAGTAATATCTTTAAAGTTTTGAACAGAATTATGCATGTAAATTTACCAAGTAAATATTACTTTATTAATAAATTTGATACAAATAATATTGGTAAACTTGATAAAAATACAGGCATAATATTCAGAAATTATGATTCAGAAAATAATCTAGAAACAATTCTTAATCTTAAAAAATTTTGTAAAAAAAAAGGCTATAAATTTTTTTTATCTAATAACATTAAATTAGCCTTAAATCTTAATTTGGATGGAGCCTATATTCCTTCTTTTAATAAGGATACAAAGCATCTTTCTTTCTCTTCAACAAAAAAATTTTTAATACTTGGATCTGCGCACAACAATAAGGAACTGAAAATAAAAGAAAAACAATTAGTTAAAATTGTATTTTTATCCTCAATATTTAAAAAAAATAAAAACTATTTAGGAATTAATAAGTTTAAGTTACTTGCTAAATTAACAAATATTAATGTTGTGGCACTTGGTGGTATTTCTAATAAAAATATAAAAAAACTAAAATTATTAGATTGTTTTGGTTTTGCTGGAATATCTTATTTTAAATAAAAAAAAGGCCCCTAAAAAGGGGCCCTTTAATATAATTTGTATCTAAATTAAATTAGAATGCAAATGCAAGACCAAGACCCCAATATTCGAAGTCTGCGTTAGCATTTGTAGTGTGGTTCGTGTTTTCAGCTTCTTTCATTTGAGCTGAAACAGTCATACCACCTGAAACGTAAGAACCTTTTAACACTGTATATTCAGCATCAACGTGTCCAGAGTTTGTACTCTCGATAGTTTCTGTACCGTAAGTAACTGACATTTCATCAGAGATTGTGTAAGAAACAGCTACAGATGACACATCTTGGTCAGAAGTAGTTGTTACTACGTCGAACTCACTTTGAGTCATAGTAGCAGTTACTGGACCATATGCATATGATACTTTCCATGCAGTTTGGTCACCTGAAAGAGCAGAAGTAGTTCCTACTATATCAGATGTACTGTAAACTAATGTTAATCCTTCAACACCAGTGTAAGTTACAGCATAACCAGTTCCAGAATCAATAGAGTTTCCAGATTGTTGTGGTTTGTATGATAGAGCTACAGCAACACCATCCATAATAGTTGGCATTGTGTAATTCAATGAGTTGTTTCCTGGCGCTGAGTTAGAGTGCCCAACAGCAGTTACTAATCCTCTTGCACCATCGAATGTATCCCAAACATTACCTGCTGCAGTAGCGTCCATACCTGAAGTAGCTGAACCACCACCGTGTCCGTGTAGTGTTAAAGATCCCATTGCATCAGAACTAACAGTTACTGAATGATCATCGAAAGGACCAGTTACACCAGCATTGTCATCTAATTGGTAAGATATAGAAACAGTCATACCATTGTCTAGTTCTCCGCCACCAGTAACCGTAAATTGGTTACCCATAGAGAATGTAGCACCACCGTTAAGGTTATCACCGCTATATCCGCCAACATTCATTGACGCAGCACCTGACATTGATAATGCACCAGCATTTGCTGATACAGAAACAAGTGAAGCTGCTAAAGCAGTTAAACCTATTTTTTTAAAATTGTTCATATTAATTACTCCTTTATATTTATTTGTTATTATTAATAATAAACATTGGTTTTATATCTAATAATTGCTTGATATTTTCCTTAATTTTAAAGCTATCATGAGAAAAATACAATGTGTTGTAAATTTGCAACATATTCATGATTTATTGATAAATTTAGGTAAAATTAACTAATTATTGTATAAGATTTCGAAAAATTACCAATATGAATAAAACAAAAAACCTTAAAATACTAAGTTTTATTACAATTTTTTCTTTTTTGTTAATTGGTTGTAATGGAAAGCTTCCAGGTGGTGATGCTAGAAAACATTCACCAGATCCAGCTGAACGTGTGAAAAAGAATCTTGAAGAGGGCCGTGGTTTCAAAATAATGGACCTTGGAAAACAAAAAGGTGGTGTTTTTGAATTTGCAAGCTCTAACGAACTTTGGAGAGCCTCTCTAGACATAATTGATTTTATGCCCCTTACTTCAGTTAATTATAGTGGGGGAATAATTATTACAGACTGGTATTCAAATGAACAAAATTCAAATGAAAGTATAAAAATAACTATCAGATTTCTTACAAATGAAATTAGATCTGATGCTTTAAATATAAAAGTTTTTACCAGAAAATGTGAAACGAGTTTAATAGATTGTAAATATTTAGAATCAAATGATGTTTTGGTTAGTGAGCTTAAAAAAGAGATTTTGAAAAAAGCCACTATATATAAAAAACAAAACTTAGAAAAGCCTGCAAATAATAGTTGGACCAGTAAACCGAAGGCTAAATAAGTTTGGTTAAAAATATATTTTTAGATAATAATAGATTTCGTGGAAAGATATAATTTTAAAGAAATAGAATTAAAATGGCAAAAAGTTTGGAAGGACAACAAAACTTTTTCCACTAAAGTTGATAAAAATAAAAAAAAATTTTATTGTTTAGAAATGTTTCCATATCCATCTGGAAAAATCCATATGGGTCATGTAAGGAATTATACAATTGGAGATGTATTAGCAAGATATAAAACTTTGCAAGATTATAATGTGCTTCATCCAATGGGTTGGGACTCTTTCGGAATGCCAGCTGAAAATGCCGCAAGACAAAACAAATTAGATCCGAAAACCTGGACTGAAAAAAATATTTCAGTTATGAAAACTCAACTAAAAAAACTTGGTTTATCGATTGATTGGGATAAAGAAATTTCTACCTGTTCACCTGATTATTATAAACATCAACAAGAATTTTTTTTAGAACTTTATGACAAAGGACTAGTTTATAGAAAGGAAAGTTATGTAAATTGGGATCCAATAGACAAAACAGTTTTAGCTAATGAGCAAGTTATTGATGGTAAAGGATGGAGATCAGGGGCAATTGTTGAAAGAAAAAAACTGAATCAATGGTTTTTTAAAATTACAGAGTTTTCTAAAGAGCTTCTGGAGAGTCTAGATACTCTTAAAGAATGGCCAAATAAAGTTAAAGTAATGCAAAAAAATTGGATTGGAAAATCTTATGGCTGTGAAATAAAATTTAAGATCCATTCAGAAAAAAAGATTAATGAAATTAAATGCTATACCACTAGACCAGACACCTTATTTGGTATGTCTTTTTTAGCAGTTTCTGTAGACCATCCAATTGCAAAATTTTATGCGAATGATCCTGAGTTTATTAAATTTAAAAAAGAATGCTCTAAAACTGGAACAACAGAAGAGTCAATTGCGGCGGCTGATAAACTTGGTTTCAAAACCGATTTGCTAGCAATTAATCCTTTAGATGAAAATATAAAAGTACCCATTTATTTTGCTAATTTTGTTTTAATGGAATATGGATTAGGTGCTGTATTTGGGTGTCCTGCACATGACCAAAGAGATTTAGATTTTGCAAAAAAATATAATTTAAAAGTTACCCCTGTAGTAAGACCTGAAAAAGATAAAAATTTTTCAATTAAAGATAAAGCTTTCACTGATCCTGGTTATTTATTTAATTCCAAATTTTTAGATAATTTAAAAGTTCCTGAAGAATCGATTCCTGAAACAATTAATTACTTAGAGAAAAATAATATAGGTCAAAAAAAAACTAATTACAGACTAAAAGACTGGGGTATCTCACGTCAAAGATACTGGGGATGTCCTATTCCAATTGCATATGATGAGGACAATAATCCAGTTAAGATTCCAAAAGATATGCTTCCTGTCCAGTTACCAAAAATAAAACAATTAAGTTCAACTGGAAATCCACTTGATAAAATAACTGAATGGAAAAATATCATTATTGATGGCAAAAAATGTACTAGGGAAACAGACACACTTGATACATTTGTCGACTCTTCTTGGTATTTTCTAAGGTTTTGCTCACCTCATAACAATGATTACGGTTTTAATTCTGAGGAAGTGAAGTACTGGATGCCTGTGGACCAATATATTGGAGGTGTAGAACATGCTATTCTTCACCTTTTATATTCAAGATTTTTTATGCATGCATTATCATATGAAAATAATTCTTTTCATATCAAAGAACCTTTTAATGGTTTATTTACTCAAGGTATGGTTTGTCACGAAACATATAAAGATAAAAATAATAATTGGGTTAGTCCAGATGAAATAGTTACTATAGATGGAAAAAAATTTCTAAAAAATAGTGAAGAGCCAATAAAAGTCGGTCCATCAGAGTCAATGTCAAAATCAAAAAAAAATACCATAGATCCTGAAAAGATAATAAAAGACTATGGAGCTGACTCTGTCAGATTATTTATTTTATCTGATAGTCCACCTGAAAAGGATGTTCAGTGGTCAAATGAAGGAATAAAATCTGCATATAAATTTATTCAAAAATTATGGGTTTTAAATCAAAAAATAATTCAAGAGATAGAGGCCAATCATCCATCTAACTCAAATAATGACTTAGAAAAAATAACTAATAAATTTATAAAAGAAATTACTCATAATATTGAAAATTTTTCTTATAATAAAATAGTTGCTAATTTTCATGAGGCTTATACAGCGCTTAATAAAATAATATTAAATAAAATTGAAAAAGAAAAATTAGTTGAAAATTATAAAAAAATTTTAATAGCTATTAACCCTGTAATACCTCACTTTTCTAATGAGTGCATAGAAATGATAAATATTAATGAAAAAATATTATGGCCAAAAATAAATAAAAAGATTTTATTGGAGGATAATATTAAATTTATTATTCAGTTTAATGGTAAAACTAGAAAAATTTTAGTTTCTAAAAAAAATACAAGTGAAGATATGTTATTAACAAAAATAAAAGAAGATGATAAATTAAATGGGTATTTAGTTAACAAAGAAATTAAAAAAAAAATATTTATACCAAACAAACTAATTAATATAATAACAGCCTAAAATGATAAAAAAAAATATAGTAATCATATCTTTAATATTTTTTTTAACTAATTGTGGATTTACACCAATTTATTTAAAAAATAATAATGTTAATTTTTCAATCGAACAAGTTAATTTTACTGGAGATAGAGTGTTAAATAATTTTTTAAAAACAAATTTAAATCAATATAAAAATAAAGAAATTAACAACAAAATTTATATAGAAGCAAACAGTAAATATAATAAAGTTATTTTAAGTAAGGATGGGGCTGGTGAAGTTACAAATTATGAGCTCGTGGCTGAAGTAATATTTTTAGTAAAATCTAGTAATAAAGAGATAATAATATCTGAAAAAAAAATTATGGAAAGTATGGCTGATAAATTTGAAGAAACTAAATATGAAAAATCTATTAAACAAAGTTTTGCTTCTTCTATAACTTATAAACTTATATCAGAATTAATTATTAATTAATGATTTTAAAATTTTTTGAGGCACAAAAAATAAACCAAAATATTAATCATTTATTTTTATTTTATGGTAAGAATGAAGGTTTAAAAAATGAAACTATCAATATTTTAAATAAGGATAAAAATAAAATTTCAAACTATGAAGAAAAAGAAATTTTAGATAATGAAGATGATTTTATTGAAAATATTTTATCTAAATCTCTTTTTGATCAAAAGAAAATTATTATAATTAAAAGAGCAACAGATAAAATATTAAGAGTAGTCGAAATATTAAATTTAAAAAATCTTGAAGATATAACTATTATTATTAATTCAGATAATTTAGAAAAAAAATCAAAATTAAGGTCTTTTTTTGAAAAAGATAAAAATTGTATTTGTATGCCTTTTTATCCTGATACCGATCAAACTTTATCTAAACTATCTTATAATTTTTTAAGAGAAAAAAATATTTCAATTTCATCTGCAAATATTAACTTAATAGTGAATAAATGTGGTGGAGATAGAGAAGTTCTTATAAGTGAAATAGAAAAAATAGAATATTTTAATAAAAATGGAAAAACAATTACCAGCGAAATTCTTTCAAAACTAATTAATCTAAATGAGAATCATAGCATTTCGGAGCTTGTAGATAACTGTCTAATTAAAAATAAAAAAAAAATTATTAATATTTTAAATGATAATATTTTTACCAATGAAGACTGCATTATGATTATTAGATCATTCATAATTAAAGCTAAAAAAATACTAATACTTTCAACTACATTTGAGGCTAATAAAAATATAGATTTAACAATATCCTCAGCAAAACCACCAATTTTTTGGAAAGATAAAGAAATTACTAAACAGCAAATCTATAAATGGAAAGCAAAAAATATCAAAGAACTAATGTTCAAACTTAATGAAATTGAATTACTAATTAAAAAAAATATTAATAATTCTGTTAATGTAGTTACAGATTTTGTTTTAGATCAATCTTCTTAAAAAACTAATAATAAGATTTGATTATATCTATTATTTTATTTAGCTGATCTAGGTCTTTGTACTCAAACGAAATTTTTCCTTTATTTCTCTTGTTGTTTTGTATTTCCACATTTAATCCTATTTTATTTGATGCTGAAAGTTCAAGAGCTAAAATATTAGTATCTTTTGTGATCTTTGACTTTTGTCTTTTCTTTTTAAATAATTGAACAAAATTTTCTGCTTGTCTTACTGAAAGTTTATTTTCTATAATTTTATTAGCTACAAAACTTGCATTGTTAAGGCCTACTAAAATCTTAGCATGTCCTGTCGATAACTTGTTAGACTCTATTAATTTTATAACTTTTTCTGGTAAAGTTAGTATTCTCAAAGAATTTGTTATATAGCTTCTACTCTTACCTATAAATTTTGAAACTTTTTCTTGATCATAAGAAAATTCATCTATTAAACGTTTATAACCTTGAGCTTCTTCAAGAGGATTTAAATCATGTCTTTGAACATTTTCAACTATCGCAAACTCTAAAGATTTTAAGTCATCTGCTTCTGTGATTACCACAGGAACATTATGCATGCCTGCTCTCTGTGCTGCTAACCACCTTCTCTCACCTGCAATTATTTCAAATTTTGAATTTTCGTTATTTGGTTTTCTAACTATGATCGGCTGTATCATCCCCCTTTCTTTTATAGAATTTGTTAAATCCTCTAAGTTTGCCTCATCAAAATTCTTTCTTGGTTGGTATTTATTTGGTATTAAATCACTTATTGATAATTGATTTTTTTGAACCTCTACTTTAGTTTCACCAATTAGTGATGACAAACCCCTTCCTAAACCTTTTTTAATTTTATCCATTAAGCATCACTCCCTATTGTTGACTCTTGATTTATAAATTCATCAGTAAAACTAAAATAGGATTTGCTGCCAGGACAGGATTTGTCATAAATTAAAACTGGCATTCCATGTGAAGGTGCCTCTGATAACCTTACATTCCTTGGTATTACTGTTGAATAAACTTTTTCACTAAAATAGTCTCTAGCTTCCTTTTCAACTTGTGAAGAAAGCTTATTTCGTTTGTCATACATGGTCAAAAGAATCCCTCGGATTTTTAAATCAGGATTTAGACTCACTTTTATCCTCTCAATTGTTTTCATTAACTGAGTTAGACCCTCTAGAGCAAAGAATTCTGTTTGCAAAGGAACCAAAAGTGAGTTGGAGCAGACAAGCGCCATAACTGTAAGAAGACTTAAGGAAGGTGGACAATCAATCAGAACATAATCGTACGACCCTCTAGAATTGTTTAAATAAGGGCTTAATTTAGCCTTTAATATAAAGGCTCTATTACTATCGTCAGCCGTTTCGACTTCAAGTCCTGATAAGTCTACATTAGAGGTGATGATATCTAAATTTTCAAACTGTGTTTTCTTGATTATCTCATTAATCTCTCTAGTTCCATTCAATACACCATAAATTGTGTCGCTTGAGTTGTCTATATTAGATAATCCTAGACCTGTTGTTGCATTTCCTTGAGGATCTAAATCAATTACTAAAATTTTTTTATTAAGTTGAGTTAATCCAGCTGCTAAATTTATAACGGTAGTTGTTTTTCCTACCCCGCCCTTTTGATTTATTACTGAAATAATTTTCATTTAATTTTCCTTATATCTTTTTTTATTTTTCTTAATAATTTTTTTTATGTTTAATAAAAATGAATCCTCATTTGTTAAACTTTTTTTTTCTATATACTCTAAATCCCAATCATTTTTAGATTTTTCAAATATTTTTTTTCCACTCTTTCCCATAAAGAAAATTAAATTTTTATATTTTGAAAAATTTTCATAAACTAAATCTAGAACCACCGGCATTGGCTTGAATGCTCTTGACATAACCGTACCTGTTTCTAAATTTTTTATTTCAAAAATATTTTTTTGAAAAACTTTTGTATTTAAATTTAGTTTTTCTGAAACTTCTTTCAAAAATCGGCTTTTATGGTAGCTTTTTTCATAAAGATGTACATTCATGTTATTCTTCATGTTTTTAAGTATAATTGCTACTACAATTCCTGGCATACCTGCTCCAGATCCTAAATCTGTAGTTGTATTGCTATTAAAGTTAACAAAATCAATGATTTGTGCAGAATCAATAATATGGCGGTCAATTATAGCCTTTTTTGACGATGTTTTATGACTGATTATGTTGATTTTTTTATTTTTTTCAATAATCATGGATATATAGTTTTCAAAGTCTATAAATGTTTCACGTGAAACATTTAAGTCATTAAGTTTAGAATATAAATTTAAAATTTCTTGATCCATTAAGCTATATGCTTAATAGACTTTCTTTTAACGTGTGACAACAAAATATATACAGCAGCTGGAGTAATTCCATCAATTCTTAGCGCCTGACCCATTGTTTTTGGTCTTATTTCCTTAAATTTAGCTTTTACCTCATTTGATAACCCTGAAAGACCATCATAATTAATTTTGTCTGGTATTATAAGGTTTTCATCTCTTTTAAAAGCCAAAATATCTGCTTTTTGCTTCTTCAAATAACCTCTATAATGGGCATTAATTTCAACCTGTTCATCTATTTCTTTACTAAAAAAGGGCATATCCGACCATATTTCTCTAATTTTGATCATATCTACTCCTTTTTGAGTTAATATTTCATTAGAAGATCTCAAAACTCCATCTTTTGCTATTTTTATCCCAAATTTATCAGCTTTATTAGGTGATATAGTAGAATGATTCATTTTTACGTTTATTTGCTCAATTTTATCAAACTTATCCAAATAAAGAGCCTTTCTTACTTCACCAATTAATCCTATCTCTATTCCTTTAGCAGTTAATCTTTGATCCGCATTATCAGATCTAAGACTTAATCGATATTCTGCTCTTGATGTGAACATCCGATATGGCTCGGCCACACCTTTAGTCACTAAATCATCAATCATTACTCCTATGTAAGCATCTGATCTATCAAGTATGAAGGGCTCTAATTTTTTAATAGATAAAGCCGCATTTATCCCAGCTATTAGACCCTGTGCAGCAGCTTCTTCGTAACCTGTTGTTCCATTAATCTGACCTGCAAGGTAAAGATTACTAATCTTCTTGGTCTCAAGTGTTAAGAACAGCTCTCTAGGATCTATATAGTCATATTCTATAGCATATCCTGGTCTTATAATAGATACATTTTCTAAACCATTGATATTATTACATATTTCTTGTTGCACATCAGCTGGTAGCGATGTAGAGATGCCATTTGGGTAAATTGTATGGTCATTTAGGCCTTCAGGCTCTAAAAATATCTGGTGCCGACCTTTATCAGCATATTTTACTATCTTGTCTTCTATAGATGGACAATATCTAGGTCCAACACCTTGTATACTGCCAGAGTACATAGCACTCTTAGATAAATTTTTTTCAATAATTTTATGAACCTTATCGTTAGTATAAGTCATACGACATGAAACTTGTTTGTTAATATTTTTTTTAGTTAAGAAAGAAAAAAAATAAGGATCATCATCTGCAAACTGTACTTCTAAATTTTCATAATTAATTGTTCTTGAGTCAAGTCGGGGAGGGGTTCCTGTTTTTAATCTTCCTATTTTAAAATTGTATTTTTCTAATTGTTCACTTAATCCTGTTGAAGGTTTCTCATCATACCTTCCTGCTGGTGTTATTTCTTCACCTATATGTATCAAACCATTTAAAAAAGTGCCTGTTGTTAGTATTAGCTTAGAACATAAAACTTTTTTACCTTCTTTAGTTATAAAGCCAGTTATTGTATTTTTGCTAAAAATAAACTTTATTACAGGATCAGAAAAAATGCTTAAATTACAGTAGTTTACAAGTTTTTCTTGCATATATTTACGGTATAATGATCTATCTGATTGAGTTCTGGGTCCCCTTACAGCTGGACCTCTACTTCTGTTTAATAATCTAAATTGAATGCCTGATTTATCTGCAACTTCACCCATGACACCATCAAGAGCATCTATTTCCCGTACCAAATGACCTTTACCCAAACCGCCTATTGCTGGGTTACAAGACATTTCTCCAATTGTTTCTAACTTGTGAGTAAACAAAGCAGTATTAACGCCTAGTCGCGCAGAGGCTGCAGCAGCCTCACAACCTGCATGGCCACCACCTATTACTACAACATCAAATGATAAATCATTTTTCATAAGCTGAATTTATAACTGATTATTATATTTACAAGACACGTATAGCTTTGCCTAAATAAGCTTCAATTATCAACGTTTTTTATTAAAAAAAAGCTTAAAAACAAGGAAAATAGAGTATTATTTACCTATACAAAAATCGTTGAAAATACTGCCTAATATCTCCTCAACATCGACTTTTCCAACGATCATACCAAGATGTCTACTAGCTAACCTTAAATCCTCCGCAGCTTTATCAAAATCTTCTACCTCATTTTTTTTACCAAAATTTTTAAGATGTTCCAAACATTGTTCAAGATGTTGTCTATGTCGTTCCCTGGTAATTAAAATATCATCACTTGTTATAAATTTATTTTTTAAATTATTTTTTATTTTTAAAATTAATTCATCAATATTAAAATTTTCTTTAATTGAAATTAATACATGATTTAATTTTTTGATCTCAGGATCAATATCACCCTCCAAAAGATCTGATTTATTTATTACTAAAATTGCATTTTGATCTAACAATCCCCTCAAAACATCAGTAAATTCAACGTTTTTTGCATCAACAACTATCAGCTTCAGATCAGCTTCTTCTGCTCTATTTAAAGATAATTTAATACCTTTCTTTTCAATTTCATTTTTAGACTCTCTTATACCAGCAGTGTCAGAAACAATTACTGGATAACCATCTATATTAAGATGTGTTTCAATTACATCTCTTGTTGTTCCTGCGATCTCTGAAACTATTGCAACATCTCTGTTTGATAAATGATTTAGTAGACTAGACTTACCTGCATTGGTAGGTCCAAGAATTGCAATCTTAAAACCTTCTCTAATTCTTTCTCCAACTTTTTGATCATCTAAAATTTTTTCAATATTTATTAAAACTTCATCTAAGCTTTTTTTAATTTCTTTTAAAATATCATCTGGTAAATCCTCATCTGGAAAATCTATTTTAGCTTCAACATGAGATAATATTTTTAAAAGTTTTTCTCTTAAAAAATTAAATTGATCAGCAGATTTACCATTCATAATTTTTATTGCTTGCTGTCTTTGAATTTCAGTTTCTGAAGAGATTAAATCTGCAACGCTCTCAGCTTTAAGTAAATTTATTTTTCCATTTTGAAAAGCAAGTTTTGTAAACTCACCGGGTTCTGCTAAACGACAATTTTCAATACTTGAAATAGAGGAGTGCAGGGCGTCTACTACTGCTTTGCTTCCATGCACCTGTATTTCAGCCATATCCTCTCCTGTGTAGCTCTCAGGCCTAGGAAACCATAATATTATACCTTCATCAATAAGCTCAGAAGTGTTGATTTTATTGATTTTTCTTAGCGTTGCCACTCTTGGTTTTGGAACTGGTTTGCCAGTTAACAACTCTATAACTTTAGGTGTTTCTTCTCCCGAAACTCTAACAATTGCAATCCCAGAAATTCCAGGGCCACTTGATAAAGCGTATATTGTCATGTGAAGATTATAGCTTCTAATTTATATTTGTGTAAAATTTAATTATGATTATTTGGCTAGCATCTTATCCAAAAAGTGGGAATACTTGGGTGAGGTCAATAATTTCATCATTATTATATTCTGATGATGGAAATTTTAATTTTGAATTAATGTTAAAAGTAAGCCAATTTCCAGAAAAAAAATATTTTAAAAATTTCGTTAATGATTTTGGTAATTTTAATGAAATAAAAGAAAACTGGATATCGGCACAAGATATGATTAATTTAGATAATCAGATCAAAATTCTCAAAACTCACCAAGGTAAATATACTGTTGGTAAAGATAATTTCACAAATGATCAAAATACACTTGCAACAATTTACATGGTGAGAGATCCCAGAACATTAATTTCATCTATATCAAATCACTATACTTTAACTATAGACAAGGCATCCGATTTTTTAATGACACCTCAAATTATTGGAAATAGTAAAAGATGGGAGGAGAAAGAGACGGGCATGCAATGTTTATTAGGCAAATGGAATGATCATTATCGTTCCTGGACAAAGAATAAAAATAATCTTTTATTAATTAAGTATGAGAATTTAATTCAAAATCCAGAAAATGAGCTTAAAAAAATCATCAATTTTTTGAAAAAATATCTAAATATTGAAACGGATAACAATAAAAACAAAAAAATTTTAGAAACAACATCCTTTGAAAATCTGAAAGAAATGGAACAAAAAGGTTTATTTAAAGAAAATGTATTAAACAAAAAAGATGATAGCAAAGTTAATTTTTTTCATCTTGGACCAGCAAATAATTGGGAAGATAATCTTACTGAGGATGTAAAAAATAAAATAGAAAAAGATTTCTATCAAGAAATGACCGAATTAGAATATTTATAGTAAAATTATTATAACTTAAGCTGGTTTATTCATTGAGTTGAAAAACTCAGTATTATTTTTTGTATCTTTTAATTTTGAATTAATGAATTCAATTGCGTCCATTGTTCCCATTGGGGCAATTATTCTTCTAAGGACATTCATTTTTTGCAGATCGTTTTTATCGAATAACAATTCTTCTCTTCTTGTTCCAGACTTTGTTATATCAATTGCTGGATAAATTCTTTTATCAGCTATTTTTCTGTCAAGAACTGTCTCACTATTTCCCGTTCCCTTAAATTCTTCGAAGATTACTTCGTCCATTCTACTACCGGTATCGATCAAGGCAGTTGAGATAATTGTTAAAGATCCACCTTCTTCAATATTTCTTGCAGCTCCAAAAAATCTTTTGGGTCTTTGAAGAGCGTTCGCATCAACTCCACCAGTTAAAACTTTTCCTGAACTTGGAATAACAGCGTTATAAGCTCTTCCCAATCTTGTGATTGAGTCTAATAATATAACAACATCTTTTTTATGCTCAGTTAATCTTTTTGCTTTTTCAATTACCATCTCAGCAACAGCAACGTGCCGCTGTGCTGGCTCATCAAAAGTAGAACTAATTACTTCACCTTTTACTGTTCTTTGCATGTCAGTAACTTCTTCAGGACGCTCATCAATTAACAAAACAATCAAGTAACATTCGGGATAATTTTTTGCGATAGAATTTGCAATACTTTGTAATATCATTGTTTTACCAGCTTTTGGTGGCGAAATAATAATAGATCTTTGTCCTTTGCCAATTGGGCTTACAAGATCAATTAATCTAGGTGTTAAATCTGGTTTTTTTTCTACTTTTGTTGTCTCAACTTCCATGACTAACTGCTTATCTGGATAAAGAGGTGTTAAGTTATCAAATGCAATTTTATGTCTTGCTTTTTCTGGTTCTTCAAAATTAATTTTACTAACTTGAAGTAAAGCAAAATATCTTTCTCCTTCTTTAGGGGCTCTGACTGGTCCCTCAACAGTATCTCCCGTTCTTAAACCGAATTTTCTAATTTGACTTGGGCTAACATAAATATCATCTGGTCCTGGCAAATAGTTTGATTCCATTGCTCTTAAAAAACCAAATCCATCTTGTAATAACTGTAAGACACCTGCTCCAGTGATTTCCTCTTTTTCTGCAACTTTTTTTAAAATAGCAAAAAGAATTTCTTGTTTTCTTAATGTACTAGCATTCTCAATACCAAGTTCTTCGGCTTGAGTAATAAGCTGTTCGGACGATTTTAATTTTAACTCTTGGATGTTCATGATTTAAATTTTTTAAGGACTGAAAAGATATATCTAATATATATGCTACATTTATTATTTCAACCCTAGATTGGCTTAAAAATAACTAAAAAAACAATAAAAATTAGCATTATTGTTGGGACTTCGTTAATTATTCTAAAGAATTTTGAAGATCTAGTATTGGAATTATTTTTTAAAGATACGAGGCATTTTCCGAGATAATCATTATAAGCCGATAATAAAATAACCAAAACTATTTTTATTTGCATCCATAACTGAGAAAATATTTCTATTCCATTTAAGTAAATTAAGATTAAACCAAAAATCCAAGTAAAAATCATCGCTGGACGCATGATGTAAAAGAAAAGCCTTTTTTCCATCACCTCAAATATATCTGTAGCCTCTTTTTTTTCTTTATTCTCAACGTGATAAACAAAAATTCTCGGAAGATACAAAAGACCAGCCATCCATGAAATAACAGCTATCAGATGTAAACTTTTAAATAATAAATAACTATTCATAATTTAAACATGGACATTTAATAAATTGGTTGGGGCATTGTATCTTTGGAGGAAAAAGTTCTCCATTAAAATTATAATCTTGTTTTTTAATTATTAAATTAGACATTGACTCTATATAATTTTCATTCGTACCTAAGGCTGGCACTCTTGTATAATTTTTACATCCATTTTTATCAGCCAACTCTTTATACTCTATATCTAATTCAACTAGAGTTTCTGAATGTTCTGATACAAATGCTATAGGGACCAAGACAATATGTTTGCCTAATTTTGAATTCTCCACAATTATGTCTTCAGTAGATGGACCAATCCATTTCAAAGGTCCAACACGACTTTGATAGCTTAATATCCAATCTAGATCTTTAATATCTAAAGATTTAACAATTTTATCAACTGATTGTTCTACCTGCCACTGATAGGGATCTCCTTTTTTTATATTTTTTTCAGGTAAACCGTGTGCTGAAAATATTAATTTGAAATTTTCTAAATTACTTATTTTTTTAATTATTTCTTTTTTGTGTGCCAAAACAAAATTTTCATCGGTAGGATAACAACAAATTGTGCTTGTTTTAATTTTAAGATTATTTTTTTTACAAATATCTTTCCATTCTTTTATTGATGATCCTGATGTTGCTGCAGAATATTGTGGGTATAAAGGCATCAATATAATTTCATCAGGATTAAAATTTCTTACATTTTTAACAACTTCTTCTGCTCTTGGATGCCAGCATCGCATAACGACAAAACATTTATACTCAGATGTTTGATCTTGATTATTAAGTTTTAATTCTAAAGCTTTCGATTGTTCTTCAGTTAGTTTTAAAATAGGTGATGATCCACCAATCTCTTGGTATATCTTTTTAGCGGTTGGTGCCCTTTTGTTAGAAATTAACTTGGCCAAAGGATGTCTAAGAAAAGTAGGTAAATTTAATATTGCTGGGTCGTTGAATAAATTAAACAAAAATGGTTCAACATTTTCCAATTTATCGGGGCCTCCTAAATTAAAAAGAATTACAGCCTTTTTCATTAATAATTTTTTACTGTGTTTACTAAATATTCAAACATATTGGGATCTGTCTCAGGCAAAACTCCGTGCCCTAAATTAAAAATATAAGGATGATCCTTAAAAATATCTAAATATTTTGTTATTTCTTTTTTTAATGTTTCTTTGTCTGAGAGTAGTATTTTTGGATCAAGCCCCCCTTGAATTGGAATTTTTATATCACTCAAAATTTTTTTTGGGTTAACATTATAATCAATACTCACCGCATCTGGTTTTACAATATCACAAAACTCCTTATAATTTTTAATTTCTCTAGGAAAACAAATAACAGGCGTATTTAAAGATCTAACATAATTAACCAAGTTAAGAGTGGGTGAATAAACATAGTTTGGTAAATCTTTTTCTTCTAATAAACCTGCCCAACTATCAAATATTTGTATTACATTTGCACCATTATCAATCTGGTTTTTAATATGTACTTTTAAAAATTTATCCAAAATTAATAAAATTCTATTAATTAAAAAATCATTTTTAAAAAAATCTTTTTTTAAATTCTTTTTAGGTGACTGTTGATTAATCATATAAACTAATAACGTCCAAGGAGCACCAACAAACCCAATTGTGTTTTTATTTTTAGTAATATTATCATTGCTTACTTTTTTAATCGCTTTGTAAACTGGATATAATTTTTTAACAAAATCAATTTCATCTTTCTTTGACATTTCATCTATGTTCACCTCTCCAAGTTTTGGCCCAAAACCTTTTTCAAACTCAACTTTTTGATTTAGACCATATGGTAACATTAGAATATCTGAGAAAATTATAGCAGCATCTAAATTAAATCTTTTTAAAGGCTGTAAAGTTATTTCTGATGATAAACTCTCATTCAAGCATAGATTAATAAAATCTGGATTTGATTTTCTTATTTCTCTAAACTCTGGTAAATATCTTCCTGCTTGTCTCATTATCCAAATTGGATTTATCTTTGTATCTTTATTTACAATTACTTGATGTAGGGGGTTCATATTAAATTAATATATTATTTATTATATTAGTATTATGTAATGTGAATATTGATGATAAATATTTTTTAACACTTTATTAACAGCTTAATAACAATTATTAATAAATAAAATTGTTTAAATTGAAGCTTTTTAAATTTTTATTCAATATATTGTATAATTTTGTTCATATGTTTATTAATGTTAATAAAACCCTTATTTTACAATAGTAATTAACCAATATTTAAATTGAGTAATTTTATTAAAATAATACAAATTTATTATCAACTTATTCATGAATAATACATATCAAATTTATCTTATATCAGATTCAACTGGTGAAACTCTTGATAGAATATTTTTAGCATTAAAAGCTCAGTTTAAAAATATTGAATATAAGGTTCATTCTTATTCTTTTACTAGAACTGAAAATCAAATTTTTAAAATTTTAACAAATGCAAAAAAAAATGAAAATTCAGTTATTTTATATACAATTGTGGATAACAATTTAGCCAAATATTTAACCAATGTAAGTAATAAAAAAAAAATCCCTTGTTTTGGTGTGCTTGGAAATTTAATCTTAAATTTTTCTAAAATTCTTAATCAAAAAGCATCTCATGAACCTAGTGGCCAATATGTGCTCAATGAAGAATATTATAAAAAAATTGAAGCTATACAATTTACAATGAACCACGATGATGGAAATTTAGTAAATGATATAGAAAAGTCGGATATTATTTTAATAGGTGTTAGCAGAACAAGCAAAACACCTACATCAATTTATCTTTCAAACAAAGGCTTTAAAATCTCAAATATACCTCTTGTAAATGAAAATTCTTTACCAAAAAAACTTAGAGACAATCCACAATTAACTTGTGTTGTGGGTTTAAATACTGAACCAGAGCGCTTAGTTGAGTTAAGAAAAAATAGAATGAACACTTTAAAAGAAACTGAAAACATTAAATATACAAATATAGAAAATATTAAAAAGGAAATTATAAAAGCAAAAAAAACTTTTCAAAAATATAAATGGCCATCAATTGATGTCACAAGAAAATCAGTTGAAGAAACAGCAGCATCCATTATAAAAATACACGAAATATATTCAAACAATGTTAAATAAAATTATTCTTGCTTCTAAAAGTAAAGTAAGAAAAGAAATATTAGATAAACACAATATATTTTGCAAAGTTAAACCATCAAATGTTGATGAAGAAATAATTAAAGAAAGTCTTATCAATGAGTCGGCTACATCAGAAATTATTTCAAAAAATTTAGCAGAATTAAAAGCTAATAAAGTTAGTTTAAGTGAAAGAGACCAAATAGTTTTAGGTGCCGACAGTGTAATTGATTTAAATGGCGAGCTAATATCAAAACCCGAAAGTAGAGAGGAAGCTTTAAAGATTTTAAAGAAACTAAATGGAAAAACACACCATATGATAAGTTCCGTGTGTATTTCAAAAAATGGTTCTATGATTTGGAATTATACAGATAAAGCTGAATTAACAATGAAAAATTTCATAGATGATGACTTAAAACTTTATTTATCGAAAATACCAGACGAAGCTTTATATGCTTATAATGTTTATCAAATAGAAGGCGAGGGAAGAAATCTATTTTTGAACATTAAAGGAGATGAAAATACTATAATGGGACTACCTGTTTTTAAAATTAAGGAATATTTAAAAAATTACCAATGAAAAAATTTTTAGTAATAGGGAATCCTATTGAACACTCATTATCGCCAATATTACATAATTACTGGATTAATAATAATAGTATTGATGCGATTTATGAAAAGCAAAAATTAAACAAAGATGAATTAGGGCAACTTATTTTACAAGTTAAAGAAAAAAAAATTAATGGTATTAATGTTACCGTGCCATTCAAAAAAGCTATTATACCCTTTTTAGATGAATTGAGCATTGAAGCTGAAAGCACCCAATCAGTTAACACCATTTATTTAAAAGACAACAGAGTAATAGGGCACAATACAGATATATTCGGCTTCGAAACCAGTATTAAAAAATCAAAATATAATCTTTCCAATAAAGAAGTTTTAATATTAGGAGCCGGGGGAGTAGTTCCATCAATAATTTTTGCTTTAAACAAAATGAAAATATCTAAAATTAAAATAAGCAATAGAACAAAAGAGAAGGCAGAGAATTTAAAAACAATTTTTAAAAATATAGAAATAATAGAATGGGGCGAGGTTCCGAATTTTGATATGATTATTAATGCTACAAGTATAGGTTTAAAAAAAGAGGACAACATAAATCTCGATTTTTCTTCAATTTCCAAAAACAGATTTTTTTATGATGTTATTTATAATCCTAGAGAAACAAATTTTTTAAAAACCGGGCAAAGCTTAGGCAATATAACTTTAAATGGCAAATTAATGTTTATTTATCAGGCTCTTTCAGCTTTTAATATTTGGCATGGACTAGAACCCGATGTTAATGAAAACGTAATTAAACTTTTAGATTAATGATTAAAATTGGAATTTTAGGCGATATAGGTTCTGGTAAGAGCTTCGTGGCACAAAACTTTGGCTACCCAGTATTTAATGCTGATTATGAGGTTGCCAGATTATACAAACAAAATAAAAATATTTTTAATAAGTTAAAAACAAAATTACCAAAATATATTCATTCATTTCCAATAGAAAAAACAGAAATTTCTAATGCAATTTTAGCTAATAAAAATAATTTAAATAAAATAATTAAAATTGTTCACGCTGAAATAAGAAAAAAATTGAATAATTTTTTAAAAAAAAACAAAAAAAGAAAAATTGTAATTTTGGATATTCCGCTTTTATTAGAAAATAAAATTAATAAAAAAAAAGATTTATTAGTTTATGTACAATCTAATAAATTATCTATTTTAAAAAATTTAAAAAAAAGAAAAAACTTTAATCAAAAACTTTTCAAAAAATTTAAATCGATACAACTACCAATTAGTTATAAAAGGAAAAAATCCCACTTTATTGTTAAAAATAATTTTACAAAAAAAACAGTCAATGATGGTATAAAAAGAATCTTAAAAGAAATTGGATAAATGAAAGAAGTAGTTCTAGATACAGAAACAACCGGAATTTCAATCAAAGAAGGACACAGAATTGTTGAGATAGGCTGTATCGAATTGGACAACTTAATCCCAACAAAAAATAAATTTCATTGTTACTTAAATCCAGAAAGAAAAGTATCAGAAAAGGCCCTTGAAGTTCATGGATACACTGATGATTTTTTAGCTTCCCAAAAAAAATTTAGTGATATTGGTGAACAATTTTTAGAATTTATTAAAGATAAAAGACTTATAATTCATAATGCAGAATTTGATTTGGGGCATTTAAATAATGAATTGTCTTTGCTCGGAAAAAAAAAAATTAATAATGTAGTAATAGATACTTTAACTTTAGCTAGAGATAAATTTCCAGGATCATCAGTTAGTTTGGACGCACTTTGTAAAAGATATAGGATTGACAATTCAAAAAGAACTCAACATACAGCTTTAGTTGACTGTAATTTATTAGTAAAGGTTTATATAAATCTAATTGATCAGAAAGAACCAACTTTGGACTTTCAAAATCAAGAAAATGATATTACAGAAAAACAACAATTTAGTGTTGCTTATTTTAAAAAGATAGTAACTCCAACATCCCAAGAATTAAAAAACCATAAAGAATATTTAAAAAATAATTTAAAGAAAAATTTTTATTAATTTAATCTTTGGTTGTAAAGCTCTTCAAAATTTATTTTTTTTTCAAATTTAATACTAGAATATCCTGAATTGTGTAGCAGATCTAACAAAGATTTTTCTAGGTCAGGATAAATTTCTATTTGAACGTCACATAAAATAATTTTTTCCAATTCTTTCTTTTCTTTAATTTCATCATCAATTTTTACAATTGTTGCAAAATTTATTTCAAAGTATGATTTTTTTTTACTTTCTTCGTTGTCTGCAAACTTCAATAAGGTTTCAATTTCTATCATTTTATTTTTTAAGGGTTTTGAAGTTATGTCTATGTTAAGTTGATATTTTGAAATTTGATCTTTTACAAAAATATAAGTTTCGATATCAGGTGTTTCCCCCGATACATCTTTTATATATTTTCCTAAAATTTTATAATTTTTTGTCATTCTCATCCTCTATATCTTCAAAGTTTCCATCAATAAAATTGTTTTTTTCAGTTTTAGTGTTTTTAAATTTTTTAGCAAATTTACTAAAAATTAATTTTCTTGTTATTGGAAATACTAATAAAAAACCCAAAATGTCTGTTGCAAATCCAGGGATAATTAAAAGTAATGCTGCAAAAGCAATTGCGGCACCGGATATCATTTCATAAGTAGGAGATTCATTTTTGCTTAGTTGAACAAATCCAGCTTTAAGAGTATTTAAACCTTCATATTTTGCATAGTAAACGCCAACGACTGCAGTGATGAATATTAGCAAAACCGTAGTAATAGCACCAATTTGGGATCCTATTTTGATAAAAAGAAAAATTTCTATGGCAGGGATTATAATTATTAATAAAAGAATTGAGTTCATTTGTCCGTAATCTAAATTGCTAGTTGAAATTAATCAACATAGTAATTACTATAACTACATGAGTTACAGTTTCGAATACATTGATATAATTCTTTTAGCAATGATTGCTGGGTTTATTTTTTTAAGACTTAGAGGAATATTAGGAAAAAGAAGTGGATTTGACGGAAAAGAACCAACACAATTTGATAAAATTTTAAAAGAAGCTGTGGTTAATCAAAAACCTAAAACTAACGAGGTTTTTGATGATGAGGCGCAAAAAGAATTTTTAAAGGGTGCAAAAATTGCTTATGAAACAATAATTACTGATTTTAGTGATAACGACAATAAATTAACAACTAGTAAACCTTTACTTAATAAAGAAATTTATAATCAATTCAATGAAGCCTTGAAAGAGAGAAGTGATAGAGGCCATTATGCTGAAATAACTTTTATAGGAATAAATTCTGCAGTTATAAAGGAACATAAAAAAATAGATAAGATTTTAAAAGTTACTGTAGATTTTATTGCAGAAGTAATAACATGCATTAAAGATAAAGAAAAAAAAATCATATCAGGTGATCCCAAAAAAATTAAGAAAATTTATGATACCTGGGTGTTTTCAAGAGACACAACCTCTGCCAATCCAAATTGGCAATTAGTTAATACCTTAACTTAATTGACAAATAATATTTCAAAAAAAGATAAAAAAGATTGGGAAAATTTTATTTCTAGTGATGAAAAATTACCCAATAAAGATATAAATTTAAATAAAAAAACACCATCAAAAATAAGATCAATTGATTTGCATGGATATACTCTCGAACAAGCTAATAAGGTCATAGAGGATTTTATAAAAAAATCCTACCTAGATGGGGTAAAAAAATTAATAGTAGTAACAGGTAAAGGTCTTCATTCTCAAAATGAAAAAGATCCTTATGTATCGAAAGATTTAAGCATTTTAAAGTATTCAGTGCCAGAATTTTTATCTACTAACAGAAGTTTGATGAATATTATTTATGAAATTAAAGATGCAAAAATAGAAAATGGAGGAGCTGGGGCTTTTTATATATATTTAAGAAAAAATAGTAATAAATGATTATTTGGTTAGCCTCATATCCAAAAAGTGGAAATACTTTGATAAGGGCACTACTTTCCTCATATTTTTTTACTCAAGATGGCTTGTTTAACTTTAATCTAATTAAAAATATTACTCAGTTTCCGAGTTCTTCCATTTTTCATAAATTAGGAATAGATATAAAAAATGAGAAAGAAGTTATTAAAAATTATATTAAAGCACAAGAATCTATAAATAAAAAAAATTCAATTAACTTTTTAAAAACACATAGTTACCTTTTTAATATTGATAATAATCCATTTACAGATCTAAATAATTCTTTGGGAGCAATTTATATTGTGAGAGATCCCAGAAATGTAGTCACATCCTATGCTCATCATTTCAATATTTCAGTAGAGAAGGCCTCAGAAAGAATGGTTAATTCTATAGAGTATGGCGGTAATTATGATAGCAAATATGAATCAGATAGAACTAAAGTTTTTTTGGGCTCATGGAGCAGTAACTACGACAGTTGGAAATCTTTTAAGTTAGCTGGAAAATATTTATTAATCAAATATGAAGATTTATTAAATAACACAGAAGCAACATTAATAAAAATATTAGACTTTATATATAGGCTAAGAGAAGTTAAATTTAATCTAGACCATGATAAGATTAAAAACATAATAGATACAACAAGTTTTAATTATATGAGGAATTTAGAAAAAAAAAAAAGTTTTATTGAAAGCAGAACAAACAATACAACAGGAAAAAAAATCCCCTTTTTTAATCTTGGACCTCAAAATGATTGGAGAAAACTCTTAGATGAAAAAATAAGACTAAAACTTGAAACCTCATTTAAAAAACAAATGGAAGAATTGCATTATTTATAATGATTATTTGGTTAGCATCCTATCCAAAAAGTGGAAACACACTTTTAAGATCTATCTTATCATCATATTTTTATTCAAAAGATGGAGAGTTTTCATTTAACAATCTAAATTATATTTCTCAATTTCCACTAACGAGTCAATTTATGTCAGCTGGTATAAATATTGATAATGATGAAGAAATATTTAAAAATTTTATAAATGTTCAAAATTTTCTTAATCAAGAAAAAGGAAAAGTAAAATTTTTAAAAACCCATAGTGCATTATGTAAAATGCATGGATCTAATTTTACAGATTTTAACAATACTCTTGGTGTAATTTATATTGTGCGCGACCCAAGAAATGTAGTTACTTCTCTGGCTCATCATAACGATTTAAATATAGATGAAGCTGCAGATACAATGATTGATAATTCAAAATTTTTAGTTAAGTCAGTAAAAAATTGTAGGGTTTTTTTAGGTTCATGGAATTCTAATTATGACTCTTGGAAGAAACTTGGAATTAAAAACAAATATTTATTAATTAAATATGAAGATTTAATTAATAAAAAGAAAGGTACTATGCTTAAAATATTAAAGTTTCTTGAGAAATTAGGAATGAAATCTCAGTTTGATATCGTGAAGTTAAATAAAGCTATTAAGTCAACTGATTTTAAAAAAGTAAAAAATTTAGAACAAAATGAAACTTTTTACGAGGGTGTATTGGATGCAAAAACTAGTAAAAGAAAAACTTTTTTTAATCTAGGACCTGGTAATGACTGGAGAAAGTTATTAGACGATAAGATTAAAATTAAGTTAGAAAAAGCATTCGAAAAAGAAATGATTGAACTTGAATATTTGTAATTTTTTTACAATATAAATTTTGAAAGATCGGTATCTTTAACTAAATTATCTAAGTTTTTATTAATATATTCTTTGTTAATTACAATTTTTTCACCAGAACGATCAGTTGCTGTAAAACTAATTTCGTCTAAAATCTTTTCTATAATTGTGTGTAATCTTCTAGCCCCAATATTTTCAACAGTTGCGTTTACTTCTGATGCAATGTTTGCGATTGCATCTATACCATCATCAGAGAATTCAAGTTCTACATTTTCAGTTTTTAAAAGAGCCATGTATTGCTTGATTAAACTAAAATCTGGTTCTCTTAAAATTCTTTTAAAATCTTCACTTGTTAGTGCTTCTAATTCTACTCTAATAGGTAATCTACCTTGTAACTCAGGTAAAAGATCAGATGGTTTAGCGAGTTGAAATGCACCTGAAGCAATAAATAATATGTGATCCGTTTTAATTGGACCATGTTTTGTATTTACAGTGGTTCCTTCAATTAGAGGTAATAAATCTCTTTGCACACCTTCTCTAGAAACATCTCCACCAACTCTGTCTGTTCTTGCGGAAATTTTATCTATTTCATCCAAAAAGACTATTCCGTTATTTTCAGTTGAAGCTTTTGCAGCTTTAATAATCTTGTCTTGTTCAATTAATTTATCTGATTCATCATTGATTAAAATTTCATGAGATTCTTTCACAGTCATTTTTTTCTTTTTTTCTTTATTACCCATAGATTTTCCAATCATTTCGCCAATATTGATCATGCCAACATTAGCTCCAGGCATTCCTGGAATTTCAAAAGAGGTGTTATTTGATCCAGTATCGCTTACAGCAATCTCAATTTCATTATCATCTAGATCACCATTTCTAAGTCTTTTTCTAAAACTTTCTCTAGTTGCAAGGCTTGCTTTTTTACCAACTAAAGCGTCTAAAACTTTTTCTTCAGCAGATTTTTGAGCTTGAGCATGAACCTCTTTTCTCATTTTTACTTTTTCCATACCAATTGCAATTTCAATTAAATCCCTCACTATTTGTTCAACATCTCTTCCAACATATCCAACTTCAGTAAATCTTGTGGCCTCAACTTTTACAAATGGTGCTTCCGCTAATTTTGATAATCTTCTAGAAATTTCAGTTTTACCAACCCCAGTTGGCCCAATCATTAAAATATTTTTTGGCAATACTTCGTTTTTCATTTCACCTTTAAGTGCTTGTCTTCGCCATCTATTTCTTAGTGCAACAGCAACAGCTTTTTTAGCTTTGTTCTGACCCACCACAAATCTATCTAATTCAGAAACTATTTCTCTAGGAGAAAGCGAACTAACTAATGAACTTTCTTCTTTAGTATTTTTATCTTTAGGAACCAAAGGAGTTACGTTTGAGTTTTCCATTATATTTTTAAAACCTTAATATTATCATTTGTAAATACACAAATTTCTGAAGCGACTTTAATTGCTTTTTTTGCAATTTCTTCTGCACTTTTATCTGTTTCCATTAAAACTTTTCCAGCAGCTAATGCGTAATTACCACCAGAACCTATCCCAATTATATCTCCTTCAGGCTCTAAAACATCTCCTGTTCCTGAAATTATATAACTATTCTCTTTATCACCTATGGCCATTAAAGCCTCTAATCTTCTTAAGTATTTATCAGTTCTCCAATCTTTTGCTAACTCAACAGCGGCTCTAGATAAATTTCCTGCATGTTTTTCAATTTTTGCTTCTAATCGTTCAAATAGTGTGAGCGCATCTGCAGTTGATCCAGCAAATCCTGCTACAACATCTCTTTTTTCAATTTTTCTAATTTTTGAAGCAGTGCTTTTTACCACAGTATTTCCCATACTGACCTGTCCGTCGCCAGCTACTACTACTTCATTATTTTTTCTTACTAGTACAATCGTCGTCATGCTTAATAAATGGTAACTATTTTTGATACTTCAAGTGTTCATACTAATATTGATATAGGGTGATTATGTATGTATACCTTTGAAATATATGGCTAGAAAAGGAAAAGTATCTAGAAAAACTAAAGAAACTAGCATCAATGTTGAAGTTAATATTGATGGAAAAGGTAAGTACCAAATTGATACTGGTATTGGTTTCTTGGATCACATGCTTGAACAATTATCAAAGCATTCATTAATTGATTTAAAAGTTAAAGCTAAAGGAGATACTAATATTGATCTTCACCATACAACAGAAGATACTGGTATTGCTATTGGTGAAGCTTTAAAGAAAGCTGCTAAAAAATTTGTTGGGATTAAACGTTATGCACACAGAGTTATACCGATGGATGAAACTTTAACTCGGGTTGCAATAGATGTTTCAAATAGACCTTATTTGATTTGGAAAGTAAAATTAAAAGTAGAGAAACTTGGCGAGATGGATACAGAATTATTCAAGGAGTGGTTTCAGGCATTTTCTCAATCTGCTGGAATTACGATGCATGTTGAAAATATTTATGGAGATAATAGTCACCACATTATTGAGTCTTGTTATAAAGCATTAGCAAGATCGCTGAGAGAAGCATTAGAGATGGACCCTAGAAGCAAAAAGAGTATTCCGTCTACTAAAGGCTCATTATAAGTTTAATGAACGTCACAATTGTTGATTATAATTCGGGCAATATAAGCTCGGTCATAAATTCTTTTCAGGAGGTTGCTAAAGATAAAGTAAATATCGAGGTAACTTCAGACTTAAGTAAAATTAAATCTTCTGATAAAGTTGTTTTGCCAGGGCAAGGTTCGTTTAAAAGTTGCGTTGAAGCTTTGAATAATATTAATGGTTTAGTTGATACTTTAAATGAATTTGCAATTAATAATAAAAAACCTCTTCTAGGAATTTGTGTTGGATTGCAAATGTTTGCAGACATTGGATACGAAGAAATCGAAACTAAAGGACTAGGATGGATATCAGGCAAGGTATCAAAAATAGATAATCAAAATGGAAAATATAAACTTCCCCATATAGGTTGGAATGAAATAAATATACTTAAGAGTAGTAAAATTTTTAAAGATATTGAAAATAATTCTCATATGTACTTTGTGCATAGTTACGAATTTATTCCAGAAGATAAAAATGTAATTTTGGCAACAACAAACTATTCATCAAAAATTGTTTGTGCAGTTGAAAAAGAAAATATAATTGGAACTCAATTTCATCCAGAAAAAAGCGATAAGCTTGGATTACAAATTATTAAAAGTTTTATCAATTTATAGTAATTTAAAAAACTAACTTATATTAAATGATACAATTATTTGTAAAATTTCCATTTTTTAAAAGATTGATACCTTCAATTGGAATTAGAGTATTAAGATTTTTTAAAAAGAATAGGGGTTATTATAAAATTGGAGGAATAAATTTTTATTTAGATTTTTTAGATCCTATAGACAGAGAGATTATACTCCATAAAAAATACGAAAATGATCAAGTTGTGTTTGTTGAAAGAGAAATGGAAAAAAACTTATTTGACTATTTTTTAGATATTGGAGCAAATTCTGGTTATTATTCATTCTTTTTTGCTAATAAATTTAAAAATTTAAAAGTAAAAGCTTTTGAGCCCAATTTTGATGCATTTAACAAATTTAAAAAAACTCTTAATAAAAATTCATTTCAAAATGTTGAGGTTTTTAATTTTGGATTATCAGATCAGGAAAAAAAAGTAAAAATGTACTCATTAATTACTCACGATTATACTCACTCAAACTCAACTATATCCAAAAATCCAAATGATGCTGATATTGAAAATTATAATATTTTTGAAGTACCTTTAAAGTTAGGCGACAATCAATTTAATTTTTATGAAAAGAGATTATTGATTAAAATGGATGTTGAAGGACATGAAATTAATACTTTAAAAGGACTAATTAAAAATTTATTAAACAATAAGTGTGTAATTTTGATCGAAATTAGTAATGAGAAATTTAGTGAAGTTAATAAATATTTAATTAAAAATAGTTTTAAGCAAATTTTTAAATCAAAATACAGATCAGATTATGTTTACACAAACTTTTAAATTTTATACTAATTAGTTGATTTTATATGAAGATATTCCCAGCAATAGATATTAAAGATAAAAAATGTGTGAGATTAGTCAAAGGGGACTTCAACAATAAAACTGAATATGGAATGTCTCCAATTGAACAAGCTGGAAAATATAAAGATTATGGTTTTAAAAATTTGCACATTGTTGATCTTGATGGAGCTTTGACTGGTGAAACAATTAATTTGGATATTATTCAAGAAATAGTTACTAAATTTGATCTAAAAATTGAAATCGGTGGAGGAGTGAGAAATTTTAAAAGTATTAAAAAATATACCGAAGCAGGTGTTGAAAAGGTAATTTTAGGAAGTGCAGCCATTAAAGATAAAATTTTTTTAAAAGAAGCTTGTGAAAAATTTCCAAATAAAATTGCTTTAGGTCTAGATGCTAAAGACGGTTATTTGTCTGTCTCAGGTTGGAAAGAAAATTCTAACCAATTAACATTAGATTATTTAAAAGAAGTAAATGATTATGGTGCAAGCAGATTGATTTATACTGATATTAATAGAGATGGAATGAAGCAAAGTCCCAATTTTGAGGAGACAGCAAAGGTTGCTGATACGTCTAATTGTCCTGTAATAATATCTGGTGGAGTTTCTTCAATTGATGACATTAAAAAGGCTAAGGAATTAAATAATCAAAATATTGAGGGAATTATAGTTGGAAAAGCTATTTATGATGGTGATATTAAATTAGATGAATTAGTAAAGGAATTAGATGCTTAAAAATAGAATAATACCTTGTTTAGATGTTAAAAATGGACGTGTAGTTAAGGGAATTAACTTTGTTGACCTAAAAGACGCCGGAGATCCTGTTGAGCAAGCTAAAATTTATTCTGATGGTGGAGCAGATGAAATTTGTTTTTTAGATATTACTGCTTCAAATGAAAATAGAGACACTATTTATAATGTGGTAGAGAAAACTTCTAAAAATTGTTTTGTACCTTTAACAGTTGGGGGAGGTGTTAGAAGTGTTGATGATATTAATAAATTATTAAACTGTGGAGCAGATAAGGTATCAATCAATACTGCTGCAGTTCAAAACTCAGAAGTAGTAGTAGAAAGTTCTAAGAAATTTGGTTCGCAATGTATTGTTGTTGCAATTGATGCAAAAAAAAATTCTGATAAATGGGAAATTTTTACTCATGGTGGAAGAAATAATACTAGAATTGATGCAATAGAATTTGCAAAAAAAATGGAAAATAGTGGTGCAGGAGAGTTATTAGTAACCTCAATGGATAGAGATGGTACCCAAGTTGGTTTTGATATTGAATTAATGTTAAACATATCCTCTAAGGTAAATATTCCCGTTATTGCTTCTGGTGGAGTTGGTAATCTTGATCATTTAGTAGATGGAATAAAATTAGGAAACGCGAGTGCTGTTTTAGCAGCATCAATATTTCACTATGGAAAACATTCAGTAAAAGAAGCTAAGGAATATCTGGATTCAAAAGGAATACCTGTTAGAATTTAGTATGCTTAGTACATTAGAAAATTTAATAAAACTCGCACGAGAAAGAAAATCAGCACCTGTAGTAGGGTCTTATACAAATAAGTTGCTTACAGATAAAGTGCTAAGTAAAGCAAAAGTTTTAGAGGAAGTTGATGAATTAATTGAAGCCATAGAGGAGGATAAGAATAAAATACATGAAGCAGCAGATGTATTCTATCATTTATTGATGTACTTAGAAGCCAATGATGTCAAAATTGAAGAAGTTATGCAAGAATTAGAAAAAAGAAAAAAATGAGCTATGATGATAATAATATCTTTGCAAAAATTTTAAGAGAAGAAATACCGTGTAATAAAATTTATGAAGATGATTTTGTCTTGTCTTTTCATGACATTAATCCACAAAAAAAAATTCATGCCTTAATAATTCCAAAAGGTAAATATATTGATTTAGATGATTTTAGTTTAAATGCATCACCAGAAGAGATGGTTGGATTAATAAAAGGTATTAATTTAGTTGCCAAAAAGCTCGATATATCAACAGAAGTGGGTAAAGGATACAGAGTATTAGCTAATATAAGTGATCATGGGGGTCAAGAGGTTCCACACTTACATTTTCATTTATTTGGAGGTGAAAAAGTTGGAAAAATGGTCGAGTGACAGAAGAAGTTGAAAGAAATTACTTGGAGATTAATTCAATTCAAGACCTGAATGAAGTTACTAAACCAACTGAAGATTATTCTTTAGATTTATTAACTCCAATTAATTTTCAATTAAACAAATTTTTTTATAAAAATATTGGTAAAAAACATAAATGGATTGATCGGTTAGTTTGGACAGAAAATCAATGGATTGATTATGTTTCTAATACCAAAGTTGAAACATATATTTTTAAATATAAAGATAATCTAGCTGGCTTTTTTGAATTAATATCTCTTACTGAAAAAAGAGAAGTTGAAATTGCTTATCTTGGATTATTAGAAGAATTTCAAAATAAAAAAATTGGTTCATTTTTATTATCACAGGCAATTAAAAAATCTTTTAAAAGTAATATCAATAGAGTTTGGGTTCACACATGTTCTTTAGATCACAAAAATGCTTTAAGTAACTATATTGCTAGAGGTATGAAAATTTTTAAATCTGAAACTATAAGAATTTAGTTTTGAGTAGGAAGTTTAAATAAATTTTTTTCAATTTGTTGATTTACTTGTATAGAAGATAGATACGTAACATTAATATTTTGATATATATCTTTAGTTTGCCAGCCAATTAAATTAAATGTTTCATTATCAAAAAAAACATGAATTTCATTATTATCTTCTATTATTAAAAAATTTATATAAGACTCATCTATAATTTTTTCTTTCAAATTAAATATTTTCTTTATTAAAAAATTTTTATCTAATATCAAATTTAATGGCGTTCTTTCTAAGGGATATCTATAAAAACTAGATTTAGTTTTAATTACAAATGATTTACCGTTAGAAACTAAAATTTTATTATTTTTTATATATTTACAATAAATTTTTTTTGGATATTGAATGGTACACTTTCCATTTTCTATTTTACCATTAGTATTTTGTTCAAAATTAAAATTTAAATTTTCAGTATTTTGCAACTTTTCTATTATTTTTTCTTTATTACTTGCGTAAGAGTTTGTAAATAAAATTAAAAAAATAAAGATAAAAATATATTTAAACATTAAAGCACGTCCCTTTTGCCAACATGGTTTGCTTTACTAACAATTCCTTCAGCTTCCATCATGTCAATAATTCTTGCTGCTCTATTATATCCAATTTGAAGTTTTCTTTGCAAAAAAGAAGTGGATGCTTTGCCTTCAGATCTGATTATATCTAGGGCTGTTTGATAAAGCTCATCTTTATTCCCTTGATTTTGATTATCTCCAATTTCTTTTTCATCAGCAAAATTTAAAATTTCATCTATGTAGTCAGGTTCTGCTTGAGTTCTTAGAGAATTATTAATCTTTTCAATTTCATTATCAGACACAAATGGGGCGTGTATTCTCACTATTCTGTTTGCAGAGGACATATAAAGCATATCTCCTTTACCCAGAAGTTGCTCTGCACCTTGCTCTCCTAGAATAGTTCTACTGTCTATTTTTGACGTTACTTGAAAAGATATTCGTGTAGGGAAATTAGCTTTAATAGTACCAGTAATGACGTCTACGCTTGGCCTTTGAGTAGCCATTATTATATGAATTCCAGCAGCTCGAGCCATCTGAGATAATTTTTGAATGTAATTTTCTATTTCTTTACCTGCGACCAACATTAAATCTGACATTTCATCAACCACAACAACTATGTATGGCATAGGAAGTTTATGCTTATTGTTATATCCATCAATGTTTCTGACACCTTCCCTTGTCATTAATCTATATCTACTCTCCATTTCTTTAACTACCCATCCTAAAACAGAAGCTGCTTTTTTAGCTTCAGTAATCACCGGACAAAGTAAATGTGGTATTCCTTCATACGCTGATAGTTCAAGCATTTTTGGGTCTATTAAAATAAATTTACATTTATCTGGTGTGTGTCGATAAAGAAGAGATAAAATAATTGTATTAATACAAACTGACTTTCCAGATCCTGTAGTTCCAGCAATAAGAAGATGTGGCATAGAAGCTAAATCACCAACAACTGGTTTACCTGAAATATTTTTACCGAGTGCTATTGGTAATTTAATATCTTTCTTTTTGAAATCTGAATTATTTAAAATTTCACTTAAATAAACATTTTCTCTTGTATTATTTGGAAGTTCTATTCCAACTGTATTGCTTCCAGGTATGGTTGATATTCTTGCAGATTCAGAGCTTGTATTTCTTGCTATATCATCAGACAAATTAATTATCTTAGAAACTTTCACTCCAGCTGCAGGCTCAAACTCATTTAAAGTTACTACTGGACCATGACTAACTTTTTTTATATTTCCGTTAACACCAAAATCCATCAATATTTTTTCTAAAAATTCTGGATCATGAGTTTCATTTTTTTCGAAAATTTCCCTCTCTTTTTTTGTAGGAATTTTAAGCAAATCAAGATTTGGTAATTTGAATTTAATTTTTGTTTCAGATTGATTTTCATTTTTTATAAAAGGTAGATCTTCTTGAATAAGATTTTTAATTTTGTCTTGTGGAATATATTCATTAATTATTTCACTTTTATCTGTATAATTTTTGTTTTCTTTTTTACCAAATAAATTTAAAATTTTTTTAATCGATATAATAAAATTTCTTAGATTAAAATTAATACTGAGTAAAAAAGACATCAAAATAAATAAAAAAAGAATATAAAAACTAACATCTTTATTAATTAATATTAATGATTTAAGAAATGTATCATTTAAATATTGCCCAACAAAACCACCATTTCCATTTATATATAGAGCGTATGTATTAGAGTAGTAGTGAGAAAAAAAAAGTGAACCAAATATTAAATATAAAATTTTAAAAAAAATGTTTTCAATAAATAAAAAAAAATCCTTTGATTTCAAAATATTGATACCAGTAATTATGAGTGTAAAAGGAATTAAATAAGCTATTAATCCAACTGATTGAAAAAGTAAGTCAGATATAAAACTACCTTTAAAACCCATCAAATTTTCAATTTTCATATTTTCAGGAAAAATGAAATTTGGATCACTTGGTGAATATGTCATAAGTGCTAAAAGCAAAGCTGCACCCGTTAGGGAAATTATAATACTAAATATCTCTGCCAATCTTTTAATGGCGTAATTAAACAATAAATTAGTTGTATTTTTAATATTCATATAAATGAATCAATTTAATCACTTTGTATCATCTAAATTTTATTGTTAAAATTAAAAATAATATGACAGTTTGTATACTTGGTAATAATTTAACAGCATTAACTTTAGCAAAGGCTCTCACTAATTGTAAAATAGGTGTTGATGTATTTTACAATAAAAAAACTTATAAAATAAGTGAAACAAGAACAATTGGAATTACAAAGAATAATATAGATTTTTTTAATAGTAATATAATTAGTATTAAAAAACTTATTTGGAAGTTAAAGAGAATTGAAATTTTCTCAGAAAATCTTAACAGAGAAAGGCTTATAAATTTTGAGACTGATAAGGACCAACTTTTTTCAATTATTAGAAATTACGAATTATATAGAGTATTAAAAAAAGATTTATCTAAAAATAAATATTTTAAATCAATATATACTAATGAAAGAAATTTTTCTTTTTTAAATAAATATGAACTTATAATAAATTGTGACACTTCTAATATTATTACAAAACGATATTTTAATAAAAAGATCATTAAAAAATACAACAGTTATGCTCATACTACTGTAATTTCACACGATCAAATTTTAAATAATACAGCTTTTCAAATTTTTACAAAAAAAGGACCATTAGCTTTTTTACCAATTTCAAGTAAAGAAACTTCTGTTGTATATTCAGTTCATAATTCAAATAACAAAAAAGATGAAAATATTGAACAATTGATTAAAGATAAAAATTTTAGATACACAATAAGAAGCATGGAAAAAATTAATAGTTTTGAGTTAAAATCATCAAATTTAAGATCTTATTACCATAATAATATATTAGCATTTGGAGATTTGTTGCATAAAATTCACCCATTAGCAGGACAAGGTTTTAATATGACAATTAGAGATATTAAAATTCTTTTAGAAATTATTAAAAAAAAATTAGATTTTGGTTTATCTTTAGACAGTTCTGTGAATTCAGAATTTCAAAAAAAATTAAAACATAAAAATTTTATTTTCTCAAATGGAATAGATTTAATACATGAACTCTTTAATATTGAGAGAAAAATGAATACTAGTTTCTTAAGTAAGTCAGTTAAACAAATCAGTAATTATCCATTTATTAATAAAATGTTTACCAAAATAGCAGATAGAGGTGTTTTATTTTAAATTACTGTATAGTTGTATTATCAAAAATATCATAAGAATAAGTACTTAAAATTTCTGCTATTTTATTTTTTCTTGCATTAAGATTTTTTGCCTCTAATAAAACTTGTTTTTCTTCTAGAGAAAATGGAGAAGCCATTGCTAAAGCATTTATTGTTTCATCTAAACTCTGCTTTTCAAGCTCTTTCCAATTTATAATAAAACCTCTTTTTTTAAATAAAGATTTGAAGTCTATAAAAATTAATTCAAGGTCTGAAAATTTAAGCTCTTCTTTTTCATTTTTAAGATCATGGTAAAAATTTTCATAATCTACTTCAAATTCTCTATATTTATTGCTAGAATTTAATTCTTTTAGAATTTGAAATCTGATAAGACCCTTAATTTCGATTAAGTATCTTCCATCATCGGTTTCTTTAAAACTTGTAATTTTTCCAAGACAACCAATATCGTGTAAAATAGGTATTTTTTGGTCATCATTTGAGCTCTTGGGCTGTATCATTCCCACCAACTTATTTGTCTTCATGCTATTATTAATCATATCTATATATCTAGGTTCAAAAACATTTAAAGGCACAGTTGTTTTGGGAAATATAATGAAGTTACTTAATGGAAAAATTGATATTTTTTTTGGCAAGTCTATTTTTTGCATTTTTAATTTTAATACAGAATATAATAATTTTATATAAATTAAAAAAAATTTATCAATTTAATTAATTACATTATATTTTTTAATCATATATACTTGAATAAATGATATTTTGGATTGCGTCATACCCCAAAAGTGGAAATACTTGGCTCAGAGCATTAATTAGTTCGTATTATTATTCTAATGATGGAATTTTTAATCAAGATTTGCTTAAAAAAATTGATCAATTTCCAACTAAAAAATACTTTAATGGGTTTGATTATGATAAAAAAGTTGCTACGGATACTTGTAAATTTTGGATTAAAGCTCAGGAAAAAATTAATACAAATATCAAAAAATTAAAATTTTTCAAAACCCACAACATATTTGGTAAATTAAATAATTATGATTTTACCGATAGACAAAATTCGATTGGATGTCTTTATGTTGTCAGGGATCCAAGAAATGTATTTACATCACTAAAAAATCATTATCAATTAAATGATGACCAGGCAATAAAATGGATGATAAATGATAAAAATTTTATTTATTACGTTCAAAAATTTGAGCAAAATGGATTTAGTGATTTTCAATTTATAAGTTCATGGAATGTTAATTATAAGTCATGGAAAATACAAAAAAAAATACCCATAAAATTTATTAAATATGAAGACTTGCAAAATCAAACTTATCTTGTTTTTAAGGAAGTTATTGAGTTTATAAATGAAACTACAAATAATAAAGAAAAAGTAAATACAGATAAAATTAAAATTGTTTTAAAAACAACATCTTTTGAAAAACTAAAAAAAAATGAAATTGATCATGGTTTTTCTGAGGCAGTTACTTCTAAAGAAGATAAAAATAAAAAAATTCCTTTTTTTAATCTTGGTCCAAAGAATGACTGGAGGGAAATTATTAGTGATGATTTAAAAGTTAAATTAGAAAGTATTTTTGAAAAAGATTTAAAAGAATTATCGTATTAATAATAGATTAAGTTAATAAATTATGGAATTAAAAGAATTAATAGATTTATCGAATAAAGCTTTTCAGGAAAAAAATTTTCAAAAAGTTATTGATTTATTAAAAAAAGTAATTGTGCTGCAACCTGATAGGTATGAAATCTACCTTAGATTAGGACTGGCAAGCAGTAGCTTAGGTAATTTAAAAGAAGCTATTGAATACTTTGAAAAAGGAGCATCGATTAACTCAAATTCGTCAGCGATTTATTGCAATTTAGGTAATATTTATGCTGAACTTGGTAATAAAAATTTAGCTCTTAAGAGTTATTTTAGGGCAATTGAAATAGATTCAAAAAATTTCAATGCGAATTATAATCTAGGAAGTTATTATTTTAAGATAGATGATCTTGAAAATGCAGAAAAATATTTAAACTTAGCAGTAAATATTACTCCAAATCATATCTACCCATACAATAGTTTATTTCTTTTATATGATAGATCAAACAATTATAAAAAATTAGGAGAAATTCTAAAAAAAGCAAAAAATTTTTTCCCTGAAAATTCACTAATTAAATTTTTTGAGGGAATTGTTGAATACAGAAATAAAAATTTTAAAAATGCTATAGATATTCTTTCAAAAGCAGATTTAGATAAAAGAGACATCTCAAGAAATATGTTAAAATCAAATTATATTGCAAAAAGTTATGATCAATTAGGTTTGTATCAGGATGCTTATAAATTTTTTGAAATTTCAAATAAAATTTCAGAAGAATTACCAAAAAATAATGCAGATAAAAAAAAATTTATGGACTCAATATTACAAAGAATAGATTATTTTTCTAATATTACTAATAAAAAAACTCAAAAAAAATTAAACAAAAGTCATAATTTAGATCCTGTTTTTTTAATTGGTTTTCCTAGATCAGGTACGACTTTATTGGATACTATCCTTAGGACTCATAATTTAATTGAAGTTTTAGAGGAGAAACCAATAGTTGATAAATTATTAAAAGAAATGAAAAAAAATTCTGGTTGTAGTTTTTCTAACTTAGAAGAAATTGATGAGTTGGAAATAAAAAAGTTAAAGGATTTTTATAATAGTGAAAGACAAAATTATATAAATTTTGATGAAGGAAAAATATATGTTGATAAATTTCCTCTTAATATAGTTTATTTAGCTGAAATTAATAAAATTTTTCCTAATGCAAAATATATTTTAGCTTTAAGAAATCCTCGAGACTCAGTATTGAGTTGTTTTATGCAATCATTTACTCCAAACGATGCAATGTCTAATATGCTTAGTATAAATGATGCGTCTAATTTATATGATCGTACTATGCATTTATTTAAAATATATAAGAGAATTTTAAATTTTAAACTTCATGTAGTTAAATATGAAGATGTAATAAATAATTTCCAGTCCACAATAAAAGGTTTATTGAAATTCCTTGAAATTGAATGGACAAATAATTTAAATGAGTTTTATAAAACAGCTGAAAATAAAAGAATTATCTCAACTCCCAGTTATGACCAGGTTAATAAACCATTATATAATCAATCTATTGGAAGATGGAAAAATTATGAAGATAAATTTATTGATACAAGTAAAATTTTTGAAAGATGGAACAAAGAATTCAATTATTGATTAAAATCAATTTTCTTATTGATAAATTTAAAAAAAGCCACTATTTTCAACATTAATTTTAAGTGCGGGCATAGCTCAGTGGTAGAGCGTCTCGTTGCCAACGAGAAGGTCGAGGGTTCGACCCCCTTTGCCCGCTCCAAATTTATCTATGAATGATCTTTTAAATAAAAAATGCATTCCTTGTGAAGGAGGTGTTTTGCCCTTTGATATATCTGAAATTCATAAGTATCAAAAAAAAGTTGATGGTTGGGATATTTCTAAAGATGAAAAAAAAATTTTCTTCTTAAATAAAAAATTTAAGTTTAAAAACTTTTTAGATAGTCAAAACTTTATTAATAAAGTTGGAGAAATATCAGAAAATGAGGGACATCACCCAGATATATTATTTGGTTGGGGATATGCGGAAATAAAAATTACAACACATGCCATAGAGGGATTATCGGAAAATGACTTTATTTTAGCAGCAAAAATAGATCAATTAATCAATGTCTAAAATGTCTGGTTTTAGAAAAAACTAAAATTGTATCAGTTTCGTTTGCAAAATTAATTATTTCCTTGTCTCTAATAGATCCTGAGGGTTGTATAACTGCAGAAACACCTGATTGAACTAATTTTTGAATTCCATCAACAAACGGAAAAAAAGCATCAGATGCAGCCACTACATCCTCATTTGTGTGCATAAATTTATTCATTTTATCTATTGCAATTTGGCAGCTGTTCAAACGACTTGGCTGACCAGATCCAATTCCTACTGTTGTCTCATTTGATGCAAGCACTATCGCATTGGATTTTACGTATCGACAAATTTTAAATGCAAAAATTAGATTTTTCATCTGTTTTAAACTAGGTTTTTTTTTGGAAACAATTTTAAAATCTTTATTACTAAACTTCTTCAAATCTTCTGTTTGTACTAATAATTCTTCATTTGAAGATATAAATTTTAATATTTCTTTGAAAGAATAATTCGTAGCATCAATTAATCTTAAATTCTTTTTTTTCTTTAATAATTTTAGTGCGTCTTTATCAAAGCCACTTGCAATAATAACTTCAAGAAATAATTTATTTAATTCTGTTGCTAGATTTTTATTAATTTTAAAATTACATGATACTATTCCTCCAAATGCACTAATAGGATCACATGCTAGTGCTAATTTATAACTCTTAAGATGATTACTATTTATTGAAACCCCACATGGATTAGTATGTTTAACTATGACAGTTCCTGTGTTTTTAGGAAGTGACTTTGAAATAGTTAAAGCTGAAAATATATCATTATAATTATTATAACTTAGTTGTTTTCCATGAATTTGATTTATTTTCATAGAGCTATTTTTTGAATAAATTGCACTTTTTTGATGTGGATTTTCTCCATAACGTGGAGTTTCAATAAGATTTGTATGGAAAACTCTTTTTTTAGGAAAAATTACATTATTTTTTTTATTAAAATAATCAGAAATAACTGAGTCATAATAAGCAGTTTCCGTAAATGCAATTCTAGATAATTTTTCTCTAAACTCTAATGATGTTGAGCCTTTATTTTTTTTTAATTCTTTAATAAGTTCTTCATATTGATCTGATGAGGTAATAACCGTTACATCTTGATAATTTTTAGCCGCTGATCTGACCATTGTTGGTCCACCCACATCAATATTTTCAATTATTTTGTTGTGATTTTTCGTATTTTTTAATGTTTCTTCAAATGGATAAAAATTTACGATAACTAAATCTATATTTTCAAAATTATTATTTTTTAGATCTTTTAAGTGAATTTTACTTTTTCTTTTGTTTAGAATCCCAGCATGAATCTTTGGATGAAGAGTTTTTACTCTTCCTTCTAAAATTTCAGGTGAATTTGTAAATTCTGAAACTTCTAAGCATTTATATTTTAATTTTTTAATTTCTTTATAGGTACCACCTGAACTGATAATTTTTATTTTATTTTTTTTTAAATAATTTAAAAGAGGTTTTAAATTTTTTTTATCTGATACAGAAATAAGAGCAGCTTTTATTTTTTTCATTATATTTTATTAATTTCCCATTTTATAGTTTGATTTTCATCTTTACATATTCCAGATATACATATGTTTTGATTTTCTTTGTATAAATTTTTATTACCTAAATATAATCCATTATCAATATTTATATCAAAATTATCACAACTAAATTTCCAACCCTCATCTTCTAATTCTATTAGAATTGATTTATTATCCTGTGTTTTCATTACTTTAGTATTTGGGTTTAGATGAAATCTAATATCAAACTTAATATCATTTGACTTATCTTTCTTTAATAAATTATCATAACCAATAAATTTTATTTGTTCTGGGTAAAATTCAATTTCTCTCTCATGAATTGTTTTAAACTTTTTTAGGTAACCATCATGTGAACCTGATATTTTCCAATAATTATCTTCAAATATAACGTTTTTCTTGATTATACGAATGCCTTTATCAACAATTAGATTTGATTTATCTAATTTTTTGTAATCACAAGAAGAATGATCTTCAATTGATAAAGTGCTTTGTAAAGCTGTACTCTTTGATAACTTATTTAACTTATTTAACTTATTTTGTTTATTAGTAAAGTAACCAGAATTAGTTATTAGTTTTTTACCATTAGAAATGATCTCAAATGAAAGAGCCCCAGATTGATAAGATTTTGAAAAATTATTGCTAGGACTATCTCCTATATCCATTGTTAATATAATTCGCTTATTTTTAAGAATTGCATAACCTGCGAACTCTTTATTTTCATTTTTAAAAACATATCCTAATCTTTTTAGATATTGATCAAACTCATTATTATTTGAAATGTAGTTACCATTAAATAAAATATCTTGATTAATATTTTGCCAAATAAAAGCGTAACTTTGGCCAAGATAATATATTGTTTCATCAATATATTCGGGAATTGTATTTTGAGATTCTTTAAACCACTCTCTAATAATAATAAAATATTTTAAGTAAAGTATAAGTTGTTTTATGTTTCTAGATTTAGGAAAACCATCATTATTAATTGATGATTTAATTATTTTTTTTAAAAGATTTAACCCACTACTAAGATATTTAGTATCATTTTTATATGCTAGCCCTGTTAAAATAATTGAAGCACATCCAACAATTTTGTTTTCAACTTCTGATAAGTTTTTTATTTCATTTAAAAGATGATTTGCTTGTTTTTGAACACTTTGATTGAATTTTTTTTTATACTCTTCTTCACAATCTTCATAAGTCAATCGATGATTAGATAACCAGGAAATTATTCTTTTAGAGGTGATGTCAAAATCCCAACTTTTTTTATTATATCGATCGTTCTTATTAATCCAATTATTGACAACTGTTTGAGTGGTCTTTTTTGAAGATTTTAGATCTAAACTAAAAAACCAAAAGAAATTATTTAATTTTTTAAATTCTTCATAATCCAAGTTGTTTTGCCAAATAGTTTCAAAGGCAAAGTCTTCAATTTTATATTTTTTATTTTGATATTTAACGATTGAAGATAATAAGTAAGGACTTGGTTTATAATCAAAAGTAATATTTTTAGTTTTAGATATTTTTTTTTCGTAAAAATTAGAGTCTTGATAAAATTGTTTTAAACTTACTTTTAAACCAAAATAAAATTGGCTTAAATTAGCTGTAAAATTTTTAATGATCATTAACTTATTTTAATTTTAATAAATTAATATTTTTTTTTATATCTCCATTGTTACTTTTAAATACAGTTGTGCCTGAAACAAGTATGTTGGCACCAGCCTTGATAACTGTTTGACAATTCTCAAAATTAATTCCTCCATCAATTTCAATATCAAAATCCATGTTGTCTTGAGATTGAATTTCTTTAAGTTGTTTAACTTTATCTAGAACCTCAGGCATAAATTTTTGACCTCCAAATCCTGGATTTACACTCATTATTAAAACTAAATCAATTTTTTCAAGGTAGTCGATAATTAAATCAATTTTAGACTCAGGATTAAGTGAAACGCCAACTTTTTTGTTTAAACTTTTAATCTTTAAAATAGATTCTTCTAAATTATCAGTCGCTTCAGGATGAATTGTAATAATATCAGCACCAGCATCTGAATAGGCTTCAATATATTTGTGAACGGGAGATATCATTAGATGTACATCAAATTTAATTGAACAATGTTTTTTTAAGGCTTTAATTACTGGTGCTCCAATCGTTAAATTGGGCACAAAATGACCATCCATTACATCTACATGAATCATATCTGCACCACCTTCTTCAAGTCTTTTAATTTCATTACCTAATTGACTGAAATCAGCAGATAATATTGATGGTGAAATTTGTATTTTTTTCATCGATTACCAGATCTACTAGTATCAATTTTTAAAATTTAATTGAATTAAATAATTGATAAATTTGCCTAGAAATTTCACTTTCTAGAGGAAAGGATAACATGCCCATTACAGAGTAACCCAAGATCCAGGGCATAAAGTAAAATCTAATCATATAAAAGAACCAAGCAACATATAAAGGAACTAGTGGTGCTATAATGAATGATGGAGTTACGGGCTTAAAAACTTTTATCAATGGGTTTGTATATTTTACAAATATTTTCATAAAAAAAAACTCTGAGTCTTCTTTTTGAAAAATATTCATTGCAACTCTTCCTATTAAGGTCCACATGATAATTCCAAGTAGATAATCAATAAAATAGACTAAAGGGTGAAAGTTTGCTGACATTAAGAAATTTATATTTGAAAAAGGATTAAATTAAAAGGGGCGAAATTAATCGCCCCTGTATATAATTAAGTTTTATTAGTTCTATTTACCAGTAATGCTTCTACCACTTGGTATACGAACTTCATCAACCATTCTTTGAGTAGCTTTATCTGGTTCTGCAGTCATTAAACTAACAACAACCATAGAAACAAAACTAACTGCTGCTCCAAAGATACCAAATGTTAACTGAGTAATACCAAGGAAACCACTTCCACCAGTTCTTACCCAAACAAGGTACCAAATTGAAGATGCAAGACCTAAAGCCATACCAGCTATAGCACCTTGTCTGTTAGCTCTCTTCCACCATACACCTAGTACAAGTGGGAAGAACAATCCAGACATCGCAAAGTCAAAAGCCCAAATAACTGAACCTAAGATTCCTTGGATCTTCATTGCAGCAATAGTTGCTCCAGCAAAACCAATAACTACAAGTAGCAATCTTGCAACAAGTAGTCTTTTTGCAGTCTCTGCTTTTGGATCAATCATTTTGTAGTAAACATCATGAGAGATTGCATTAGCAATTGCTAGAATCAAACCATCAGCTGTTGACATGGCAGCAGCCATACCTCCAGCAGCAACCAGACCTGAGATTACATATGGTAATCCAGCTATTTCTGGTGTTGCTAAAACAACCGCTTTACCGCCCATGAAAAACTCATTTAATTCAAGAGTTCCATTGCCGTTAAAGTCGCTAATGAACATCAAGTTTGCTTGGTTCCAGTTTTGATACCAATCTATTGATTGAACTTCAGCAAATGATTTACCAATAATACCTGTCGATAAAGTTGGGTCGATCAACGATAGTTTAGATAGTGTTGCTAACATTGGCGCAGAAGAATACAGAAGGAAGATAAAGAATAATGACCAACCAACTGATTTTCTAGCTGCTTTTACACTTGGAGTAGTGAAATATCTCATCATTACATGTGGCAATGAAGCTGTTCCCATCATCATCGCTAATGCTAACGAAATAAATGCCCAAGGTGTAGCGTTAACCGCAGAGTGAGCTTTAGTTATTCCAGCTAACCCTTTAGGTACCGTTGCTAAATCAGCAGCAGAGTTTTTAACAAATCCAAACTGCGCTTCTAATTCACCAATTCTAGCTACTTCATCGGCTAACATAAAGTGAGGGAAGAAACCCGCACCCATTTTGTTACTGATCCAAAAAATTGGAAGCAAGTAAGCTATAATTAGTACGATATATTGTGCAACCTGTGTCCAAGTTACCGCTCTCATACCCCCTAACATTGAACAAAGTAAAATACTTATTAGTCCAACATATACAGCGTATTTAAAGTCGATATCTAGAGCAACAGATGCAATAGTACCTGTAGCGTTAATTTGAGCAGTCACATAAGTGAATGAAGCAACAGTTAAAACTATTACCGCAAGTAGTCTCGCTAAATTACCACCGTATCTTGTACCTATAAAATCTGGAACCGTGTAACATCCAAATTTTCTCAAGTATGGTGCTAATAAAGTTGCAACTAATATGTAACCACCAGTCCAACCAACAAGTAGAGCCATATAACCATAACCTTTAAAGTAAATACCTCCTGCCATTGCAACGAATGAAGCACCAGACATCCAGTCTGCTGCTGTCGCCATACCGTTGAATACAGTTGGTACTTGCCTTCCTGCTACGTAATAAGCATCTGCTTGTGCCGTTCTTGATAGATAACCGATTAATGCATAGATGAATATTGTAAAGGCTACAAAAGCAATACCTATTGCTTTAGCAGTCATACCCATCTGCTCACCAATTGCCATTAAGATTATGAAACCTATAAAACCTCCAGTATAGATTCCGTAAACTTTTGGCAAATTGTCTATAAATTTACCTTTAATCATTAGTCATCTCCTCTTTCGTTAAAGCCAAACTCTTTATCGATTTTTTCTTGTCTATTCGCAAACCAGAAAATTAGGATTACGAAAATTCCAAGAGAACCTTGACATGTAAACCAGTATGTCCAAGGATAACCGAAAGGTCCAGTGACCTCGTTCATTTCAGCTCCAAAAAGGAAGATGCCAATTGAGAATACAAACCAAATTGCCAGTGTTATGAATAACAGTGACCTGGTTTTTTCCCAGTGTTTTGTCGCATTTGACATTTATACCTCTCTTATTTTAGTTATAACTGAGGAAAACATAACCATTATGAAGGTTTTGAAAAGAATAAAAATTGATCATATTAGGTATTTTTTCAGGTATAATGGTCACATACATAGAATTTTATGCAAAAATATAAACTTTCTTGGAGAGATATAAAGTTTAACGATTTTAAAGTTTATTTATTCGCATTGTTTAAAGCTTTTATCCCTAAAAAAAAAATTAAAAATTTAGATGATTTAGAGCGCTTCATTCAAACAAAGTCAGCCTGGGTAACGCAGGTTACATTATATAGTTATTTAAAAACAAGAATGGGAACAAAATATGTTCTTCATTTTGATAACGATGTTTTTATGTCATCAGTTAATCTTGCAAAATGGAATATTTATTCTGTGGCATTGCAAGATTTAACTTTTTTTACTTTTTCATATTTAAAAGTTAGTTCAAATTATCAAAATAATGATCAGGCTAGAGAAATTTTTTTAAAAATTTTAGATGATGAAATTTATAATAAGATGCCACTTGATATAATTGATGAAGCAAAAAAAAGTTTTAATGAAAGATTTCAGAGTTTGGATTGGGAAGTTTATTATAAAGATCTTCCATTTAATCCAAGTGCATTATCGTTGTATAAGTGGGCTCCGATAGCTGAAGAGCTTAAAAATTTAGATCGAAAAATTGTGTTAAATTCTATGATTTTAAAATGGGATATTATAAAAAGGGAATTTAAGGATTTAATCGAATTTTAAATATTTTTTCTATTATCAACCAAACTATTAACAACGCTTGGATCAGCTAAAGTAGTTGTGTCACCTAATTGATCATGTTCATTAGCTGCAATTTTTCTTAAAATTCTTCTCATAATTTTTCCTGATCTAGTCTTTGGAAGGCTTGGTGTAAAATGAATTAAGTCTGGTGTAGCTAAGGGTCCAATTTGTTTTCTAACCCAAAGTTTTAAATCTCTCTCAAGATCACCTGTTTCTCTTTCACCCACATTCAAAGTTACATAGCAGTAAAGCCCATTACCTTTTATATCATGTGGATATCCAACAACAGCTGCTTCAGCAACTTTTGGATGAGCAACAAATGCACTTTCTATTTCAGCAGTACCAAGGTTATGTCCAGATACAATAATTATATCATCTACACGACCTGTAATCCAATAGTAGCCATCTTTATCTCTTCTGCATCCATCCCCTGTAAAATATTTTCCATCAAACTGTGAAAAATATGTCTCAATAAATCTTTGATGATCTCCGTAAACAGTTCTCATTTGTCCAGGCCACGATTGAGCAATGCAAAGTCTACCTTCCCCTGGACCTTTTATTTCCAAACCTTTTTTATCAACAAGTATAGGCTTTATACCATAAAATGGTTTAGTAGCTGAGCCAGGCTTTAAATCAATCGCACCAGTTTGAGGGGCAATCATTATTCCACCTGTCTCGGTTTGCCACCATGTATCAACAATTGGGCATTTAGAATTTCCAACAGTTTTATAATACCACATCCAAGCCTCTGGATTGATTGGCTCACCAACGGTTCCTAATAATTTTAATGATTTTCTAGAAGTTTTTTTAACAGGTTTGTCTCCTTCACGCATTAAAGCTCTAATCGCTGTCGGAGCAGTATAAAAGGTATTTACTTTATACTTATCGATAATTTGCCACCATCTTGAGGTGTTTGGATAGTTTGGAATACCTTCGAACATTATGGTTGTTGCACCATTTGCTAAAGGCCCATAAATTATATAGCTATGTCCTGTGACCCATCCAATATCAGCTGTACACCAGTAAATATCTTTTGGTTTATAATTAAAAATGTATTGATGAGTCATTGAAGCATACACCATGTAACCACCTGTTGTATGCAAAACTCCCTTAGGCTTACCTGTTGAGCCCGAGGTGTATAATATAAACAAAGGATCTTCAGCATTCATTTCTTCAGGTTCACAATGTTTTGAAACATTTTTAATTAAATCATGATACCAAACATCTCTTTTTTTATCCCAATTAATATAATTTCCTGTTCGTTTAACAACAATGCATTTTTTAACATTAGGACAACTCTCTAATGCTTCATCAGTTGTGTATTTTAAAGGGATTGTTTTTCCTCCTCTGACACCTTCGTCTGCTGTAATTATGTATTCAGACTCACAATCATTCACTCTTCCAGAAATAGAGTCTGCTGAAAATCCACCAAAAATAATTGAATGAACTGCACCGATACGAACACATGCAAGCATTAAGATTGCAAGTTCGGGGATCATTGTTAAATAAATAGTAACTCTGTCTCCTTTTTTAATTCCTAGTTTTTTTAAGCCATTAGCTGCTTTTGAAACTTTTTCATGAAGTTGTTTGTAAGATATTTTTTGACTATCTTTAGGATCATCCCCAACCCATATTATTGCAGTTTTATCTTTTTTATCTTTTAAATGTCTATCAATACAATTTGTAGAAGCATTTAAAGTTCCATCTTCAAACCATTTAATCTTTACTTCTTTAGTGCTGTATTTGACGTCTTTAATCTTTTTATATGGTTTTATCCAAGTAATTCTTTTTCCTTCTTTTCTCCAAAACTCATCATTATTTTTTATAGATTGAGAATATTTTAGTTGATACTTGCTTTTATTAGCTGAGCTGTTTTTTATCCATTCAGGTTTTGTTTTGATAACAATTTCTGGAGCAGAATTTCCATTCTCTTTTTTTGTTTTAGTTCTCTTTTTAACTTTTTTAGAAATTTTTTTTCTTACCTTAGTCTTTTTTTTAACTTTAGTTTTTTTCTTTTTTTTTATAGGCATGAGATAATTTTATTTTTAAATTTTACTCATATTATTTATAATTTTCCAGCTTCTAGAGTCAATCGGCATGACAGACAGCCTACTTTGCTTTATTAGAGCTAAATGGCTTAATTTCTTATTATTTTTGATGTTTTCAAGCGTTATTGGTTTTGGTAAATAGTTTTTAAATTTAACTGTAACGGCAACGAAGCGACCACTTTTATCTGTTTTATCTAAATAAGATTCTTTTATAACCTCAACAATACCAACAATTTCTTTTCCAATATTTGAATGATAAAAAAAACAAAGATCGCCTTTTTTCATACTCTTTAGATTTTTAGCTGCTTGATAATTTTTAACTCCATCCCACGCTGCTCCTTTAAAACCAGCTTTTTTTTGTTGATCAATAGACCAAACATTAGGTTCAGATTTAAGTAGAAAGTAGGATTTTGTCATATTCTATAGGATAAACTTTTTTTTATAAAAAAGTAATATTCTTATACACGCATAAATTGTTTTTTTATTTATATTTTAAATTTATCTAGTTAAGTCAATGGTTATTGGAACCAAAACAAACATAAACAAACTTTTAGGAATGAAAATGCGTGATAAACTAATCTTTACTGGAGATGTGTGGAAACAAGAAAAAAATTACTTAAGCAATTAGGTTTAGATAAACTAGGAAAAATTGCATCAAAATCATTAAATAAGACAAAGCAATCTTTAAATAAAACTTTTCAAGATTTTAAAAAAAAGAAAGATGAAGAAATAGCTAAGAAAATTAAAAAAGAGAAAATTGAAAAAGAAAAACAATTACTAAAAGATGAAAAGCAAAAAAAAAAAATTGAACAGCAAAAAATAAAAGATGAACAACAAAGATTAAAGAATTTGGAAGTTCAAAGGCAGAAAGAAGAGGAACAAAAATTAAGAGAAAAAAACCACAAGTTAAAATATGAGCAGCAAAAATTAAAAGAAACTGCTCAGAAGTTGAAAGATTTAGAAACACAAAGAATAAAAGAAAGAGATGCTCAAATATTAGCTGAGCAAGAAGAATATAAAGAAAAAGAACAAGAATTGAGATTAAAAGAAAAACAACAAAAAGCAGAAGAAAAAGAAAAGAGAGCAATTGAACAACAACAAAAAGCAGAAGAAAAAGAGCGGAAATTAAGAGAAGAGGAGCTTAAATTAATAGAAGAAAAAAAACAAAAAGAATTAGAAGCTAAAATTGAAGAAGAAAAAAGAATTAAAGAAGAACAAGAAAAAATAAAAGAATGGGAAATAAAATTTGATGAAGAACAAACAAAAAGAGAAGAGGAACTGATAAGAAAGTTTTATAAAGATAATGAAGACGACAAAACAGATACTAGTGAAGATGACAAAACAAATAATAATTAGTTTTAATTAACATTTTTAATTGTAAAGATAAGATAAAGGTTAGAGGGAGTTAGTGGAGTCTTATTGATGTATCACAAGCTTTGGTTTAAGTAACCAGTACTTCATTTTTTTTACATATAATTTTAGTTTAATAATGATAAAATTTAATTGTAAAGAATAATAATTAAATTTTATGATAGGATTTGAGACAATAGGAAATGCCACATTAACATTGTATGATGACGAACCTTTGTTAACAACTGATCCATGGGTTTACGGAAATCCATACTTTGGTAGTTGGGGTCATAAATATAAAATACCTAAAGAACAATTAGATAACATCAAAAAAACGAAATTTGTTTGGCTTTCTCATGGTCATCCAGATCACATTGACTCAGATTCGTTTTCATTATTTGAAGGAAAAACAATTTTATTAGCTGATCATTTTAATAAAAGAATATTTAATGATTTATCAAAAAAGTATAACTGCATAGAGTTGAAGAGTAATCAGTGGTTTTCTATATCAAAAAATATTCGTATCAAAAGTTTTTCAGATTGGAATCAAGACTCTTGTTTGATAGTTGAAATTTTAAAAAAAGATATAATATTAAATCTAAATGATGGTCAGGCACTAGGTTGGTCAAAAGAGATAAAAAAAATAATCAAAAATTATAAAAATAAATTTTTATTAAGATTAATTAGTTGGGGTGATGCAGATATGATTAATTTTTACAATCATAATAACCATTTTATTCAACCCCTGGCAGCACAAAAAAAACCATGTGGAGAAACTTACTCTTACAATTTAAAAAAATGGGGCTGCAATTATATTTTACCTTTCTCATCAATGCATAGATATGTTCGAGAAGATTCTTTAAAAATGAATAAATTTATAACACCACTTAAATTACACTATGAAAAATTTAATAATAAATATGGTGAAATGCTACCAGCATTTATAAAATGGAATTCTTTTAATAGTAATTATAAAGCAATAAATCCTGAAGAAAATATAGATGAGGTTAAGTCCCCAGGTTATTATGGTGATCTTTGGTCTGATGAATTAGAAAAGAATGACGAAATTATTTTAAAAAATTATTTTTTAAAGTTTGAACATTTAAAAAAAAAATTTGGATTTATTAACTTTAATGTTGGTGGAAAAGAGTTTGATATTAAATTATCTAATAGAAAGGAAGGTATTAAATTTGAAGTACCCAGAAATTCTCTAGTTTGTTCAATTCAGAATAATATATTTGATGACTTGTTAATTGGAAACTTTATGAAAACAACATTGATTAATGTTCCTAGTCTCTATCCAAATTTTACACCTTATGTTGCAAAGTATGGAGATAATGGTCATGCATATTCAAATGAGGAATTGAAGAGGTATTTTGATTACTATAAGTTTAATTCCGCAAATTTTTGGATAGATTTTTTAAAAATTAAATCAGAGTCCTACATAAGATCAAAACTTGGAAGATATCAATCTATATACTATTTAGCTAGATCAATTAGAAGAATGGCTCCTTTTTAACTTAACTTAACTCCAGATCCTTTTAAAAAAACTTCTTTTGTATCTAAAGGCCATCTTGGTTTTGCTGGATGATCTAATTTATCAAATTTTTTTAATTTAAATTTTTCTAAACCTACCATTGCAATCATAGCCGCATTATCTCCACAAAATTCAATTGGTGGAAATAAGTTTTGGTAACTTTCCTCATTACATAGATTTGTCAACATAGATCTAATTCTTCTATTAGCTGCTACTCCTCCAGCAACAACAAATACTTTTTCTTTTAAATCATTTTGTTTTTCAAATTCAGAAAATGCAATTTTAGTTTTTTTATATAATATTTGCTCAACTGTTTTTTGAAAAGATGCAGCAAGATCAAATCTTTCCTGATCAGTTTTAATATCTTTTGTTATTCTTAAAATTGCTGTTTTAAGACCTGCAAAAGATAAGTTACATCCTCCTTTATTAAAAATTGGTTTTGGTAAATCGTATTTATTAGGGTCACCTTTTTTTGCCAAAATTTCTATTTGAGGTCCACCAGGAAATTCTACTCCTAAAAGTTTTGCAGTTTTATCAAATGCTTCACCCAAGGCGTCATCGATTGTTGTTCCAAGTCTTTGATACTTCCCTAAACCCTGAACATTTAAATATTGTGAATGCCCACCTGAAATTAATAAAAGTAAATACGGGTAATTTAGTTCTGAATTTAGTTTTGGGCTTAAAGCATGACCTTCTAAGTGATTAACAGCAATAAATGGTTTTTCTAACGCAGAAGCAAAAGCCTTTCCAAAACTTAAACCAACAGATAAACATACTATTAGACCTGGACCAGCTGTTGATGCAACTGCATCTATCTCTTCTATTTTTTTTCCACTATCATCAATTGCTTTTTGAACAATCCAATCAATTTTTTCCATATGAGATCTTGCAGCCAATTCAGGAACAACACCACCAAACTCCTTATGAACATCAACTTGGCTTGAAACAATATTGGATAAAACTACTGGTATTCCTTGTTCATTTTCAGTAATTATTGATGCTGCTGTTTCATCACAGCTAGATTCAATTCCAAGAATTAAGGGTTTTTTACTCATTCAAATAGTTTTTATTAATTGTACAATCTTAATACAAGTAAGAAATATATTTATTTATGAAGAAGAAAATTATCATTGGATCAAGAGGGAGCAAACTAGCATTAATATATGCTCAAAATGCTAAAGATAAAATTGTTCAAAATACAAATCTAAATGATGAAGATGTAGTAATTAAAGAAATAACAACAAAGGGAGACCAGGTTCAAGATGTAAGATTATCAGAACTAGGTGGAAAAGGTTTATTTTCGTCTAATATAGAAAATGAACTTTTAGAAAATAGAATTGATATAGCAGTTCATGCATTAAAGGACATGCCAGCTATAGAAACTGGTGGTTTAAGAACAGATACATTTTTAGAAAGAAATGATCCAAGAGAAATATTAATAACTAAAGATAAAAAAAAACTCAAAGAATTAAAAGCTGAAGCAATAATTGGAACATCATCTTATCGAAGAGAATTTCAATTAAAAAAAATTAGATCTGATCTTAATTGCAAGCTTATTAGAGGAAATGTTGATACAAGAATTCAAAAACTTAATAATGGTTTGTATGATGCAATAATATTATCTTATGCGGGAATTAAATCTTTATCAATAGAAGATAAAATTACAGAAGTATTTTCAACTCAAGAAATAATACCAAGTGCTGGACAAGGAATTATTTCTCTTCAATGTCGAAATGATGATGAAGTTATTTCAATTTTAGATAAAATTAATGACCAAGAAACATCCAGAAGAGCTTATGCTGAAAGAAATGTTCTTAAAGTTTTAGAAGGTGACTGTGAAACAGCTGTAGGAGCCCATGCCATCATTGAAGGTGATGAAATTATTTTAGAAGCTGAGCTTTTTTCTTTAGATGGTAGTGATAGATTTTATGAAAAAAAATCTTCAAAAATTGAAAATGCAATAACACTCGGCAAAGAGGTTGGACAGATATTAAAAGCTAAATCAAATAATTCTTATAAAAGATAATATGCATATTTTACTAACTAGACCATTAGAAGATTGTTCTGAGATGATTTTAAAATTTAAATCTTTAGGACATCAAGTATCTCATCTTCCATTACTAAGAATAGATAAAATAGATCATGAACAGATTAATTTTTCAGATTTTAAAGGAATAATTTTTACAAGTGCAAATGCTGTAAAATTTCTAGATCTAAAAAATATTGATAAAAATCTTTTATGTTTCTGTGTGGGAAGTGCTACCGAAAAAAAAGCTAGAAGTGTTGGTTTTCATAATGTAATTGCAGCTGAGGGTAATGTTGGAAATTTAAAAGAGCTAGTTTTGCAAAATTTTAATCTGAAAGATGGAACTTTAATTTATATAAGTGGTGAAACAGTTTCCGTTGATCTTGATCAGCAATTATTGAAAGAAGGGTATAGAATCAAAAGAGTTATTAATTATCGGACTATTCATAACAAAAACTTTGATGATGAATTTGTAAATGAATTAAAGCTTAAAATGCCTGATATGGTTTATGTTTACTCTCAAAATAGTGCCTTAAGTATGTTAAATTTTATTAAGATATACCAATCAGAAAGTCTTTGGATGAACACAAATTTAATGTGTATTGGTGAAAAAACCTCGTCAATATTGAATGAAATTAAGTGGAAGAAGATATTCCTTTTTAATCCTGGAGAAGAGGAGTTTTTGTTATATAAAATTTAGCTATGGAAATAATAAATAATTTTTCTGATATATTTTTGTCTGTTTGGAAAAAAGGAATCTTGGGTGTTGATATATTTCAAATATTAATTGGAATTGGTATATTTTTTATTTTCTTAATTTTTAGAGGCTTGATAAGTAAACTTATTATCAAAAAGTTAAAAATAATTTCTAAAAGAACTACCAACAAATTAGATGATACATTTGTTCATGCTTTAGAGGGTCCAGCTAGATTTCTGCCGATTGTTCTTGGCTTTTTTATTGCAAGTTATTATATGACTTTTTCAAGCGATGGTCGTGAAATTGTTGATACGATTAACAGAACATTAATTACAATATTAATTTTTTGGGTTATTCATCAGATAATAGAGCCAATTTCTTATATTTTAAGTGGACTTGATAAATTATTAACAAGAGAACTTATTGGTTGGATTATTAAATCGTTAAAAATTTTAATTTTTATTTTAGGACTTGCTGCAGTACTTGAATTATGGGGAATTAAAATTGGTCCAATTATTGCTGGACTAGGATTATTTGGTGTAGCAGTTGCACTAGGTGCGCAAGATTTATTTAAAAATTTGATTTCAGGAATTTTAGTTTTAGTTGAAAAAAGATTTAAGATTGGAGACTGGATTTCCGTTGATGGAATTATAGAAGGAATAGTTGAAAAAATTGGTTTTAGATCAACTACAATAAGAAAATTTGATAAATCTCTTGCAATTATTCCTAATTTTCAATTTGCAGAAAATCCAGTTGTAAATGTAAGTGAAACATCTAATTGGTTAATTAGCTGGATCATAACTCTTCAATATGACACTACAGTTGAACAATTAAAAACTATTAGAAATGAAATTGAGAACCATATTAATTCTAGTGAAGATTATAATACTTCAATTGGAGTTGCTGTAAGAGTTGATAAATTTTCAGATAGTTCGATTGACATGTATGTTAGATGTTTTACCAAAACAAATAGTTGGAATGATTGGTTAGCTGTTAAAGAAAATCTTGCAATTGAGATAAAACAGATTGTAGAAAAAAATGGTGCCTCTTTTGCTTTCCCGAGTCAGTCGATTTACGTTGAAAAAAAATGATAGCAATCTTTTATTTAGTTTTACAAATTTTAAAACTTTACTCTTATGTTGTTATAGCAAATGTTTTGATAAGCTGGTTGATTGCTTTTAATATTTTAAATACTCAAAATAGATTTGTTTATTCAATCTTAGAGTTAAGTTATCGATTAACTGATCCAATATTAAACAAAATCAGACGTTTTTTACCAAATTTAGGCTCTCTAGATATATCACCCATAATTCTTCTTTTATTGATTTGGTTTATTGAAATGTGTATGAAGCTGTACATTGCACCAATGATTTTTTAAAAAAAATATGATTTTAATAGATGGAAAAAAAGCAGCTGCAGAACTTAGAGAAGAACTAAAGCAAGAAGTAGCTGAGTTAAAAACTAAATATAATAAAGTTCCTGGGCTAACAGTAATTTTAATTGGAGATATGGCTCCAAGCCAAATTTATGTTCGTAACAAAGAAAAATCAGCAAACGAAGTAGGCCTAAAATCTGAGGTAATTAAATATCCTGATACAGTAGAAGAAAAAACTGTTTTAGAAAAAATTGAGGAATTAAATAAAGATGAAACGGTTTCAGGTATTTTAGTTCAACTACCACTACCAAAACATATTGATAAACAAAAAGTGATAGAAACTATCACACCTTCAAAAGATGTAGATGGTTTTCATCCAATGAATGTTGGAAATTTATCATCTGGTTATGAAAGTTCAGTTCCTTGTACTCCGTTAGGTTGCTATCTTTTAATTAAAAAGATTGAACCAAACCTAAGTGGTAAAAAAGCTGTTATGGTTGGACGATCTAATTTGAATGGTAAGCCAATGACTCAACTTCTTTTGAAAGAAAATTGTACAGTTACAATTACACATTCCAGAACAAAAGATTTAAAAGCTGAATGTTTAGAAGCAGATATTATAGTTGCAGCAGTTGGAATACCTGAACTTGTTAAAGGAGATTGGGTTAAAAAAGATGCAATAGTAATTGATGTTGGTATTAATAAAACTGATAAAGGTATTGTTGGTGATGTTGCATTTGACGAGGTTTCAAAAAATGCAAAAGCTTTAACTCCTGTTCCAGGCGGTGTAGGGCCGATGACAATCGCGTGTTTATTAAAAAATACTATTGATTGTTTTAAAAGATCTCAAATTTAATATTTTAAATAAATATCTCCTTTTGATAGTATAAGTAATGGAAAAAATAATCTTTCTTGTTTTAGTGATTCCGATTATGGCTTTTGTTTTGTACTTAGGCGCTAATGCAATAATGAAAGGATTTAAAGCAAAAGAGGATATTAGATTTGAAAAAGAACAAGAAAATGAAAATATTAATTTATTAAACGAAGATAATAAATTAAGCGACGAAATTAATAAGTTAAATGATTTGCATCAAAGCGGAGTTTTAACCCAAGAAGAATTTGAAAAAGCAAAAAATAAACTGCTAAATGATTAAAATTATTAATCATGTTTAAAGGATTTAAAAAAAAATTTATCAAAGTAAATAAAGGAAAAGTTTTTTGTAGATTTAAAGGTAACGGTCCGCCATTACTTTTGCTTCATGGTTATCCCCAAACTCATATGATGTGGAACAAAACTGCTCCAGAATTAAGTAAATATTTTACTGTAGTAGTTGCTGATCTAAGAGGATACGGAGATAGTTTAGTTATATCAGGTGGAAGAAAACATATTAATTATTCAAAAAGAGAAATGGCTAAAGATATGATTCAATTAATGAATAAATTAAATTTTAAAAAGTTTTTTGTTGTAGGTCATGATCGAGGTGGTAGAGTTGCTCATAGAATGGCAAGAGATTTTAGAAAAAAAATTTTGGCTTTAAGTGTTTTAGATATTTGTCCAACACTAGATATGTATGAAACCACTAATAGAGAATTTGCAAAAGCTTACTTTCATTGGTTTTTTTTAATTCAACCAGCTTGGTTGCCAGAAAGAATGATAATGAGTGATTCAAGAAAATGGATGAAAAGCTGTTTAGATAAATGGTCAGGAAATCATAAATTTGGTAAAGCTGAGGAAGCTTATCTTAAATCATTTAAACAAACGAAAAGAATTCATGCTTCTTGTGAAGATTATAGAGCTTCAGCCACAATAGATTTAGAGCATGATAAAAAAGATAGAAAAAAAAAACTTAATATTCCAATTCAGGTATTGTGGGGAAAAAAGGGTGTAATAGGAAAACAGTTTAATTCAATTAAAATTTGGCAAAAATATTCAAATAAAAAAATTATTGGAAAGGCTATTGATTCAGGTCATTTTATTCCTGAACAGAATCCTAAGGAAGTGATAAAACAATTAAAAAATTTTTTTTTAAATTATTAAGATAATAATGAATATTATTGTACTACAGCATATTAAAATTGAAGATCCTGGTTATATCAAAGATTTAATGTTAGCTGATGGAGTTAATTTAACAACTATAGAACTTGATGAAGGTGAAAAAATTCCAAATGATTTAAGTAAATTTGATGGGATGTTTTGTATGGGAGGTCCAATGGATACTTATATGGAACAGGAATATCCTTGGTTAATAGAAGAAAAAAAAGCAATTAAAGAATTTGTTGTTAATTTAAAAAAACCTTATTTAGGTTTTTGTTTAGGATGTCAGTTATTAGGTGAAGTTATAGGTGGCAAGGTAATTAAATCAAATCCAGCAGAAATTGGCATAATGGATATTAATTTTTCTAAAGAAAAAAATAAGGATAATTTATTTTCAAAACTTCCAAACCAGATTAAAAGTTTGCAGTGGCATTCCTATGAAGTGCAAGGAATAGAAAATAACAAAGATGTAACTCTATTAGCTTCATCTCCTATTACTAAATATCAAATTTTTAAATATCAAAACCATGCTTATGGAATCCAATTTCATATTGAGATTAAGGATACAACAGTCAATGAGTGGGGATGTGTGCCAGAATACAAAAAAGCTCTTGAAGATCAGTTAGGAGATGGAGCTTTAGAAAAATTTGATAATGCTGCTAAAAATAATATTTTAGATATGAATAATTATTCCAAGACACTTTATGAAAATTTTAAAAAACTTTTAAATGAATAACAAATTTTTTGAATGGGCTGGGGTTGTTACAGCAATTTTGTATTCTTTATTTGTTGCATTAAATATTGGAATAGAATTTTTTGGCTTCTGCTTATTACTTTTATCAGCAATCTTAATTGGAATTTGGGCATATAGAGACGGTCATAAGGGAATACTTTTTTTGCAATTTTTTTATGCAACAGCTGGAATTATTGGGATGATTAGATGGTTTTAATTAAGATCTTAATTTTTTTTTGTGAAAATTAATAAATCTTTCAACATTTGATTTATTAAATGTTTTATTTTCTTCAAAAGATACTTTTTTCATTGAATAAGCAGAACTTTTTGTTTGTCGAGATTCTATTATTACATTTCCTTTATAAAGTTTAAGTTTAACAGAACCGTTCACTTTATTTTTTTTAAGATCTACAATTTTTTGAAGTTTAAATCTTTCTTTTGAATACCAATAGCCATTGTAAATAAGTTCTGCGTATCTAGGCATTATTTGATCTTTCTTATGCATTGTTTCTTTGTCTAAAGTGACAGATTCAATTGCTCTATGTGCTTGAATTAATAATGTTCCACCAGGAGTTTCGTACACTCCTCTAGATTTAATTCCAATAAATCTATTTTCAACTAAATCAACTCTTCCAATTCCATTTTTACCAGCAAGCTGATTAAGTCTTTCTAATAAGTTTGATGGAGATAGTTTTTTCCCATTTATTCCTATTGGGTCACCTTTTTTAAAATTGATAGTTACAAAGCTTGGTTTGTTTGGTGCTTTTTCAGGAGAAGTAGTTCTTTGGAATATAAATTCAGGTGCAGAGTTTTTTGGGTTTTCTAAAACTTTTCCTTCTGTTGATGTGTGAAATAAATTATCATCAACTGAAAAAGGTGGAGCTCCTTTTTTATCTTTAGGAATAGTTATTCCATGCTTTTTTGCATAATTAATAAGATCTGTTCTTGATTTTAATTTCCAAATTCTCCAAGGGGCAATTATTTTTATTTTTGGTCCAAAATAGTGGTAGCCCAATTCAAATCTAACTTGGTCATTTCCTTTTCCTGTTGCACCGTGTGAAACTGCATAGGCTTTATATTTTTTTGCAACTCTAATTTGATCTTTTGCAATAAGTGGTCTAGCTATTGATGTTCCTAACAAATAAATACCTTCATAGATTGCATGACCTCTAATCATTGGATAAACAAAATCTTTAACAAAAGTGTCTTTTAAATCTTTGATAATAATATTTTTAACACCAAATTTTTTTGCATTGGTTATAATTTTTTTTCTATCAATTTCTTGACCAACATCTGCAGTATAACAAATTACTTCTGCATCGTAATTTTCTTGAAGCCATTTTAAAATTATAGAAGTATCAAGACCTCCAGAGTAAGCTAGAACAATTTTCTTTTTCGATTTCATTAAATTAGCTACAAGCTTTTTTTGCAGCATTGTAAGCTTTGGTAAATCCTAATAATGAGTAATGATCTATTGTTTGAGAATTTTTTTGATTATAGCCAGTAATCATAATTCTAGATCCTTTTTTCATTCTCTTAATCATTCTAAATTCAACCTTTGTATCTGCAATCCATGCAAAACCTTGTTCTTTAATATCAAATTTAAATTTATTTTTCCCTGATTGGGCAATTACTGAGTTGCTATTATTAAACTCATAACCTGCAGTAACACTTATTTCATCGATAATTTTATCACCTGGTCTAAATGCAATAAATAATTTGGCGTCTCTTTTATTATTTGATTTTGGACCTTGCAAAATAGGTGATGATTGTGCAAAACAAACTTTTCCAGCGTCTTCTGAAGATACCATTGCTTCCCAATCTTTAAATTTGCCAATTTTTTTTGTTTCTCCTGCAGATAATTGAACACACCAGGAAATAAAAATTATTGGTAAAATTAGTAAAATTTTTTTAATTATGGACATGGGCTTGGGTATATTGTTTGAACTTTATTAATTTCTTTAATGACATCATCGGATAAATTTACATTTACACTTTCTATGTTAGTTTTCAACTGCTCCATTGTTGTTGCACCGATAATAACACTTGTCATAAATGGTTGAATTTCACAAAATTTTAATGACATTTGACTCATATTGAGATTATATTTTTTACTTATTTTGTAATATTCTTCTACTGCATTTTTCAAATTAGGTGTGTTGTATCTATATTTCCAAAAATCCCAATCTCTTTCTATTCTAGATCCCTTTGGATATGTTTCATTTCTATATTTTCCACTTAAGTATCCACTAGCTAATGGAGAATAAGCTAAAAGGCCTATTTCATCTCTAATTGATATTTCAGCTAGACCAACCTCATAGGTTCTATTTAATAAACTGTAAGGATTTTGAATAGATATCATTCTTGGAAGCTTTTTTTCTTTTGAGAGCTCTAAATATTTTGAAACTCCCCAAGGAGTTTCGTTTGATAATCCAATCTCTCTTATTTTTCCCGAATCAATAAATCTTTGAAGATTTCCAAGAACATCTTCAAATTTAGTCCAATTTTCATTTTCTTTGTGTTCATAACCTAATCTTCCAAATGTATTTGTATTTCTTTCGGGCCAATGTAATTGATACAGATCAATGTAATCAGTTTGCAATCTTTTTAAGCTATCATTGATAGCTTCTGTCATCTTTTCTAAACCGTAGTTATTTGCACCACCTCTTAAATATGCTCTCATAGGACCCGCAACTTTTGTACCTAAAATAACTTTGTCTCTCTTTTTCGTTTTTTTAAACCAGTTACCAATTATAATTTCTGTGTGACCGTATGTTTCTGCCCTAGGTGGAACGGCATATAACTCTGCAGTATCCCAAAAATTTACACCTTGATCTAAAGCATAGTCCATTTGTTTCAAACCTTCCTTTTGAGTGTTTTGTTCACCCCAAGTCATAGTACCAAGACAAAATGTACTTACTTTAATATCGGTATTACCTAATTTTTTATAGTTCATTAGAGTATAATTTTGTTAATATTTAATTAATCTTTTAAGATATCTTGAATAATTAGTAAAAGACTATTATATAATAATCATTATGGAATTTAATAGAAAAGGTATTTTAGAAAGAGCTAAAGCAGCTCAGCAAACTACAGTAGTAATGGATGAAGGCTTAAGAGCCTACATGCTTAAAGTATATAATTATATGGCAACTGGAATTTTATTAACAGGAATAGTTGCACTTTTAACATTTAAAATGTCAGTTGTTACAAATGACGCTGGATCTATTGTAGGTTTAACTCAAATGGGAAATGCTATTTATATGTCAGGACTTAAATGGCTTGTTATGTTGGCGCCTTTAGGAATTGTTTTTTACATGAGTTTTGGAATTAATAAGATGAGTGCATCAAAAGCTCAAACAACTTTTTGGGTGTTTGCAGGATTAATGGGTTTATCCTTATCATCAATTTTATTAGTCTACACTGGAATGAGTGTTACTAGAGTTTTCTTTATATGTTCAGCAACTTTTGGTTCAATGAGCATCTATGGTTATACAACTAAAAGAGATTTGACAAAACTAGGCTCATTTTTGATGATGGGTTTAATTGGAATAATAATTGCTTCAATAGTTAACATATTCATGAAATCTTCAATGATGTATTTTGTGATATCAATCTTAGGTGTTTTAATTTTTGTGGGCCTAACAGCTTATGATACTCAAAAAATTAAAAATATGTATGTTGCAAGCGATACTGGCGAAATCATGGGCAAAAAAGCTGTGATGGGTGCTCTTACTCTTTATCTAGACTTTATAAATTTATTTATAATGTTGCTGAGATTATTTGGCCAAAGAAGATAATTTTATTTTTGTAACTTTTTCCAGTTAGTATTATTTAATAATAACTTAAGGTCAAAAGAGTTTTTTAAAATTTTTCCACTAGTATCTGTTATTAGATATTTTAGATTTTTATTTTTAGGCTTAAAATTTTTACAAATTTTATATAAAGCATTTTCAGCAGCATTTTTAAAAACACTAAAGCTAACTTGTTTACTTGAGATATTTAAACCATAATCTTTCCACGATCCTTCCGAGACCATTTTTGCATATAAATCTAAGATAATCTTAAGTTCATCTTTTTCAAAAAATTGTCTTTCTTCTATTTGTTTATGAAGATTATTGACTACTAGTTTTAAATTACTGGGCATCAATTTTATGTTTATTGATTAATGGTATCTGAAAACCTGTAAAAATTATGGTTATTGGTAGCATTCCCCATACCTTAAAGTTAACCCAAAACTCCTCTGTTTGAGTTCTCCAAATACATTCATTTAATATTGCAAGACCAAAGAAAAAAAACATCCATCTTTTATTTAATAATTCCCAACCAATGTCTGTTAATGGAATTGATTTACCCATAATTTTCTTTAAAATAGGTTCTTTAGCAAAATATTTTCCAAAAAATAAAGCTAAAGCAAATAAAATATTTATAATTGTTGGTTTAATATAAATAAATATTGGATCATTGAAATAAATAGTTAAGCCACCAAAAAATGTAATTAATATTCCACTTATTAAGGGCATCATAGGTATTTTTTTTTCAAAAAACCAAACAATGGCTAATGCAATTAAAGTTGCAACTATAAGTGGAGGGATTGCAACTGATAAATTTTTATCATTATTATAATAATAAAAAAAAAATATAGCTAATGGTCCAAAGTCTGTAACAAATTTTAAAAGAGATTTATTCACTAAAAAGATATTAACATATTTGTCACATCACAAAAGATTAATATTTTTAGCATTGATTTTTATTTTTAAATACCCATACTAATTAGAATGCCAATTCAAAAAGCAAAATTTTCCATTGGAGATATTGTAAAACATAAACACTTTGAATTTAGAGGTGTAATATACGATGTAGATTTTGAATTTAATAATTCTGAGGAGTGGTATCAGTCAATTCCAAAAAATGTGAGACCAAGAAAAGATCAGCCTTTTTACCATTTGCTAGCTGAAAATGACGAAATAACTTACGAGGCTTATGTTTCGGAACAAAATCTTCTTATAGATGACTCTGAAGAGCCAATAAAACATCCTTTAATTGAAGAGATTTTTTCAGGAAAAAAAGGTTCTAGTTATTTTAAGATGTCAAATTAAACTTATCATTTTTTAAACACATTTAGTTCAAATCTAAGCCATACAAATTAGGTAAATTATTCTTATATTCTGATCAAGGATGTTAAACGTTAATTTCAGATTATTATCTCCCTCTGCATTCTTGATCGGAAATCCTTTTCGTAATAAACATCATTAATCAAATATGTTTAAACTATTTCAACCAAATAAAATTTTTCAGATAACTTCGAAAGCTCCAAAATATATTTTATTTTTATTTGTGATTGTGCTTTCTATTGGATTAACTGAAGCACTAATTTTATCTCCTGAAGATTATAAACAAAGTGATGCTGTCAGAATTATGTATGTACATGTTCCAGCTGCTTGGATTTCTTTGGGTATTTTTTCATCTATAACTTTTTTATCGATTAGTGGATTTATTTTTAAAAATAAAAATTTTTTTTTAATCTCTAAAAGTTTGGCACCATCTGGTTTTGTTTTTAATATAATTGCATTAGTTACAGGTTCTATCTGGGGGAAACCAACGTGGGGAACTTGGTGGGCTTGGGATGCTCGAATTACTTCTATGTTAATATTGGCACTCTTTTATGCAATGTATTTAATTGTATGGAGAATTTATGAAAGTGAAGAAAAGGTTTTTAAGATCACAACTTTTATTACAATAATAGGTATAGTTAATGTTCCTATTACTAAATACTCAGTAGATTGGTGGAATACACTTCATCAACCGGCATCAATCAATATATTATCAAAAAGTTCAATTCATTCATCTATGCTTTTTCCTCTGCTGATAATGACTGCGGCATTTGCTCTTTTTTCATTGCTAATTTTTTTAATGAAATATAATACAGAACTGATAAAAATTAAAAATAAAGGCCTAGATAGAATATGATAAATGAACTATTTTTTATGAACGGATATGGAACTTACGTATTGTCAGCTTTCAGTTTTACATTTTTAAGTTTTTCAGCACTATACTTGATTACAAGAGTTCAATTTATTAAGGAACAAAATAAATTTGTAGCTAAATTTGGATCTCTAAACTCTGAGAAAGCTAAATCTGCGAAATCACAAAGAATAAATAAAGAAATTTTAGCTAACGCCACAAACAATTAACTTTTAAACCATGTATGGTCGTAAAGTTAAATTAAGATTTTTGTTTGTAGCACTTATTTTAGTTTCCTTAATATTAACAGTATTCCTAGTTTTAAAATCACTTGAAGAAAACGTCGTATACTTCCAGTCGCCTTCAGAAATCAAAGCTTTATCAGAATTAGATAAAAAAAAAATTAGAGTCGGTGGAATGGTAAAAAAAAATTCTATTTCAGTAAAAGCTAGTGAAGTTAAGTTCATAATTACAGATTTGAAAAATGAAATTAATGTAACTTATACAGGCGCAGTACCAAATCTTTTTGCAGAAGAAAAAGGCGTGGTTGCAGAAGGTTTTTTAAAAGATAGAAATTTCTTTTCTGCTACAAAAATTTTAGCAAAACATGACGAAAATTATATGCCTCCAGAAGTAAAAGAGGCAATCGGAGAAAAGTAAGATGCTATTTAGCGTTATTGGAAACTATTCATTGCTTCTTGGACTTTTTTTTGGATTAGTTCTTGTCTATTTTTCTGTAAAAAATTTCAGAAATCCTAAATTATTAGATACTAAAATTTTATCATTTACTTTTTTACAATTTTTTTTTAGTTGTAATTAGTTTTTTATGTTTAGTTTTATCTTTTGTTGTATCTGACTTTAGCAACGAGACTGTTTTTAATAATTCACATACGACTAAACCGTTTTTTTATAAAATTGCTGGAACTTGGGGCAATCATGAAGGAAGTCTGTTGTTGTGGCTGCTTGTTTTAACATTGTTTATTCTTATTTTTTTAGTAAGAACTAAAAATCAACCTATAAAGTATAGAATTTTAACTTTAGTATTTCAGCAGATTATTATTATAGGTTTTTTTATTTTTTTGATCAAAACATCAAATCCATTTAACTATATTCATCCAATACCAACAGAAGGGTTGGGGCTTAATCCAATATTACAAGATCCAGCTTTAGCAATTCATCCTCCTATTTTATATTTAGGATATGTGGGTTCATCAATTATTTTTTCGTCAGTTTTAGCAGCAACGACCTTAAATATTGTTTCAAAAAAATGGGCATCTCATATAAAAAAATGGACCTTAAGTTCATGGATTTTTTTAACTCTAGGAATTTTGTTGGGATCTATTTGGGCGTATTATGAGTTAGGTTGGGGTGGTTTTTGGTTTTGGGACCCAGTTGAAAATGTTTCTTTAATGCCATGGCTAGCATTAACAACACTTTTACATTGTATCTTAGTCTTAGAAAAAAAATTAATCTTAACCTCTTGGGTAATAATTTTATCAATATCAACATTTACATTAAGTATGAGTGGTACATTTTTGGTTAGATCAGGAATTCTTAATTCTGTGCATACTTTTGCAAATGATCCAGAAAGAGGTTTATTTATTTTAATTTTTTTATTTTCTCTGATTTTTCTTTCATTATTTATTTTTTTCTTTTTTCATAAAACTAGTAAAAATAATTTAAGTAGTTTTTTTTGGCTGAGCAAGGAAACAGCTATAATAATTAACAATTGGTTTATGATGTATTTTTTATCAGTTGTTTTAATTGGTACTATTTATCCAATTTTTCTTGATGTTTTGTCGTCTCAAAAAATATCTGTAGGTCCACCTTTTTATCACAAACTAATTATACCGTTTTTAATTCCTTTTTTGTTGATTATGGCAATTGGACCAAAGTTGAAATGGATTAAATCAAATTTAGAAGACAAAATTTATTTAATTTTACTATTAATAATTTCAATTTTGCTATCTATCTTAATTGTTAAAAATTTTACCTCTAATTATTTAATAAATTCAATTTTAGTTTTAAGCGCTTTATATCTTTTTTTTATTACTTTAAGAGATTTCTTTAATAAGGGATTTAAAAATTTAGCACAAAATATAGCTCATTTTGGATTTAGTTTATTAATTTTGAGCATTTTATTTAACAGTTTGTTTTCAAGCGAAATTATCACGAATTTAAAAGTGGGAGAAACTTTTGAGAATATAAAAGCAAAAATAGTTTTTGAAAGTATCAGTCAAAAAGAAGAAAAAAATTAT
>QBXA01000005.1 GCA_003283905.1 Pelagibacteraceae bacterium AG-319-F18 | reverse complement strand
AAAAATTAAATTAAAGAATAAACCTGAAGAATTAATAGAAAAAATAATTGAAGAATTTAAATTTGAGACACCAAAAAAGTTACCAAAAATATGTTCTTTAATATCTGGATATTTTTCATATGACTCAATTAGATACGTTGAAAATATACCGAACAACTGCAAAAATGATCTTAATTTACCTGATGTTAGATTACTAAGACCTAGAACTCTTATAATTCACGATAATTTAAAAAAAGAAATATTTTATATAATAAATATTTTTAATGATGAAAAAATTAGCAACTATCAAAAAAAGTTTGATGATATAAAGTCAGAACTTTTTAAACTTTCAATCCAATCCTCTATAAAAAATTTAAGTAAGTCAAAAAATAAGGTCGTTAAAGAAATTAAAGTTAAATCAAATACTCCTAAAAATAGATTTCTTAAAATGGTTAATAAAGCAAAAAAATACATAAAATTAGGTGATATTTTTCAAGTTGTCTTAAGCCAAAGGTTTGAAGCAAAATTAACAAAAAATCCTCTAGAAATTTATAAAAAATTAAGAATTACAAATCCCTCTCCTTTTATGTTTTTTTTTAATTTTAACGATTTTCAAATAGTTGGTGCCAGCCCTGAGATATTAGTGAGATTAAGAGATAACAAAATAACAGTAAGACCAATAGCCGGAACTAGACCAAGAGGAAAAACAAATAAAGAAGATCTTTATTACGAAAAAGATCTATTAAAAGATAAAAAAGAATTGTCAGAACATTTAATGCTTTTGGATTTAGGAAGAAATGATGCTGGTAAAGTTTCTAAAATTAATTCGGTTAAAGTTACTGAAAGTTTTATTATTGAGAGATATTCTCATGTTATGCATATAGTTTCTAACGTAATAGGAGAATACAATAAAAAGTTCTCTAAATTTAAATCTTTATTAGCAGGGTTTCCAGCCGGTACTGTATCGGGTGCTCCAAAAATAAGAGCAATGGAAATTATTGATGAGCTAGAAACAACTAGAAGAAAAGTGTACGCAGGTGGAATTGGATATTTTTCAGCTAATGGAGAATTTGATACCTGTATTGCCTTAAGGACAGCAGTTGCAAAAAATAAAAAATTTTATGTGCAAGCTGGAGCAGGCATTGTAGCTGACAGTAAGCCAATTAAAGAATATGAGGAAACCGTTAACAAAGCTAAAGCTTTAATTAACGCCTTAAGATAATGAAAATATTATTGATAGATAATTATGATAGTTTTACGTTTAATCTTTACCACTATCTTTCATCATTAAAGACAAAAGTTGATGTAATTAGAAATGATAAAATTACCTCAAAAGAAATTATAAAAAAAAAATATGATAAAATTGTAATCTCACCTGGTCCTGGGAATCCAAATCAATCTGGAAATTGTTTAAATATTTTAAAAACTCTTCATAAGGAAATTCCTTTTTTAGGTGTATGTCTGGGCCATCAAATTATAGGGCAAGTTTTTGGCTCAAAAATTATTCAAGCAAAAAAATTAATGCATGGAAAAACAAGTAGAATTAAATCCAAAAAAATTGGAATTTTAAAAAACCTTCCAAAAACATTTGAAGCTACAAGGTATCATAGTTTGATTATTGAAAAAAAATCATTATCAAACGATTTAGAAATTACAGCAGAAACCGATGACGGGTTAATAATGAGTGTTCAACATAAAGAGTATAATATTCATGGTGTACAATTCCACCCAGAAAGTATTAAAACTAAACTAGGAATTAAAATATTAAAAAATTTTATAAATTATTAATAAATGGAAAAAATTTTAGAAAAATTAAGACAAAAAGAAGACTTAACTTTTGAAGAAAGCAAATCTGCTTTTGAATTATTGATGACTGGCAAAGCTGGTGAAGAAGAAATTTATGATTTTTTAACCCTTCTCTCTGCAAAAGGTGAAGTTTCAGATGAAATTGCTGGTGGTGTTTATGTCCTTAGAGAAAAATCAAAAAGAGTAAATGTTACTGATTGTATTGATACATGTGGAACGGGAGGAGATGGAATGAATACACTAAATATCTCCACTGCTTCAGCTTTACTTTTGGCAAGTATGGGAACAAAAGTAGCTAAACACGGTAATAAAGCTGTATCATCAAAATGTGGGTCTGGAGATGTTTTGGAGGCACTTAAAATTAAAATAGATCTCGAGCCAAATGATATAGAAAAAGAAATTAATAATAATAATTTTGGTTTCATGTTTGCACCAAATTATCATAGTGCAATGAGATTTGTTGGCCCTGTTAGAAAAAAAATTGGTAAAAGAACTATTTTTAATATGATTGGTCCATTAAGTAATCCTGCATTAGTTGACAGACAAGTTGTAGGAGTATTTGATAAAAAATTACTTACAATATTTGCTGAAGGGCTTAGAAATTTATATATTAAATTTGCATGGATTGTAAATAGTGAAGATGGCTTAGATGAAATATCTCCTTATGCAAAAACAAATGTGATTCAATTAAAAGATGGAAAAATATCAGAAATCATAATTGATCCAAAATCTCTTAATGTTAATGCAGAAAAATTTGAAAATTTAATTGGTGATGATGCTCATTTTAATGCAGATAAAATGATTGAAATTTTTAAAGGTAAAGATAATGATTTTTCAAAAGCTGTTTGTTTAAATGCAGCAGCAGGATTAATTGTAAGTGATAAGTTTACAGAATTTTCAGAAGCTTATAATTTTTCAAGAGAATTTATCTTATCTGGTAAGCCCTATTCACATTTAGAAAAAATACAAAATGTCTGAAAATATATTAAGTAAAATAATCACAAAAAAAATTGAAAAAGTAGATTTTTTAAAAAAATCAACAAGTTTAGACTCTTTGAATGAGATTATAGATAAAAATAACAATTATATTGATTTTAAAAAAAAAATTCAAAATAATATAATACAAGATAAAATTTCAATAATAGCTGAAATTAAAAAAACAAGTCCTTCAGCAGGCGTAATTATAGAAAATTATAATCCTGTTGAAATTGCAAAAATTTATAACGAGAATAATGTAACTTGCTTATCAGTGCTTACAGAGGAAGATTTTTTTTCAGGAAATTTAATTCATATCAGTAAAATTAAACAAAAATTTAATTTACCAATTTTATGTAAAGATTTTTTTATTGATAAATTTCAAATACCTTTAGCAAAAAGTTATGGTGCTGATGCAATTTTAATTATTCTAGCTGGTGTATCTGATGATTTAGCTAATGAATTATATGAAGAGACATTAAGATTTAACATGTCGGTTATCGTTGAAGTACACACTGTAGAAGAAGCTGAAAAAGCTTTAAATTTTAAAGATGCTTTAATTGGAATTAACAATAGAAATTTAAAAACACTTAAAACTGATATTAATACAACCTACGATATTCATAATGTGCTTATTAACCACCAAGGGCCTTTAATTTCTGAAAGTGGAATTAAAACAAAAGATGAACTTTTAGAGTTGAACAATAAAACTTCTATTAAAACTTTTTTAATTGGTGAATCACTTTTAAAAAATTTGTCAGAAAATTCTATTTTTTCAGTTTTATAGTCAAATTAACCCCTATTTTACTTAACTTTTTAACTATTGTTTATTTAAAAGAACTTTTATAGAACATTATTTGTACGATATTTGTTCTTATGCTTACTAAAAAACAAAAAAACCTGCTTTTATTTATCAACAAGAAGTTGAGAAGTTCTGGAGTTTCACCTTCTTATGAGGAAATGAAACAATCACTAAATTTAAAATCTAAATCAGGAATTCATAGATTAATTAGTGCATTAGAAGAAAGAGGATTTATTAAGAGATTAGCCCACAAAGCAAGAGCTTTAGAGGTAATTAAATTGCCTGAAACGGCATCTGCAAATGATATTTATAATAGTTTCTCACCAAGTGTAATTAAAGGTGGTTTGGATGAGGTTAATATTAATTCTGATGAAATGGAAATTCCAGTTCTTGGAAAAATAGCTGCTGGTACACCAGTTGAAGCTATACAAAATGAGGTATCAAGAATTCCTCTGCCAAGTAATCTAGAAAAAAATGGAGATTATTTTGGATTAAAAGTTCAGGGAGACTCTATGATAGAAGCTGGTATCAATGAAGGTGATACTGTTATTATAAGAAGGACTGATACTGCAGATAATGGAAAAATTGTTGTAGCTTTAATTGATGAGCATGAAGCAATGCTTAAAAGAATTCGTAAAAAAGGTAAAGTAGTTGCTCTTGAAAGCGCTAATAGAAACTATGAAACTAAGATTTTTGGACCAGATAGAGTAAAAGTCCAAGGAGTATTAGTATCTTTATATAGAAACTTCTAAAAAAATAGACTAAACATCACTAATGTCAAAAGTAGCAACTAGATTTGCTCCCTCTCCTACTGGAGCTCTTCATATTGGTGGAGTAAGAACAGCACTATTTAATTGGTTATTTTCTAAAAACCAAAAAGGAACATTTCATCTAAGAATTGAAGATACGGACAAAGAAAGATCTAAGGATGAGCACAAAATTCAAATTATTAAATCTCTAAGATGGATTGGCATAGAACATGATGGTGAGGAGTATATTCAGTCAACAAAAATTAAAGATCACATAGATGTTACAAATGAATTATTAAAAAATGGTAATGCTTATAAGTGTTATTGTTCTAATGAAGAAATTGAAGAACAAAAAAAGAGAGCTAGACAAAAAAAACTTCCTTATATTTATAATAGAAAATGGAGAGATCTTTCAGAGTCTGATGCACCAAAAGATATAAAACCAGTAATAAGATTTAAAAGTAAAATAGAAGGATCAACAGTGTTAAAAGATTTAGTTCAAGGTGATGTTGAAATTGATAATAATACAATTGAAGATTTTATAATTTTAAGAAATGATGGCACACCAACATATAATTTGTCTGCCACTGTCGATGATCACCAAATGAATATGACACACATCATTAGAGGAGATGATCATAAAATTAATACATTTAAACAAATGCAAATTTATTTTGCAATGAACTGGGATTTACCAAAATTTGCACATATACCCCTTATTCATACAATAGAAGGTAAAAAATTATCAAAGAGAGATAATGCATCAACATTAAAAGACTATTCTAAAATCGGCATAATGCCTGATGCTTTAAGGAATTATTTACTCAGATTAGGTTGGTCTTTTGAGGATAAGGAAATATTTACTCTAGATGAGAGTATTGAACACTTTAACTTAGAAGGTATTGGTAAATCTCCTTCAAAACTAGATATGAGCAGAATTTTATCTATGAATGAACATTATATAAAAAACATTGATGAGAATGAACTCTATAAACATCTAGTAGAATATTGTGAAACTTATAAAGAAAAGATAAACCCAGTAAAAGAAGTAAAAATCAAAACATCATTATCTTTCCTTAAAAATAAAGCAAAAACTTTAGAAGATATTTATAATAATGCAAAATATATAATATTAGATGAAGTAAAAATTAAAGATGAAGATTTAAATTTAATAGATGAAAATGCAAAGAACATCATAAAAGAATTTAATAATAATCTAACAAGTATAAAAAATTTAGATAAAGAAAATCTTGAACCAGTCGTAAATGAATTAATAAAAAAATATGAAACAAATTTTAAAGGAGTTGGTCAGCCATTAAGAGTGGCTTTAACTGGTTCTAAATTTGGCCCAGGACTTTATGATATTGTAATTTCTTTAGGTAAAGAAGAGGTAAAAAAAAGGTTAGAATGCAAGATACTTGCTTAAAATTGAAGCTGACTCATTTGAAGAAGATGTTTTAGATTTGATGCCCTCTAAAGTTTTATTACAATCGCTTAATTGTTTTTTTATTAAATCTGGATTTTTTAAGAAATAAATAACTGTATTGAAAATTTCTTTAGCATTACATTCATTTTGTAATAATTCTGGAATTACCTCTCTGTCATTTATTATATTTATAATATTAACAAATTTAACATTTACTAATAATTTGAAAATCATAAAGTTTATATAACTTAATTTATAAATTATTATTGATGGAACATTTGCACTTGAAATTTGTAGCGAAACAGTACCTGATTTAGAAACAGCAAATATTGAGTTAGACAATATTTGTGATTTGATATTTTCATCAGAAACAACATCTACATTATTTAAACCAGTGTTATTAATTTCTTTAATAATAAAATCTTTATTTTCGTCTGTGGCATGAAAAACAAAAGAATAAATATTTTCTTTTTTGTTCATGAGTTTAATGAAATCTATCAATATAGGTAAAAGTACGTTTGTTTCTAATTTACGACTACCAGAAAAAATTGATATAATTTTCTTATCTTTAGATATTAAATCATTCAAATCTGTTTTTACATTTTCATTTTTTTCAATTAGTGGATGTCCTACGAATGTGGTTTTAATATTTTCTGGTTCAAAATATTTTTTTTCAAAATTAAATAATAAAAGCATATGATCTATAAATTTTTTAATTTTTTTAACTCTATTTTTCCGCCAAACCCAAACTTGAGGGGCAACATAATGAATTGTTTTAATATTTTTATTTATCTTTTTAACTCTTTCAGCTACTCTTAATGTAAAATCTGGGCTATCAACACTAAACAATATATCTGGATTAAATTTTATAATTTCATCAACTGTTTTATTAATTCTATTCCTTATCTTAAAAATATTAAGTAATACGGTTGTAAACCCAAGATAAGTAATTTCTTTAAGGTCAAAAATTGATTGAATTCCAAGCTTTTTAATATGAGTTCCACCTACTGATAAATACTCAACGTTAGGGTTTTGAGACATTAGCTTTGAAATAACTGTTGAAGCTAATTTATCTCCAGAAGGTTCGCCAGTTAAAATGAATATTTTCTTCATATAATCTTAATAAATATCTTGTTTTTATTAGCAAATCTTATGCATTTATTTTTATCTAAGAAAATATTTTTCTTAGATTTTAGAACAATACCTTTTAACCCATATTTCTTACAATCTTTTAATGTGTTAAGACCGATTGTTGGTAAATCCATTCTTAAATCCTGTTTTTTCTTAGGTAATTTAATTAAAATTCCTGCTGATCCTTTTTTTAATTTTGATAACATTTTTTTAGTTCCTTGACTTCCTTCAGTAGCTATAACTTTTTCATCTTTTACAATTAATGCTTGAACATGATCTAAACTATTCAATTGATTAAAATGAAGAACTCCTTTTTTAATAGATTTTATTTCTTTAAAATTTGGTTTTAGTTTTGTGTAATTTTTAGCTTTTAATGATAGTTCTGGATTAAAAAAATTTGAACTAATTACTTTTATTTTCTCTTTTTCTAATATTTTGATAATTGCCTTTATAATTGCAGCGTCACCTAATCTAGCTGCTTTAATCAAACTTGGAATATAATAAATACCTTTAAGATCAAGTCTTAATGTAGAAAATTTAGGTTTAGCTATTTTTCCTGCAAACAAAACTTTTTTTGATTTTTTTTCTTTAATTAAATTTATTATTTTTCCAAATTTGCCAATACTTATTCGATTACAATTTCTATTTTTTTTAAATTTATTATTTTTTGAAAAATCTATTATAAAATATTTTATTTTTAATTTTATAATATTTTTAAGAACTATTTCTGAAAAATCAGCATCTCCTAAAAATAATCCTATCATTTTATTTAGAAAAAGGAGTGCAGATTGGTCTTTTTTTATCTTTTTCTAAAAAATTAACCACTTCTAAAACTAAATCACTCTTTTTAAAATTTTCATTTAAATTATTTAAATTATCAGTTAAATTTTTATTTTTGAATATTTCTTTATAAGCTTTGCTTAGAGTCATTATTTCTTTATTTGGAATATTCTTTCTTCTAAGACCAATTAAATTTAAACCCTGTAAAACACTTCTATTACCGTGAGCTATTCCGTAAGGTATTATGTCTCTTACAACTCCACACATCCCACCAATCATTGCAAACCTACCAACTCTAGTAAATTGCTGAACTGCAGAATTACCACCGATAATAACATTATCTTCTATTTCTGCATGACCACCTAGTGGAACATTGTTAGCCAAAATTACTTCATTTCCAACCATACAATCATGAGCAATGTGAGAAGAAACCATGAATAAACAGTTATTACCTATTTTTGTTAATCCACCTCCTCCTTTTGTGCCAGGATTAATGGTAACGTATTCTCTAATTTTATTATTATCTCCAATCTCAAGTTTTGTCTCTTCACCGGCAAATTTTAAATCTTGAGGATCGTTACCAATTGATGAAAAAGGATATATCTTGTTATTTTTACCAATCTTAGTGTTACCAACTATACTTACATGAGATTGTATTTCTGTGTTTTCTTCAATTTCAACATTAGGGCCAATTATAGAATAAGCTCCTATTTTAACATTGGAGGAAATTTTTGCTTTAGAGTCTATAATTGCTGTTTTATGTATCATCTATTATCTTTTAAAAATTCCCTTATATTCTTAGCTGGATAACCCATCACTTTTGAGTTGTCTGGTATATCTTTTATTACCCCGCTACCTCCAGCAATTTCAACGTTATTACCAATTTTTAAATGTCCTGAAATCCCTGCCTGCCCACCAATTTTAACATTTTTACCAATTACAGAACTGCCTGCAATTCCTACTTGACCAGCAATAATCGAATTTTCTCCAATTTTAACATTATGAGCTATGTGAATCTGGTTATCTAAAAATGTATTTGATCCAATAATAGTATTAGACATAGAACCTCTATCTATAGTGGAACCACACCCTATTTCACAACAATCTTCAATTATAACTATTCCCATATGAGGGTATCTTAAATTTTTATTATGAGTTGGAAAAAAACCAAATCCATGCTTTCCTATAATGCAATTATCTAAGATTTTAACATTATTTTTAATTAAACTATTTCTAACTATAGTGTTTGAGCCAATTGAACAATTATCTCCAATAGAAACATTTTTTTCAATAATAGAATTATGACCAATTAAGCAATTTGAGCCTATTGATACGTTTTGACCAATTAATACATTTTTACCAAATTTAACTTTATCATGAAATTTAGTGTTTTGAATATCTTCAACCGTATAATCAAAATCATCATTTACAGAGTCAGGATAAAATTTCGATGTAATAATAGAAGTTGAAACTAAAACATTATCTACAATTATCGGTTTACAATTTTTAGGTAACTCGTTTTTTAATTTTTCAGTAGTTATACAAAAAGAAGCTTTTGTATCATTAGCTGCAGATTTATATTTTTGAGAATGAAAGAAGGTAATTTCATTTAATTTAGAATTTTGTAAATCCTTGATATCATTAATGTTTAGATTTTTACTATTTTCATCAATTTTTATATCTAGTTCCTTTAACACATCATAAAATTTAAAAGGACCATTGTTTTTAAAAAAAGGATTTGCCATAATTGCTTTTAACAAAGCAATTTAGAATAAGTTATCAATATTTATTGCTATTTATTTCTTGTCTACAATAGTAGCAGACCACATTGCATCAGCCATTTTCTTATCATCCACAAAAGCCTCACCTTTGTACTTCCAAACTCTACCGTGAGATCTTATTGCTTCAATTTTAAGTAAGAGTTTGCAATCAGGAATAACAGGGCTTCTAAAACGTGCTTTCTCAACACCCATAAGAAAAACAAGTTTATTTTCATACGTAGCTTTATCTATTCCATGTGCTGTAAGAGCCGCCGCAGTTTGTCCAAACGCTTCAACAATTAGAACACCTGGCATTACAGGTTGGCCAGGAAAATGACCTTGTACAAAAAAACTATCCTTTTTAACATTAACTATTCCGGTAGCAGAAGTTAATTTTTTAATATCTTGAAGTTCATCTATTAATAACATGGGGTCTCTATGAGGAAGTAAATCTTCAATATCTTTTTTGTTTAAGTGAGTCATTTATTTAATATCAACTGTTTTAATTTGATTATCAATAAGTTCAATTAATTTATTAGTTATGTCATAATTTTTACGGGCTATAAAAACATTTTTTTTGTCAATAATCATATAAATTGAATTATCAGACATATATTTTTCAATGATTGGATTTATTAAATTCAAAAAGTTTACTATGTTTCTATTTCTTTTTTTTTTTAGATCATTGATTTCTTTATTTTTACTTTTTTTGTATTTTTGAAAATTCACCTGTAAAGATTTCATTTCTTTATTAATTTCTTCTTTGGAAATCAAATTTTTTTTAGCTAAAATCTTATTTTCTTTATTTCTAAAACCTTCATCATTTACTTTAAATTTTTCAATTTTTAATTGCTCTTCTTTTTTAAGATTATCTAAAAGAAATTTACCAGCTATTGTATTAGTCAAAATAAAGTCGATATCTAAATAAGCAACTTTATCTTCTGCTTTAAGATTGTTGACGGATAATGATAAAACAATAGTTATAAAAAAAAAAAAATTAAACAATTTCATTAAAAAGTTGTTCCAAGGTTAAATCTAAAAGACTCAGTTTTATCACCAGTTTGTTTTGAAACTGGAACAGCCCAAGTAAAATTCACTGGGCCTAAAGGGCTCATCCAATCCAATGCAACACCAACAGATGATCTTGTGCCATCACCTTTAATAGATGAATTATAATCAACACCCCAAATATCAGCTACATCTGCAAAAATTAAAAAATCTAAATTTTGAGAATCTTCAAGAATAAATGGAACACTTGATGCAAAATTAAGAGAATACGCGTAGTTACCTCCAATAAAATCATCACCATCTTTAGGGCCAACTCTCCCATATTCAAACCCTCTAAGTCTACTTGATGGTATCGCTATTCTTTCTGATAATTTGATATTTTTGTTATTTAATGAATTAGCCGATTGAAGATAAAGCGAAATTGATGAAAAATTTTTTTCATAGAAACTAAAATACTTAGAATAATTATAATAATTTTTTATTGTATTTGTTTCACTTACAACTGGAATATTAATTGAGTAAAAAGATTTAAAACCAGAGCTTGTTTGAAATTTTTGATTACGTTTATCATAATTCATATCAAGTTTTAAAAAAGAATCCCAATAATTACCTTCTTGACTTTGTTGTTGCGCTGAAGCAGTGCTATTTGTTTCAATTGTCTCATAAAAATTAGAACTATTTAAACCTAAATAAAAATCATTTAGATATTCAAAATTCGTACCAATACGAAAGCCAGTTTTATTAGTTTTATATCCAAAAGTTTTATAGTTGTCAGTTTCAGTTGCTTCTGCTGAAACATAAAGTGATTTATCTGAATTATTAAAATTAGGGTTTGTAACAGAAAACTTCCCTTTAAATTGACTAGTTGATATAAATGCATTTGTATCTAACCTTATACCATTTCCTAAAAAATTATTTTCTTTAATACCAAAGCCAAAAGAAGCTCCAGAGGTACCAGCTCCTGCTGAGGCATAAATTTCACCTGTTGGTTTTTCATCAACAAAAATGTTAATTGATTTTGTTTTATTCTCTTCATTATTTACAATTTTTTGTTTTACTTGTTTAAAAAAATTCAAACTTTTTATGTTATTAATAGATTTATTAAGCAGGATTTCACTAAACGGATCACCTTCATCTAACATCAATTGGTTACGAATCACATTCTCTGCTGTAACTGTATTTCCAAAAATATTAATTCTATCAACGTAAAATTTTTCTCCCTCTTCAACAACAAATTCAAGATTAATTAAATTTTGATCAATATTTTCTTTAACATTAGCTTTAATAAACTTGTATTGTTCAAGAGCAGTAATTGTATCAATTTCATCTAGAATTTTGTCAATTGTATTTATCGAATATGGCTTACCTTTAGTTTTTTCAAATAATTTTTTAATTAAGCTAAAGTTTTTTTCATCAAAATCGAATGGTAAATTAAGAATTAAATTACCAAAGTAAATTTTAGAGCCTGGATCAATATTAAAAATTAATTCAAAATTATTATCATCAATTAATTTTGCAAATGATGAATTTATTTTAACGTTATAATATCCATTATTTTTATAAAAATTTCTTAAAAGTCTTTCGTCAAGAATTACAGTATTTTGATTTAGATATTTTCTACCAGAAATAATTTTCCAAAACTTATATTCAGAACTAGTTATAACTCCACGTAATTTTTTTTCTTTAAAAACTTTATTACCAACAAAAGTAATTTTTTTAATTTTTGATTTTTTTCCTAAATTTATATCATATGTAATATTTACGAGATTATTTTCAGTTTCCTCAACTAATATTTTTAAATCAGATTTATAATATCCTAGACTTTTTAGAATATTTTCAATTTTTAATTTTTCTTTTTTAATAAGACTCTCATTATAAGAAGATCTTGATCTTATTGAGCTTACATCTTTTACAATATTTAAAATTCTATCACTTTTAATTCCTTCATAAAAAATATTTTCAATAATAGGATTTTCTAAAACATTGATAATTAAAGTTTGATTATTAAAACTTATACTAATATCCTTAAAAAAATCAGTTTCATAAAGATCTTTTAAAATATCATTCATTTTATTATTATCTACTTCATCACTTATATTTACATTGATAAATAATTTTATAGTTTCATCAGATATACGATCGTTACCAACTATTTTAATTTTTTCTAAAGTATTAGAAAATGCATAAGTTGAAAAAAAGATAGAAGTAAAAACAATTATCTTAAAAAAATTCTTTATTAAACGCATCATAATTAATGAATTATTTTATTAATTTTTTTTCGAATATAGTTATCCAAAGAAATTATCGTCTTAATATTACCTGGGTTTTTTTGACTATATTTTTTAAATTCTTTCATATTTATTAATTTTTGATGAATTTTCATTATATCATTAAAATTAATCTTTTTTAATAAAAAAAGGTTCACTAATTCATCGTTAGCTAAAACAATGATAGTTTCTAGCAATGAATCTTTATTTTGAAGTTTTTTTATAATTTTAATTGAAGGAAATTTATCTGTATCAACTTTTTTGAAATCTAAAAAATTAAGTTTCTTTAAATTTAATTTATCTGTTTTAATTATTTTTTTTTGCTTATCGTATAGTGAATTAAAAATAGGTATTCTCATATTGGTGTCATGCGCAATGATTTTAATCATGCCATCATTAAATTTAGTAATTGCATGGATATAAGAAGATGGATGGATCAATATATCTAACTTATTATAATTTAAGTTAAATATTTTTTTTGCTTCTATAATTTCGAAAACTTTATTCATCATTGTAGCTGAGTCTATAGATATTTTTTTTCCCATTTTCCAATTTGGATGATTTACAGCTTCAGAAATTTTAACAGACTTAAATTTTTTCTTAGGTATATTGTTTAAAGGTCCTCCTGAAGCAGTTAGATATATTTTTTCTACATTTGAAATATCATTTTCCCTTAGAGAATAAAAAATTGAAAAATGTTCTGAATCTACTGGAATAAATGTTGTTTTAAATTTTTTTAAATCTCTTTTTATGAGATGCCAACCACAGATAATTGCTTCTTTATTCGCAATTGCTATTTTTTTTGTATGTTTAATAATCTTTATAGTTGGTTCTAGCCCATTAATCCCAGAAATAGAACTCATCACATAATCAATTTTATTTTTAAAAATTTCATTAAGTAAATCAAAGTTATTAAAGATTTTAATTTTATGAGAAAATTTTATTTTTTTAAATTTTAAATAACTATTATTATTTGTAATTATAATATTTTTAACTTTAAATAATTTTGTCTGTTTTGAAAGTTCTTTATAATTTTTATCCCCTGTTAATAAGATTATTTCAAAATTATTCTTATCTTTTTTTAATATTGTAATTAAATTTTTTCCAATTGAACCTGTTGAACCTAGTATAGCTATTTTTTTTTTCATGTTAAATAAATTTCAATAGAAAATAAGAAAAAGGTAAAGCAAATACAATACCGTCAACTCTATCAAGAGCACCTCCATGACCAGGTAAAATTTTTCCTGTATCTTTAATTTTAGCTTTTCTTTTGAGATAAGAGATAAATAAATCGCCAAATTGACTTACAAGAGATACAAGTAAAACAAACATTATATTTTTTAAAGTAAATTCTAAATCAAAATTACTCAAATTAGAAAATACTATTAACGGGAATATACAAAATATAAATGATCCCATTGTTCCTGAAATAGTTTTATTAGGACTAATTTTTGTTAATTTTTTTCCACCTATAATTTTACCAAATACATATCCACCAATATCTGTTAAAAAACATATGCTAATTACATAAAGAAAAAAAGTTGGACTTTCCAGTCTATGAATTTCGTATGAATACTGACAAAATATAAAAAAAATATAATAAATAACAACTACATTTATCAATAAAAACTTATAATTTAATTTTTTTGCGATACGATTGTTCTTATTATATTTCGTGAATGAAGGACCTACCAATCTTGAAAATATATTGTTGGCTTCCACACAAATAATTCCACCAAGTATTGTAATCGATATTATAAAAATAAAATGATGGCTGTAGTTCACTATTAATAAAATAGCTAACAATATAATAGAAGTAATTGTTCTTTTTAATAAATTTTTTGACATTAAATGTTACCAAAATTTCTTTTTATTTTTTTAAACTTTTTAATTATTTTAATATAATCTTTTTCATCAAAATCAGGCCATAATTTCTTTTCAAAAAAAATTTCAGAATAAGCTAACTGCCATAATAAAAAATTACTCAATCTTTTTGTGTTACCTGTTCTAATTAATATTTCAGGATCAGGAGTATTTTTTGTTTGTAAATATTTTGATAAATTCATTTCATTTATTTTATCATTATTTTTATTCATTTTTTTTAATGCATTAATTATTTCAAATTTTGAGCCATAATTTAATGCAAGATTAATTTGGAGAGTTGTATTTTTTGATGTTTTTTTTTCAGATAAAATTAAGAGTTTATTTAATTTTTTTGAAAAATTTTTAGCACCAATTACGTTGAGCTTTATATTTTGTTTATTAAGGTCTTCTATTTTATTTAGAAGGAAATTTTCTAGTAAATTAAATAAATAATTTATTTCTTTCTTCGGTCTTTTCCAGTTTTCCGTAGAAAAAGCATATAAAGTAAGATACTTAATTTTTTGATTTATGGTTTCTTTAATTATTTTTTCAACTGTATTAAGACCAGCCTTATGACCTTGATTTCTTGAACTTTTATTTTTTAAACCCCACCTTCCATTACCATCCATTATAATGGCCACGTGATTAAGCAGGTTCATTTTATATAGTCATTATTTCTTTTTCTTTTAAAGAAACCTTTTCTTCAACAATCTTAATGTGATCATCCGTAATTGTTTGAACATTTTTTTCAGATGATTTTTCATTATCTTCACCAATTTCTTTTGATTTTAAAAGTTTTTTTAATTCTTCATTAGCTTCTCTTCGAATATTTCTAATAGAAACTTTGCATTTTTCACCGATTGATTTTATAAGTTTTTTTAACTCTGTTCTTCGTTCTTCATTAAGTTCTGGAACAGGAAGTCTAATTAACTGACCATCTATTTGAGGATTCAAACCCAAATCAGATTTTTTAATTGCCGCATCAACTAAAGGGACATTATTTGCATCCCAAACTTGAATATTAATCATTCTAGGTTCTGGTGTAGTTATGCTACCAACTTGGTTTATAGGCATTTGCTGACCATAAACATCGACTTTAACTAAATCCAACATGGCAGCATTTGCTCTACCAGTTCTTAGCGAAGATAATTCTTTTAAAAAAACCTCAATGGCTTTATCCATTTTGATATTGTACGACTTTTCGTCAAACATTTATTCTCCGATCTTTATTCTATAAAACTCTTTTATTTTTAAATCTGCAATTGAGAGTTCTTTAACTATATCTTGTACCTTCTTTTTAGGTTCCATCACCCAAGCTTGAGATAGTAGAGAATTTTCCTCTTTAAATTTATTCATCTTACCTAAGCTAATTTTTTTTGCAATATCCTCTGGTTTTCCCGAATTTTTTAATTCTTCAGTTACAAGTTCTTGCTCTTTATTAATAACTGATTGATCAATTAGATCAGCAGTAAGTGCTAATGGATTAGAAGCAGCGATATGCATAGATAATTGTTTTCCAAAATTTTTAACAGTATCAGAGTTTTCTTTTGTTTCTAAAGATACAATAACAGCTAATTTTGAAATATTATCTTTAACGACTGTATGCAAATAATGATTATTAACAGTCCCTGCATTTTTAATTGTTTTAGCTTTACCAATAGTAATTTTTTCACCAATTTTAGCAATTAATGACACCACATTATTTTCTACAGTTTCACCATTTTTCATTTTAGAACTTTTTAAATCATCAAGATTTGAATTTTTTTCATTATTAAGTTCACTGAGTTCTTTTACAAAATTTGTGAAATCTTCATTTTTTGCAACAAAGTCTGTCTCACAGTTAACTTCTATAACTGAAGTTTTGGTATCATTGCCACTTACCGCAACAACACCTTCCTTAGCATCTCTAGACATTTTTTTAGATGCTTTTGAAATTCCTTTTACTCGTAAAATTTCAATAGCCTTTTCAATATCGCCTCCAGACTCTTTAATTGCAAGATTGCAATCTTTAAATCCAGCTCCTGTTGCCTCTCTTAATTTTTTAACATTTTCAATATCACTCATATTAATTTAATGTCTTCTTTTTATCTTTAGAAAATTTTTGCTCTAGTTTTTTTCTATCTATCTCTTGAACAGTTTTTCCTTGAGTTATTTTTTTAGTATCTTTTTCAACATCCTTTTTAGGTTCAGGAGTTGGTATTGAACTTTTTGCATTATTAATAGTTTCTTTAATCAGATTACAATAAAGATCTATAGATCTACGAGCATCGTCATTACCAGGAATTGGATAATCAATATTATCTGGATTAGAATTGCTATCAAGAATAGCAACTATTGGTATTCCTAATTTTACTGACTCTGCTATCGCTAGTGACTCATAATTTGTATCAATTATGAAAACCAAATCAGGAGTTTTTTTCATTTCAGCTATTCCACCTAATGATCTTTCAAGTTTATCTTTTTTGACACTCATTTTTAAAAGTTCTTTTTTTGTGAAGCCTCTATTTTCTGCAACTAGATCAGCTTCATATTTTTTCATCTTTTTAATTGAACCAGATATAGTTCCCCAATTAGTGAGCATACCACCAAGCCATCTGTAATTTACAAAGTATTGATCTGTTTCTTTAGCAACTTCAGCAATAGCTTCTGAAGCTTGTTTTTTAGTAGAAACAAATAAAATTTTGCCGTTATTTGCTATTGTTGAATAAATTTTCTCTAAAGCAACTTTTGTAAGCTCTAAAGTTTGTGTTAAGTCCATTATATGGATTGAGTCTCTTTTTCCAAAAATGTATTTTTTCATTTTTGGGTTCCATCTCAACGTTTTATGTCCAAGATGAACGCCTGCTTCTAATAATTGTTGTATTGTTATGTTAGGTATTTTCATATTTATTCCCGGTTAAGCCACCACAGTAATTTCCAATTAAGGACCGGAGGTATAAAACCAACAACTGTGTGCGTGTTAATTTAAATTAGGCATTATTTACTAATAATTAATGAAATTAACAAGTTTTATTTAGTTTATAGTGCTAGAAATTTCCTTTTTTCTTAAAAGATTGAGTGATTTTCGGTCAAGATTCCGGGTTTTTTTAAGTTTAAATTTCAAAATTTTGTCATCAATATCCATATTAAAATTAACCTCGGTTTTACCGTCTTCAACAAGAATTTTTGAAATAGTTTCTAAATTTTCATCAGAATTCACATCAAAAGAAACTTCTTTAATTGGGCTATTAAAAAGGTCCATTAAAGACCCTATTTTTTGCACATTAACTCTTTTAAATCTGTTTTCATCATTTGAAATACTTTTAGCTAGAGTTAATAGCAAAGAACTTCCTTCTTTTAAAATTTCTCGATTTAATTCTAAAACATCTGAAAAGATAAATAATTCAAAAACACTACTTAAGTCGGTTAATTTTAGTACAGCATAAGAATTACCTTTTGCTGTTTTTCTTTCTTGAACTTTTAACAAGGTGGCAGCAATATTAGCTTCTCTTGTTTCATCATTAGAATTAAAATTTGAATATTCAATAATTTTATAATCATCAAAAATTTCAGTAAATTGATTTAAAGGATGATCTGAAATAAAAAAACCAACAGCTTCAAATTCTTTAGATAAACGTTCTTCAAATTTCCAATCATCTATTTCATTAATAATATTATTTTCCGAAGTTTCATCTTCAGAAAATAGATCTATTTGATTTGCAGACTTATTTTCAAATATATTTTTAGTTTTAAGAATAAAATTCGGTATAGAATCAAAAAGTGATTGTCTATTTTTATTTATACTATCAAATGCTCCAGCTTTAACTAAACCTTCTAACTGTAATTTATTCATATCTTTAGGATTAACTCTATTTAAAAAATCATTTATAGATTGAAATTTACCATTCTCAGCTCTTTCCTTAACAACATTAGAAATAGCTTCATATCCAACTGCTTTAATACCTCCTAAAGCATAATAAAATTTATTATCAATTGTTCTAAAATCAGCAAAACATTCATTTATGTCGGGTCTGACCACATCAACTTTTAATCTTTTTAGCTCTTCATAAAATTCACTTAACTTGTTTTGATTTGAAATATCCATTGTCATTGATGCTGCAATAAATTCTTTAGGGTAGTAAGTTTTTAAGAAAGCTGTTTGATATGATATAATAGCATAAGCAGCAGCGTGACTTTTGTTAAAACCATATTCTGCAAAGGGTTCAATTTTTAGAAAAATACCAGCCGCAACATCTTTTGCTATACCATTTTTTAATGCTCCAGCAATGAAACCTTGTTTCTGTTTTTCTAATTCTGTTCTTTTCTTTTTTCCCATTGCTCTTCTAAGGAGATCAGCTTGACCAGCAGTAAAACCAGATAAATTTTGAGCAATTTGCATTACTTGCTCTTGATATATAATTACACCATATGTTGGTTTTAGAATATCTTCTAAAAGAGGATGAAGATAATCTGGAGTTTGTCTCCCATGTTTACAATCATTATAGGTTGGAATATTACTCATTGGTCCTGGTCTATAAAGAGCAACTAAAGCAATTATATCTTCAATATGATTAGGTTTCATTTGAACAAGAGCTTCTCTCATTCCAGCACTTTCAACCTGAAACAATCCAACGGTATTACCACTTGATAACAAATCAAATACTTTTTGGTCCTCATAACTGATGTTTTCTATGTCAAAATTTTTGTCAATTTTTTTTACTAATTTTTGAGTGTTATTAATTACAGTTAGTGTTTTTAATCCTAAAAAATCAAATTTTACTAATCCAGCATTTTCTGCAGAGTACATGTCGAATTGAGTGGATGGTAATAATAAATCTGCTGAAACATCTTTATATAAAGGTACAACTTCAGTAAGTTTTTTATCAGCTATAACAACACCAGCGGCATGTGTAGCTACATTTCGATTTAACCCTTCAAGTTTTAAAGAAAGATCAGTTAATTTTTTTACTCTAGGATCTTCGTTTACAAGTTTTTGTAATCTAGGTTCTCCTGCAATGCATTGAGATAAATTTTGAGGTCTTGATGGATCAAACGGTATCATTTTTGAAATACTATCAACAAAGCCATAAGGTAAACCTAATACTCTTCCAACATCTCTAATAACCATTCTTGCTTTTAATTTACCAAAGGTAATGATGTGAGCGACACTATCTTGATATTTTTTTGTTAAATATTCAAACACAAGATCTCTTTTTTCCTCACAAAAATCGATATCAAAGTCTGGCATTGAAATACGGTCAGGATTTAAAAATCTTTCAAAAATTAAATTAAATTTAATTGGGTCAACATCCGTAATTGAAAGGCACCATGCAACTAGGGATCCAGCTCCTGAACCTCTACCAGGGCCAACAGGAATATCGTTATTTTTAGCCCATTTAATATAATCAGAAACGATAAGAAAATAACTAGAATATTTCATTTCTATTATAATAGATAATTCATGATCTAATCTATCTTTATAATCTAAGTATGTTTTGCTATTTTTAAGCTCATTGGCTTTGATACCAAAAACTTTATCAAATTTAATTCTTAATCCATGCAAAGAATCTTTTTTTAAAACATCATCTGCATTTCCTCCTTTTTCGGAACTTATGTTTGGTAAAATTGGACTTGAAAATAGTGGTCTGAAATTACATCTTAAAGGGAAATTATAATTATTTTCTAAAGCTTCTGGCAAATCTGCAAATAATTCGTTCATTTCTGAATTATTTTTAAAATAGTGTTGATTGCTTAGTCTTATTCTGGATTTTTCATTAACATAAGTTTTATTACCAATGCAAATTAATGCATCATGTGCTTCATGCATATCTTTATCTAAATAGAAAACTTCATTCGTTGCAATTAAAGGAATTTCTAATTCTAAGGATTTATTTAAATTAAATTTTTCAAAACCTAACTCATTTTGATCACCGTGTCTTTGTATCTCTAAATAAAATCGATCACCAAAATTTGATTTAAGTTTTCTATAAAATTCAAGAATTTCACTAAATTTTCCTTTATTAAATAATTCACCAAAAAAACCAAAAATAGATCCAGAAAAAACAGCAACACCAGTGTTGTCCTCTAATAATTCTTTAAAATCAATATGTGGATCAGAAAGTTCATCATTTTCAAGAAATGAAGTTGAAGATAATTTAATTATTCTTTTATAGCCCTCTTCATTGAGTGCAAATAAAGGTAGTAAGCCGATGCAGTCACCATATTTAAAATTAATTTGAGTGCCAATAATTGGTTGCGTTCCAACTTTAGAAATTTTTTCAGCAAATTCTAATGCTCCACATAAATTTGATGTATCACAAAGACCTAAAGCTTTTATTTTATTTGATTTTGAAAAGTCTTGTAAATTATCAATTTTAACAGCACCTTCACAAATCGAGTATTGAGAGTGTATTTTTAGATGATTAAAATTTTGGTTAGAAGACTCAGGCATTAGTAGTTTTTATACTACCATCTACCATCTCCAAAAGGCAATCTGCCTTATTAGCAAAAAATCTATTATGGGTTGCAAATATTATTAGTCTACTTGGTTTTTTTTGAATATTTAAAAGTTGAAATATTTCTTTAGCAGTATTTAAATCTAAACTTCCAGTAGGTTCGTCAGCAAGAATTATTTCAGGATCATTAATAATTGCTCTAGCGATAGCTACACGCTGACACTCTCCACCAGATAATTGAGAAGGAAAATGATTTAATCTATTTGATAATCCAATTTTTTTTAATAAATCTATTGCTTTAGTTATAGCTAAATCTTTATCATTATTTATAGATAAATTTGCTAAATAAACATTTTCTAAAGCTGTAAAATCAGATAGCAAGTTATTTTGTTGATAAACAATACCAATATTTTTAGCTCTAAAAATATCGTTTTTTTTATTATTTAAGAAATTGATCAAGACATTATCAAATCTAATGGATCCAAGTGTGGGTCTATCTATTAAAGAAATTAAATTTAATAATGTTGATTTTCCAGATCCTGAAGGACCCATTAAGGCATACATTTTTCCTTTTTTAAAATTATAGGACAAATTTTTTATGACTTTTATTTTCTTTTCAGTATTAAAGTGCTTTGAAATATTTTTTAATTTTAAAAAATTATTCATATTTTAATGCTTGAATTGGATCTAAATTAGCTGCTTTAAATGCAGGAAATATAGAAACAATAGTAGTTATTAATATTGAGCAAATTGATATCATCAAGATTGAATGTGGATTAATTTCAGAAGGCATTGTACTTAAAAAATAAATTTCCTCTGGGAATAAACTAATATTAAAAGTTGAGCTTAAAAATTGTCTAAAATTTTCTATATATAATGAAAATGTAACACCTAAAAAAATTCCAAATATTGTTGCTGAAGTTCCAATTATAATACCTACTAAAAAAAATATTTTAATAATTGATTTATTTAAAACACCAATTGATTTTAATATTGCTATGTCTCTTGTTTTATTCTTAACTAAAATTGTTAATCCAGATATAATATTAAATGCAGCTACAATAATTATTAAAGATAAAATTATAAACATAACATTTCTTTCAACTTTTAATGCAGAAAATAAAGAGTTATTCATATCCGCCCAAGTGTAAATAAATTCTTGGTCAAAAATTTTTTGAATTATTTGTTTTTGTTCTTCAATATTTTTAGGATCTTTTAAATAAATTTCTAAATTTCTATTTTTTTTTTTAAAGCCAAAAAAATCATCTAATGTATCTAAATTAATCAGAGCTATATTGTTGTCAAAATCAGCTAAACCACTATTAAAAATTGATGTTACTTCAAAAGTTTTTTGTTTTGGCATGCTTCCAATAATTGTTTCAACTCCTGAAGGCGACATAAGGGTAATTTTATCTCCTATTTTAAGATCCAAACTAAAACTTAGTTCATTACCTATAGATATAGAGTTTTTATTTAACTTAGATTTGTCACCTTTAAATTTATCATTTTTAATTATTGTCAAATTAGAAAATTCTTTAGTTTGATATCCTCTTAAAACTATTCCTTTTGAAGTATTATTTTTTAAAATAATGGCCTCACCAGAGTTACTAAAAATTAGACTCTCAGTAATTAAATTCAAATTATTATTATTTAATTTTTCACGATCAATTCCGTTATTGTCATAAGATTTTACAGTTATATGTGGGTTAAATCCGACTATCTTATTTACTAACTCTGTTCTGAATCCATTCATAACAGACATAACAATTATTAAGACAGCAACACCAAGACTAATGCCTATAAAGGAAAAAATTGAAATAACATTCAGAAAGCCATCTTTTTTTCTAGCTTTTAAAAATCTTAAGGTAATTTCTTTTTCTAACGTAGAAATCAATTTGAAGCTTTTTGTTTTTTTATAATTTCTATTATTTTATCTAAACTTAAATTCTGAGTTTCACCACCTGTCTCCTTAAATTCAAGAAGATCACCCTCAGATTTTTTTCCTATAACAACTTGATACGGAGCTCCAATTAAATTCATCTTTTTTATTTTTGATGAATAATTTTCATCAGTATCATCAATAATCGCATCAATGCTATTTTTTATCAGTTCAGAATTTATATTATTAGCCTTTTCAAGAGCAGAGTTATCATTTTTATTTATCATAGGTATAAGTGCAATATCATATGGAGCAACAGACAATGGCCATTTCATGATTTCATTTTTGTCATCATATTTAGCCTCAATAATTGCCCCTACTAACCTTGATACACCAATCCCGTAAGAGCCCATTTTGACAAAATCCTTTTTACCACCAGGAAGATCAACTGCAGCATCCATAGCTTTTGAATATTTGTCACCAAAATAAAATATATGTCCTACTTCAATACCTTTTGTTATTAATCTATTTTCTTTTAAAACCATTTTTTCAAATTCATCTTTATTAAATTTTTCATCAGTTACTGAATAAAATTGTTTATATTTTTTTCGCATTTGTTCTAATGAAGATTTTTTTAAATCAGTACCATCACTAGTTAAATCAAAAATTCGTTTATCAGTAAAAATTTTACTTTCACCTGTATCAGCTAGAATAATAAATTCATGTGATAAATTTCCACCTATTGGACCTGTGTCAGCAGCCATAGGGATAGCTGTTAATGATAATCTTTTAAATGTTCTCAAATAAGATAAGAAAAATTTATTGTAAGAATAAAATGCATCTTCATCAGTAACGTCAAATGAATATGCGTCTTTCATATAAAATTCTCTACCTCTCATAATTCCAAAACGAGGTCTTATTTCATCTCTAAATTTCCATTGTATGTGATATAGTAGTTGAGGTAGTGATTTATATGATTTAAATGAGGATCTAAAAATTTCAGTTACTTGCTCCTCATTAGTTGGTCCATAAAGCATTTCTCTATCCTGACGATCTTTAATTCTGAGCATTTCTTCTCCATAATCATCATATCTTCCACTCTCTTTCCAAATTTCACTTGTCTGAATTGTTGGCATTAAAATTTCTTGAGCACCAATTTTATCCTGTTCTTGTCTTACAATGGCTTCTATCTTTTTCATAACTTTAAATCCAAGGGGTAACCACGAATAAATACCAGCTGAAGCTTGTTTGATCATTCCTACTCTCAACATAAGTTGATGAGATTTAATCTTTGCCTCAGAAGGATTATTTTTTAATATTGGTATAAAAGATTTTGATAAAAGCATCTTAATTAATAATATTTCTTAAATTTAAATATTCAAATTTAATTAGTAGATAAATAATAATAAAAATAACAGTAGTAATACCTGTACAATAGAAGAACTTTTTCAGCATTTTTGGATTTTCAGGCGATCCAGGATCCTCTCCTTCAATTTTAGCAGTTTTTGACCTATTTACATCGATTGGTAATATTGCAAAAAATAATATCCACCAAATAATTATATAGATTATAGCTAAGCCTGTAACGCTCATTAAATTCTGATTAAATTAATATTGGTAAATGGTTTTTTTCCTGTTTTTTCTTTTGAAAATTTTCTACAAGCAATTTTAAGAGCATCAATCAAATTAAGTTCTTGTTGTCTACTTCCAACTTTAAATGTTCTAGTTGTTTTTTTTATCTCGTATTCTAAACCATAATCAAATTCATCTTTATCATAAACTGGCAATCCTCTATAAGACAATACAGGGTTATTATGCACATTACCTTTTGGAGTAATCATTATAGTCACCTCTAGATAACCGTTAGCACTTAAATTTTTTCTATCTTTTATAGATTGCGAGTCTCCATCGACACTTACATTACCATCCAAATATAACCTACCGCTTGGCGCTTTATCATATACCTCAGGTTTATCACCTGGATATAATTTCACTATATCTCCATTTTCAACTTGAACTGGGTGTGGAACTTGCATTTCTTTAGCAAAGTTGATGTGTTCAATCATATGTCTGTGCTCGCCATGAACTGGTATTACACATTTTGGTTTAACCCAATTATACATATCTTTAAGATCTTCTCTGTTGGGGTGTCCAGAAACATGAATGAACTCAGTTTCTTCAGAGATAACTTCAATACCATCTTTAACAAGCTGATTGTGAAGTTTATAAAGTTTTTTTTCATTACCAGGAATAATTTTAGAAGAAAATATTACTGCATCACCTTGTTCAATAAAAACATCTGGATGTGTATAACTTGATATTCTCATCATCGCACCCATTGGTTCGCCCTGGCTACCTGTACACAAATAAACAATTTTTTCTCTTGAAAAGTTTTTAGCTTCTCTAGGATCTACAGATTCAATAGTATTTTTTAAGTAACCACATTGACGTGCTGCTTTATAAATTCTATGCATCGATCTTCCAACAAGTGAAATTTGCCTTCCAGTTTTCTCAGCACAATAAAAAGCTGTTTCCATCCTAGCCACATTAGATGCAAAAGAAGTTATTATAATTCTTTTTTTTAGTCGCGACATTATATTTAGTAAATTTTTTCTAACATCTAACTCTGAACCTGATCTACCGGCGTTAAAGACATTAGTTGAGTCACAAATCATAGCAAGAACGCCTTCTTCTCCTATTTCTTTTAATCTATTTGCATTAATTTTATCTCCTATCAATGGATCAGGGTCAACTTTCCAATCACCTGTATGTAAAATGGATCCTGCTGGAGTTTTAATTCTTAGACCATTTGGTTCTAAGATAGAATGAGTAAGAGTTATATATTCAATTTCAAAAGGATCTAAAGATACAGTTCCATTGAGTTCAACAATTTTCAAATCTTTAGTTATATCTATATGTTTTTCTCTAAATTTTTCTTTTATAAGAACGGCTGTGAAAGGAGTGGCATAAATTTTACACTTAAGTTGTGGCCAGAGGTGTGCAATTGCTCCTATATGATCTTCATGAGCATGTGTTAATACTATCCCCAGCAAGTTATCTTTTCTCTCAACAATAAAACCTGGATCTGGATAAATTAAATCTACTCCAGGAATAGTGTCATCTGCAAAAGTTACACCAATATCAACCATTATCCATTTATGATCACTAGGTTGACCATAACCAAAAAGGTTCATGTTCATTCCTATTTCACCCGATCCACCTAATGGACAAAATAATAGTTCATCTTTCATGTTATTTAATTAATTTTGAGATTTTGATAAGTCCGTTAATAGTAATATTTTTATTGTGACTAACTTTCGTATTTATTGATTTTTTAAATAAATCAGAAAATCCTCCAGTAATTATTACTTTAAAAGACTTTCTAGTTTCTTTCTTAATTAATTTAACGATATTGTCAATTAAACCTGCATAACCCCAAAAAAAACCCGATCTTACAGCTGAGACAGTATCGCTTCCTATAACTTTTTTAATCATTTTTAGATTTATTTTTGGAATTAATGTCGCTCTATCAGATAGAGTTTCTAAGGAAAGTTTAATACCCGGGGCAATAATTCCTCCAGCATAAGTATCTTTTATTAACACATCAAAAGTAGTTGCTGTTCCAAAATCAAGGATAATAAAATTATTCTTATTATTAACCAAACTTATAGAATTTGTAATTCGATCTGAGCCAACTTGTTTGTAATTTACTTTTATCTTTATTAAAGATTTTAAATCTAAATTTTTTACTTCATGGCACTTGATTTTAGTTTTTTTTGAAAGAAATTTTTTAATTAAAGTAAAAGATTTTGGAACAACGCTACAAAATAAAATTTTGTTAATTCTTTTATAGTTAAGTCCAAAACTATTAAAATATTTATTTAATTTTTTATAATCTAATTTTTTTGATGGAAAATTTATTTTTTTGATTATCTTATTTTTATTTGAAACCAAACAAAGTTTCGTTTCTGTATTTCCTATATCTCCAAGTATATGCATTTAATTTTTTTTTACTTTATAATTAATTTTATACATTCTTGTTAAATTTTTTTCAAAAATTACTTTTAATTCATTTTCAAATTTAATCTTATTTATACGTTCATCAATTAATTCAGATAGGTTTGTTGTAGGATAATTCTTAATGTTGGGATTTTTGATCAAATTTATGCCAATACCAACTATAAGAAATTTATTACCTGATATTGAAATTATTTCTTGTAAAATTCCACTTATCTTTTTTTTATCAATTAATAAATCATTCGGTTTTTTAAAAATAATCTTATTTTTATAATGTTTTCCTAAAGTTTTTTTAACTAATAAACAGTTTATTTTTGTCAAAGCAGGAAGAGACTTATTTATGTTTTTTAATTCATAAAAAAAACTTACAAATAAATTTCCTTTAAATGAAATCCATTTTTTTCCATGTTGACCCTTACCACTTGACTGTGTGTCAGCCGTGACCATACCAAATTTATAATTGGAATTTTTAATAATTCTAATTGCTGTATTGTTCGTGCTATAAACTTTTTTAAATCTAAATTTTTTTAATTTCATCAAATAATATTAATTCTTGACACTACATCTATCAGTTGACTTGGAAAGATGAAGTATAAAAGAATTAATATTGTAGAAAATGTGAGAGAAAATTTTAACCATAAGCTATGATCATCATCATATTTTTCTTTCTCTTTATCGAAATATATTATTTTAATAATTCTTAAGTAATAAAACGCTGCCACTACAGTTGATAACAAACCTACTATTGCTAAGAAATACATTGATTGCTCCAAAACAGCTGTAAAAATATAAAATTTTGCAAAAAAACCTGCTAATGGAGGTATTCCAGCTAAAGAAAATAAAATTGCAAGCAAACATAATGATAATAGCGGATGATTTTTTGATAAACCTGATAGATCATCAATATCCTCGTAATACTGATTTTTTCTTTTAAGCATTAACAGGCAAGAAAATAGAGCCAAGTTCATTACAACGTAAATCGATATATAAATTATTGAACTTTGAATTCCCTCATTTGTTGCTGTGGCAAGACCAGCTAATGTATAACCGATATGTCCAATTGAACTGTAAGCTATAAGTCTTTTAATGTTTGTTTGTCCTATAGCTGCTATAGCGCCAAACAACATTGAAGCGATTGATAAAAATACAATAATCATCTGCCATTGATCTAATAAATTTGAAAAAGGAACATATAAAAACCTTATAAATACAGTCAATGCTGCAATCTTTGGCACCATTGTAAAAAATAACGTTACAGTTGTTGGTGATCCCTCGTATACATCTGGGGCCCACATATGAAATGGAACTGCAGAAATTTTAAATGCTAAACCAACTAAAATAAACACAATTCCAAATGTCAAAACATATTCATTTGAATTAAGTTGATTTGAAATTACATCAAAATTAGTTGAACCAGAAAAACCATATACTAGAGAACATCCGTATAATAACAAACCTGAAGATAATGCACTTAAAACAAAGTATTTTAAGCCAGCCTCAGACGATTTTAATTGATCTCTATTGTAGGCAGCTAAAACATAAAGTGCTAAAGATTGTAATTCTAAGCCCATATAAAAAACAATTAAATCATTTGAGCTAATCATTACCATCATTCCTAAAATTGAACTTAAAATAAGGATGGGATACTCAATGTTATATAATTTAAATGTCTTTAAATAGCTTGATGAAATAACTAAAACCAAAAATCCACCAATTAAGGTAATTATTTTCATAAAAGAAGACATATAATCAATAACAACACTTTGATTGAACAAAGTTGCTCGACTTACTGAAAATGTTTCGTTGATAGTAATTATCGTTGTTATTAAAATTACAAATAAAGATAAATTAAATGTAAGTTTTGAGCTTTCTTTTTTAAATACACCCTGAACAAGTAAAAACATAATTGAAAGTGAGATAAATATTTCAGGTAATAATAAATTTAAATTTTCCATGTTATTTGCTAGCCAAATTTGTTGAATGCATGTTTATTAAATCAGCTACAGAAACTTCGATCGTATTAATTAACGGATCTGGATAAAATCCAAAAAATAAAATTGGAGCAGCTAAGCAACTTAAAATAAAATACTCAGATCTATTTAAATCTAAGATTTTTTTAAGACCTTCATTAGTTAGTTTTCCAAATACCACTCTTTTGTATAGCCATAACATATATACAGCACCCAAAATCACACCAAGACTTGCTATAACAGCTACTAAAAAATTATCTTTAAAGGCTCCCATTAATATCAAAAACTCACCAATAAAACCACTGGTACCAGGTAAACCAAGAGAGGCTAAAGCAAACAACATAAACAGTATTGAATATTTTGGAATTACAGAAACTAATCCACCATAGGTGCTTATCAATCTAGAATGCATTCTATCATAGATCACTCCAACAGTTAAAAATAAAGCTGCTGAAACTAATCCGTGGCTAATCATTTGAATTATGCTTCCCTCAATACCCTGTTGTTGCAGAGTAAATATTCCTAAAGTTACAAAACCCATATGTGCAACTGATGAATAAGCAATTAGCTTTTTCATATCTTCCTGCATTAAAGCTATCAGTGAAGTAAATATGATTGCTATTACACTTAAAGTATAAATTAAAGGTGTAAATACCTCTGATGCAACAGGGAAGAGGCCCAAAGAAAATCTTATGAAACCATATCCAGCCATTTTTAACAAAATAGCAGCTAAAAGGACAGATCCAGCTGTAGGAGCCTCAACATGAGCATCAGGCAACCAAGTATGAACTGGCCACATAGGTGTTTTGACTGCAAATGAACTGAAGAATGCTAACCATAAAAGATTTTGATATTTAACATCAATACCAAGATCATAAAGTTTAACTACGTCGGTAGTGCCAGTAATCCAATAAATTGAAATGATTGCAACCAACATTAATACAGAACCAAGCAATGTATACAAAAAGAATTTGAATGCTGAATAAACTCTCTTAGGACCTCCCCAAATTCCTATTATTAAAAACATTGGAATTAATCCAGCTTCAAAAAATAAATAAAATACTACAAGATCAAGCGCACAAAAAACACCAATCATAAAACTTTCCATGATTAGTATTGCAATTAAAAAATCTCTTAATCTATTTTTAACAGAATTATTTACAGATATAATACATAAAAGTGTAATGAAGGTTGTTAGTATAATGAATAAAATTGAAATTCCATCTACTCCAACTTTATAATTAATGAATCCTTCAATCCATGTTCTTTCTTCTATAAATTGAAAACTAGAAGTAGATTGGTCAAAAGAAATCCATAAGTATATTGAAATTAAAAAATTAACAACTGAAGTAAATAAAGCAACATATTTAATAGTTAAATTATTTCCATCTTTATCTTTAGTAAAAAATAAAAATAGAGCACCGATTGTTGGTAATAATATTAATGATGAAAGAATAGGAAAGTTCATTATTTAATGATTAAAAAAGTTAATAAAGCAGAAAAACCTAACAGTATTACAAATGCATATTGATAGATAAAACCACTTTGAAATTTAGTTGCTTTAATTGAACATTTTTTTATAAAAGAAGAAATTCCATCAGGACCAAAACCATCAATTATAGTTTCATCACAAAATTTCCATAAAAATAAACCGAATTTTTTTGAGGATTTAATGAATAATAATTCATACAATTCATCGAAGTACCACTTGTTCACTAAAAAATTATATAAAGGTTTATTCATTGATGCTATTGCATTAGGTAAATTTTTATTTTTAACAAATAAGTAATAAGCAATTGGAATTGATAATAAAACTAAACAAGGTGTTAAAAGTAAAAACCATGTAGGCGGATGTTCTGTACTCAAAGGTTCTAAAAACTTAATCGACTCTGCCCAAAATAAATTATCACCTTCATGGCCAATAAAAAGTCCTTTAAATAAAAAACCTGCTAATACAGCTCCAATTGATAGAATAAATAAAGGAACAAGCATGACCAAAGGAGATTCATGAGTTTCCTCTATCTTGATATCTTTATTATTATAATTACCATGGAATGTTTTAAAAATTAGTCTCCATGAATAAATAGATGTTAAAAACGCAGTAATTATACCAATTCCAGCAGCATAATAGCCAACAGTATTTCCTCTTAAATATGCAAATTCAATGATTGCATCTTTAGAATAAAATCCTGATAAAAATGGAAACCCTGTTAATGCCAAAGTTCCTATAATCATTAAAGCGTATGTGTATGGTAATTTTTTCCATACACCACCCATATTATTTATATTTTGTTCATCTTTAAAAGCGTGAATTACAGAACCTGAACCTAAAAACAATAAAGCTTTAAAGAAAGCGTGGGTAAATAAATGAAACATAGCAACATTGTAAGCCCCTACGCCGGCAGCAAAAAACATATAACCTAACTGACTACATGTTGAATAAGCTATTATTTTTTTTATGTCTGTTTGAACTAATGCTACAGTTGCAGCAAAAAATGCGGTTGTCATTCCAACAATAGTTATCAAATTCAAAATTAAAGGTGAGTATTCATAAATTGGCGAACATCTTACAACCAGAAACACTCCTGCTGTTACCATTGTCGCTGCATGAATTAATGCAGAGACAGGTGTGGGACCTTCCATGGCATCTGGAAGCCAAGTGTGAAGTAATATTTGTGCTGATTTACCCATAGCACCAATAAATAAAAGTAAACAAATTAAATCTATTGCTTTAACTTTAAAACCTAAAAATGATAAATTTTTATCAATTACTGTTGGGATTTGCTGAAACACTTCTGAATAATTTACAGTTCCAAATAAATAGAAAACTAAAAAAATTCCTAATGCAAAACCGAAGTCACCTACTCTATTTACAACGAATGCTTTAATTGCTGCAGCATTTGCACTTTCTTTTTTAAACCAAAAACCTATTAGGAAGTATGAACAAAGACCAACACCTTCCCAACCAAAAAATAATTGAATAAAATTATCTGAAGTTACTAGCATCAACATTGCAAAGGTAAATAATGATAAATAAGCCATAAATCTTGGCTTATGAGGGTCATGAGACATATAACCTATAGAATATATGTGCACCAAAGAAGATACCGACGTAACTACAACTAGCATCACGGCTGACAATGGATCAATTAACATAGACCAATTAACATCTAAAGATCCAGAATTTATCCAAGTAGTTATAACAATATTTTCTTCATATTGATTTACAATTACTTGATAAAGAACATAAATTGATAAGAGTGCAGAAATTGAAACAAGAGCACTTGTTACTATTTCAGAATTTCTATCACCAATATATCTTCCAAAAAAACCTGAAATAATTGAAGCAATAAGTGGAAGAAATATAATTAATAGTTCCACGATTATCCTTTTAACTTATCTATTTCTTCAACTCTTATAGTTCCAGAGTTTCTAAAATATACGACTATGATTGCTAATCCTATTGCTGCTTCTGCAGCTGCAACGGTAAGGATAAATAGAGTAAAAACTTGTCCTGCCAAATCACCTAAATAAATTGAAAAAGCTACTAGGTTGATATTTACAGCAAGCAATATCAACTCAATACTCATTAATATTACAATGATATTCTTTCTATTAAGGAAAATACCAATTATTCCAATTGAGAAAATAACAGCACCTAAAGTTAAATAATGTCCTAAACCTATCTCAGTCATCTATTTTAACTCCTCTGTTAGACTTAACCTCTAATACCTCTACACCTTCAGCTCTTTCGCGTGATATTTGCTTGATATAACTTTGTCTTTTAACACCAACTCTTTGTCTAAACGTTAATACAATAGCTCCTACCATGGCAACTAACAGTATCATTCCACTTATTTGAAAAACATGAATATAATCAGTGTATAAAATCTGACCTAAAGAATGGGTATTGCTTAAACTGGTTTGAGAAATTGAATTGTTAATATCAAAAATGTCTGGTTTGTATTTCCACCCACCAATTACAATTATAATTTCAAAAAAAATTAATGTACCTATAATTAAACCAACAGGAATATGTTTGGAGCTTTCTTGACTTGCAAACCATTGGTTTTTTTGTTGAGCAACATTTAACATCATTACTACAAATAAAAACAAAACAGCAACTGCTCCAACATAAACAATTAACATTATCATTCCTAAAAATTCAGCACCAATCATTATAAAGAGGCATGAAATGCTAATAAAATCTAAAATTAGAAAAAAAACTGAATGAACAGTATTTTTTGAAGCTGTAACCATGATTGCCGAAATAACAGCTATAAATGAAAATGTATAAAAGAAAATTGAATGAGCAATCATAGATTTATCTGTATGGATTATCAGCTTTAATATTAGCTGCTAATACATTCTCCCATCTATCACCATTGTCTAAAAGTTTTTCTTTCGTATAATATAGTTCTTCTCTTGTTTCTGTTGAAAATTCAAAATTTGGACCTTGAACGATTGCATCTACTGGGCAAGACTCTTCACATAAACCACAATAAATACATTTCATCATATCAATATCGTATCTTGTAGTTTTTCTACTACCATCTTCTCTAGCTGCTGACTCAATAGTAATAGCTTGCGCTGGACAAACAGCTTCACATAATTTACAGGCAATACATCTTTCTTCCCCATTTGGATATCTTCTGAGTGCATGTTCGCCTCTAAAACGTGGACTTATTTTTCCTTTTTCAAATGGATAATTAATTGTTTTTTTTGATTTAAATAATTCTTTAATTGCAATTACTAAACCACCAATAAAGTCTGTCATTAATATAGTTTTAAAAAATCTAGATAATTTCATTATTGATGTACTGGTAAAAGGTTGAAATAAAATAAGTAACTAGCTGTAAGCACTACCCAAGTTAATGATAGTGGTAAAAACACTTTCCAACCAAGTCTCATCAATTGATCGTATCGATATCTTGGTACAATCGCTTTAACTAAAGCAAACAAAATAAACAAAAATAAAATTTTTAATATTAACCATAATGCTCCTGGTATATGTGTTAACGGATAAACCTCTATCGGTGACAGCCAGCCTCCTAAAAACAATATTGCGCCCATTGCACACATTAATAAAATATTAGCATATTCACCTAACCAAAACATAGCATACATCATGCCTGAATATTCTGTTTGATAACCAGCTACTAGTTCAGCTTCAGCTTCAGGTAAATCAAATGGAGGTCTATTAGTTTCTGCCAATGCTGAAATAAAAAAAATTACAAACATTGGAAATAGTGGAATAATGAACCATAAATTTTGTTGAGCAATTACAATATCATTTAGATTTAAAGATCCTACACAAAGTAAAACATTAATAATAATTACTCCTATAGAAACTTCATAAGATACCATTTGTGCAGCGGATCTAATTGCACCAAGAAAGGGATATTTAGAGTTTGAAGCCCAGCCACCCATAATAATTCCATAGACACCAAGTGAAGAAACTGCAAATAAGTAAAGTATTCCAACATTAATATCAGCTAATACTTGGGTAGCACTAAATGGAATAACTGCCCAAGCTACTAAAGCAAGAGTCATTGTAACTATTGGAGCTAAAATAAAAATTACCTTATTTGAACTTGAAGGAATTATAATCTCTTTAAAAATATATTTTAAAGCATCTGCAAGTGATTGTAATAAACCAAAAGGTCCAACAACATTTGGTCCTTGCCTTTTTTGAACAAATGCCCACACTCTTCTATCAAGCCAAACAATCAGTGCAACAGAAACTAATAAAGGAACTAATAAAAATAAAATTTTATAAACTTCTTGAAAAATTATACTTACGTACTCCATGTTAACCCTCTGTACCTGTAAATTTTAAGTTTATTTTAGAATTATTACACTCAATCATTGTTTTTGATGATCTGGCAATTACATTTGAAAAATAATAATCTTTTACATTGATTATTAACTTTTGACCTTGAAACTCTTTGTTTGAATTATTTAATTCATTTGTTTGTTTCTCTTTTTGTAAATTTAAGTAATTAAACATACTGCTTTCTAATTCATCTTTATCATTGAATAATTTTCTATTATTCGTGTATTCAGCTAGTTTATTAATTATTTGCCAATCTTCTTTTGCTTCACCTGGTGGGTATGATGCTTTGTAAGCTTTTTGAACTTTTCCCTCTAGATTTGTAAAGTATCCATCTTGTTCCGTATAAGCTGACCCTGGTAAAATAATGTCCGCATATTCAGCCCCCTTATCACCATGGCTACCTTGATAAATTATGAATTCATCTCTTTTATCAAAATTTAAACAATCTTGACCAACTAAATAAAGAATATCAAATTTATGTTCTTTTAAATCATTTAATAAATTATTTTGATTATTGATTATGCCAAGATCAAAATTTCCTACTGTTGCTGCGTCACATGATAAAATGTTTAAAGAGTTCCAATCATCAGAGATTTTATTGTTTTTTATTAAAAATTCTTTAGTTCTATTAAATAAAAATTCAGAAGATTTTAATCTCAATAAAGACTCGCCAATTATTATCATTGGTTTTTTTGAATTAATAATATCTTGAGATATCTCGTGATTTCCTTCGAAAATGTCATTTAATGTTTGTGTTTGACCATCCAAACTTTGATATGAATACGTTAAATCACCAACATCACTTAATGAAATAATTTTTGTATTAGAGTTTAAATAAGCTTTTCTAATTCTAGCATTTAAAATTGTTGCTTCGTATCTTGGGTTTGCGCCAGCTAATAAAATTAGATCTGCTTCTTCAATTCCATTAATAGAAGAATTGAATAAATAATTTTCTCTTTTTGAGGTATTTATAAATCTATTATCTGATCTAGATTCATAATTTTTAGTGTCTAATGTTCGATCAAAGAATTCTTTAAAAATATAACTGGTTTCCATATTCGTTAAGTCACCAACAAATCCACAAATTTTTTCTTTAGAAGTGTTTTCAAATTTAGATTTAATAATTTTATAAACTTCATCCCATGATGCTTTCTCAAATTTACCGTTGTATTTAATAAATGGTGTATCTAATCGTTGATGAAGCAACCCATCACAAGCATATCTAGTTTTATCTGAAATCCATTCTTCATTGACATCTTCATTGATAATTGGAAGAACTCTTTTTACTTCCCAATCATAAGTATCAACTCTTATGTTAGAACCAATCGCATCCATAACATCGATTGTTTCAGTTTTTTTTAATTCCCATGGTCTAGCTTCAAATACATAAGGTTTTGATGTCAAAGCACCTACTGGACATAAATCTACAACATTTGCAGAAAGTTCAGATTGCATTGACTGTTCTAAATAAGTAGTGATTTGCATATCCTCACCCCTGCCAATTGCTCCTATTTCTGGAACACCGGCAATTTCAGTTGCAAATCTTACACAACGAGTACAATGAATACATCTTGTCATTTGAGTTTTAATGAGTGGGCCCATATTCTTTTCAGGGACTGCTCTTTTATTTTCTTTAAATCTAGATTTATCTACACCATAAAACATTGATTGATCTTGAAGGTCACACTCTCCACCTTGATCACAAACCGGACAATCCAAAGGATGGTTAGCTAATAAAAACTCCATTACCCCTTTTCTCGCTTTTTCAACAAAAGGAGTATTTGTTTTAATAATCATCCCTTCTGCAGCTGGCATGGCGCAAGAAGCAACTGGTTTAGGTGATTTTTCCATTTCAACTAAACACATTCTACAATTTCCTGCTATTGATAATTTTTCATGATAACAAAATCTTGGAATTTCAACTCCAGCTTTTTCACATGCTTGAAGAACAGTTAAACCTTCTTCTATTTCAACATCAATATCATTTACTTTTAATTTAAGCATTTTTTTTATCCAGTAAGTGTTGATCAACTAAGTAAGGAATATCAATTTTTTTCTGTACTATAGGGTCTAAGTTATTTCTTTTTTCTATTTCTTTTTTAAAATGCCTTAACAAACCTTGAACAGGCCAAGATGAACCTTCGCCAAAAGCACAGATAGTATGACCTGATATTTGATTTGTAACATCGCCTAACATTTCTACTTCATCTTTTGTTGCTTCACCAGCTGCCATTCTTTCCAACATTCTCCACATCCAACCAGATCCTTCTCTGCATGGTGTGCATTGACCACAACTTTCATGTTTATAAAATCTTGCAATTCTTGCCATACATTTAATTATGTCTTGATCTTTATTAATAACAACTATACCAGCTGTTCCTAATCCACTTTTTTCTGCCATTAAGGAGTCAAAATCCATCGTGAGAGTTTCACATTTTTCTTGTGGAATTAATGGCATAGAAGATCCACCTGGTATTACTGCCTGTAAATTTTCCCATCCACCAATAACTCCTCCCGCATGAACTTCGATTAATTCTTTTAAAGGTATGTTCATTTCTTCTTCAACATTACAAGGATTATTAACATTTCCAGATATGCAGAAAATTTTAGTCCCAGTATTTTTATCTCTTCCTAAGGATGCAAACCATTTTCCACCTCTTCTAAGTATAGTTGAAACAACAGCAATTGTTTCTACATTATTAATTATTGTTGGACATCCATATAATCCAATTAAAGCTGGGAAAGGTGGTTTTAATCTTGGTTGACCTTTTTTACCTTCAATACTTTCGAGTAAAGCAGTTTCTTCACCACATATATATGCTCCTGCTCCATAATGAATATAAATATCTAAGTCCCAACCTGTACCTGATGCATTTTTTCCTATCAGTTTTTTTTCATAAGCTTCATCAATTGCAGCTTGAAGCTTTTGACCGTCAACAAAATACTCACCTCTAATATAAATATAACAAACATGAGCTTGTACTGCGTAGGAAGCAATTAGGCATCCTTCAATTAATTTATGTGGTTCAAATCTTAAAATATCTCTATCTTTGCAAGTTCCGGGTTCTGACTCGTCACCATTAATAACTAAATAATGAGGCCTAGATCCAACCTCTTTAGGTGCAAAAGACCATTTTAATCCTGTAGGAAATCCTGCACCGCCTCTTCCTCTAAGCTGCGACTCTTTAATTTCATTGATTATCCAATCTCTACCTTTGTCCGTAATATTTTTTGTATCAACCCAATCCCCTCTTTTTTTTGAGGAATTAACGTCAGATCCCATATCGTTATATAAATTTTGAAAAATCCTATCTTTATCTTTAAGCATTTTTTAAATCCATTAGTGTTTTTCTACCATTTTCAGGTTCATTATTGACACGACCTCTATATGATCCTGATTTAGGATTTTCACCTTTTAAAATCTTGTCTAAAATTTTTAAAGTTTTTTCTTTATCTAAATCCTCATAATAGTCATCGTTAATCTGCATCATTGGAGCATTCACACAAGCACCCAAGCATTCGACTTCCATCCAAGAACAATTTTTATCACTTGAAAGCTCTGACTCGTTTTCTGAAATTTTTTCTTTACAAGCTTCAACTAATTTATTTGCACCTCTAATCATGCAAGGTGTTGTTGTGCAAACTTGCACAAAAAATTTTCCTACAGGTGATAAGTTATACATTGTATAAAAAGTAGCTACCTCATAAACTTTTATGTAAGGCATGTCTAAAAATTTAGCGATATATTTTATTGCAGCTAAAGGTATCCAATTATTGTTTTGTCTTTGTGCAATATAAAGTAAAGCCATAACTCCACTTTGTTGTTTACCTTCAGGATATTGTGCAACAATAGATTTTGCTGCCTCTAATGAGGAAGAATTGAATTCAAAATTTTCTGGTTGATCTTTTGAAGGTCTTCTTAAACTCATCTATCAACCTCTCCAAAAACAATGTCTAATGAACCTAATACTGCTGGTACATCGGCTAACATATGTCCTTTAATTAAGTAATCCATAGATTGTAAATGTGAAAAACCTGGGGCTCTTATCTTGCATTTGTAGGGTTTACTTGAACCATCTGAAATAAGATAAACACCAAATTCACCTTTAGGAGCTTCAACAGCTGTATAAATTTCATCATTTGGTACTCTGTAACCCTCAGTGAAAAGTTTAAAATGATGAATTAAGGCTTCCATTGATTGTTTAATATCTTTTTTTGGTGGAGGGCTTATTTTTCCATTTGAGGTTTTAATTGGGCCTTTTTCTATTTTTGCAAGACATTGATTTATTATAGAAACACTTTCCTTCATTTCTTCTATTCTACATAAGTATCGATCATAACAGTCACCATTTTTACCAACTGGAATTTTAAACTCTAATTGATTATAACAATCATATGGTTGAGATTTTCTTAAATCCCATGGTACTCCCGACCCTCTAATCATAACACCTGAGAAAGAATAATCTAATGCGTCCTCTTTAGTTACAATTCCTATATCAACATTTCTTTGCTTAAAAATTCTATTATCAGTTAATAAACTCTCTAAATCATTAATGATTTTTGGAAATGTTTTACAAAATTTTGCAATATCCTCCTCTAAACCATTAGGTAAATCTTGATGAACACCACCAGCTCTAAAATAATTTGCATGAAGTCTTGATCCTGATGCTCTTTCATAGAAAGTCATAAGAGTTTCTCTTTCTTCAAAACCCCACAATGAAGGAGTTAGAGCACCAACGTCTAATGCTTGTGTGGTAACATTTAAAATGTGACTTAAAATTCTTCCAATTTCACAAAAAATGACTCTTATGTATTGGGCTCTAATTGGTACATCAATATTTAAAATCTTCTCAATGGCAAGAGCAAATGCATGTTCTTGATTCATAGGTGCTACATAATCAAGTCTATCAAAATAAGGTATTGCTTGCATATAAGTCTTATTTTCAATTAACTTTTCAGTTCCTCGATGAAGTAAACCTATATGTGGGTCAGCTTTTTCAACAACTTCACCATCTAGTTCTAAAATCAATCTTAAAACACCATGGGCCGCAGGGTGTTGAGGGCCAAAATTTAAATTTAAATTTTTAATTTTTTTTGTCATTATTATCAATTTCTTCTTTAATATACTTTGTTCCCTCCCAAGGACTTTCATAATCAAAATTTCTGTAGTTTTGTTCTAATTTAACTGGTTCACTAATTACTTTCTTTTGATCCTCGCTATATCTAACTTCAGTATTTCCTGTTAATGGAAAATCTTTTCGTAAAGGGTGACCCTCAAAACCATAATCAGTTAATATTCTTCTTAAATCAGGATGATCTTTAAATGAGACGCCATACATATCAAAAACCTCTCTTTCCATCCAATTTGCAGCAGGAAAAATTGTTGTTAAAGATGGTATTACTTCATTTTCAGCAATCGTATAACTTAGGATAATTCTTTGATTAAATTCATGACTTAAGAATAAATAAACCATTTTAAATCTTTGTGTATTTTCTGGATAATCTACAACGGTAATATCAATTAATTGTCTAAATTTAGTATCTTGGTTAGTTTTAATTGAAAGAGTTACATCAATTAAATCATCTTTATCTATCTCTATGTAAAGTTGATCATGTTTAATCTCGGTCTTATTTATTTTAGTAGTTAACCCTGAATTAACTTTTTTTTCTAAATCTATTAAATTATTCATAACTATCTAATAAAAGAACCTTTGTTTCTTATTTTTTTCTGTAGTTGAAGTATACCATATAACAAAGCTTCAGCAGAAGGAGGACACCCGGGAACATAAACATCAACAGGAACTATCCGATCGCAGCCTCTTACTACAGAATATGAATAATGATAATATCCACCTCCATTAGCGCAACTCCCCATAGATATTACATATCTTGGTTCAGGCATTTGATCATAGACTTTTCTGAGTGCTGGGGCCATTTTGTTAGTTAAGGTACCAGCTACAATCATAACATCAGATTGTCTAGGTGATCCCCTTGGAGCTGCTCCAAATCTTTCTAAATCATATCTAGGCATCGCTGTTTGCATCATCTCAACAGCACAACAAGCAAGTCCAAATGTCATCCAATGTAATGATCCAGATCTAGACCAGTTAATTAAGTTGTCTAAAGAAGTTGTAATAAAACCTTTTTTACTGAAATCTTCAGCTAATTTTTTAAATTCTTCTGGTACCTGATCTATCTTATTATTCATTTTAGTTAATTTTTATTCCCAATCTAAAGCGCCTTTTTTCCATTCATAAATAAAACCAATTGTAAGAATGAATAAAAAAATCATCATTGATGAAAAACCTAATAATCCGATATTGCCAAGTGAAATTGCCCATGGAAATAAAAAGGCTATTTCCAAATCAAATATGATAAACAAAATTGCAACTAAGTAAAATCTAACATCAAACTCGAGTCTAGAGTCCTCGAAAGGTTCAAATCCACATTCGTAAGCTGATAGCTTTTCTGGATCAGGTTTTTTTGGCGATAGAATAAAATTAATTACCACAAAAGCACAACTCAATCCAAGTGCAATGACTAAAAATATAATTATTGGTAAGTAATCTTTAAGAAAATCAGATAACATGGAAACTATATATCAGTTTTTATTTTATGTTGAAGCGTTGATACGTCACATTTTTAATAAAAAAAAAGATAACAAAATCAGTTATTTACAGCATATATGCAAAAAAAACTAACAAAATCAGTGGTTTAACGTTGAATCAATAAAATTTAGATATAAGTGGCGGGAGTGAAGGGACTCGAACCCTCGACCTATCGCGTGACAGGCGATCGCTCTAACCAACTGAGCTACACCCCCACTTTATTTATTTTGGTGGGTAGTAAAGGACTCGAACCTTTGACCCCCTCGGTGTAAACGAGATGCTCTACCAACTGAGCTAACCACCCAATCCCAAAAATACAGTGATTTATATCTTTTAGTACAATAACGTCAAGTTCTATTAATATTCAAAAAATAGCTAAAACTACTAATTTCTTAAATTTATTATTTGAGAAAAAACGCTTATTTATTGATAAAAAAATTAAAATAACCATGCTAGATGTTTATATTTTTAAAACTCTCTTTTTCAAGATTAGTAATAGGTTTTAATAAACATGATAAATTTAAGATAGCTATGATTAAAAAATAGTAATTTCTAAGATAAAAATTTTAATTTTTATTGAATACTAGCTTGAGACTTTTCGTCTTTTTTAGAAATATCAACTTCAACCCACTCTATAGGTTTTAACTCTTTTGTTAAAGCGACTTTTAAAACTTGATCAGCGTATTCAACTGGTGTTATTTTAATATCATCAATTATTTTCTTTGGCATATCAATTAAATCTTTTTCATTTTCTTTTGGTATCAATACCTCTTTAATTCCAGCTCTATGAGCTGCTAATAGTTTTTCTTTTAATCCTCCAATTGGTAATACCTGACCTGTTAGAGTAACCTCACCTGTCATAGCAACATCTCTTCTGACAGGAATTCCAGTAATTGATGAAACTATAGAAGTTACCATCCCAATTCCTGCTGATGGGCCATCTTTTGGTGTGGCTCCCTCAGGTACGTGAATGTGAAAATCTTTCTTTTCAAATAAAGGTGGAATAATTCCATATTCTAAACATTTAGATCTTACAAAAGATTTTGCAGCTTTGACGGACTCTTGCATTACATCACCAAGCTTACCTGTAATTTGCATTCTTCCTTTACCTGGCATTGTTACAGTTTCAATTTTTAAAATTTCTCCACCATATTCCGTCCATGCTAGTCCAGTTACAATTCCAATTCTATTATTAGATTCTAATTCTCCAAACTTAAATTTAGCTACACCTAGAAAATCAGGTAAATTTTTATTATTAATGTTTACTTCCTTCTGTTCTCCAGAAACGATTTTCTTAACTACTTTTCTTGCTAATTTTGAAATTTCTCTTTCTAAATTTCTAACACCAGATTCTTTTGTGTATTCTCTTATGACTTCTTTAATTATATCATCATCTAATTTCATTTCTTTTTCTTTAACACCATTATCTTTAATTTGTTTTGGAAGTAGGTACTTGTTAGCAATACTTATTTTTTCATCTTCAGTATATCCAGCAAGTCTAATTACTTCCATTCTATCTAATAATGGAGGTAAAATATTAAGTGTATTTGCAGTCGTTACAAACATCACATCTGACAAATCATAATCAACTTCTAAGTAATGATCATTAAATAAGGTGTTTTGTTCTGGATCAAGAGCCTCTAATAATGCTGAAGATGGATCTCCTCTATAATCATTTCCAATTTTATCAATCTCATCTAACAAAATTAATGGGTTTTTAGTTCCCGCTTTTTTCATCATTTGAATAATTTTACCAGGTAGCGAACCTATATAAGTTCTTCGGTGTCCTCTTATTTCAGCCTCATCCCTCATACCGCCAACGGACATTCTTACAAATTCTCGATTGGTAGCTTTTGCTATTGATTTACCTAAAGAAGTTTTTCCAACACCAGGTGGGCCTACTAAACATAATATTGGTCCTTTAATTTTTTCCATTCTTTTTTGAACTGCAAGAAATTCTATAATTCTTTCTTTAACTTTTTCTAATCCAAAATGGTCTTTATCTAGAATATTTAAAGCTTTTGTTAAATCAATATCAACTTCACTTTTTTTGTGCCAAGGAAGATCGGTCATCCAATCTAGATAATTTCTAACAACTGTTGCTTCAGCTGACATTGGGCTCATATTTTTCAATTTTTTTAGTTCTTGTAGGCATTTCTTTTCAACTTCTTTTGGCATTTTAGCTTTTGTAATAGCTTTATTAAGACTTGATGTTTCATCTTTACCGTCTTCAATTTCACCTAATTCTTTTTGGATAGCTTTTAACTGTTCGTTTAAATAATACTCTCTTTGAGTTTTCTCCATTTGATTTTTAACTCTACCTCTAATTTTTTTCTCAACACCTATGATGCTTGTTTCATTTTCCATTATTTTGATAATGTCATTTAATCTTTTCTTCACATCAACTGTTTCAAAGATTTGTTGTTTTTCAGAGATAGTTGCATTGATATGAGAAGCTATATTATCAGCTATTTGAGATGGGTCTTTAAGTTGTTTAATGTTATTAATAGTTTCATTAGAAACTTTTTTATTAATAGAGGTTAATTTTTCCAATCTTCTTAATGCGGTTGCAGCAAGTGGAAACAAATCTTCATCTTTAGAAATAACATCACTATAATAAGAATATTCACATGTTATAAATTTATCATTATCTTTAAAATCTAATATTTTTACTCTTTTAATGCCTTCAACTAGAACTTTGACAGTTCCGTCAGGAAGTTTTAAAAGCTGAAGAATACTTCCTTCACATCCATACATAAATATGTCTGTTTTTTTAGGGTCATCAATTTCGGAGTTTTTTTGTGTAACTAAAATTATCTTTTTATCCTTTTTCATTACCTCATTCAAAGAAGAGATGGATTTGTCTCTCCCAACAAATAGAGGAATTACCATACTGGGAAACACTACGATGTCCCTTAATGGTAATAGAGGTAATGTTATTTTAACTTCCATGGTGATAATATGGTTATAATATTTTATATTGCAATAGATTTTTGTTAGTTATTAAGGATATTAAGCCGCTGATGGCTTTTTTGACTTTAATTTATCATCGCCTTTTGCATGTACCAATATGGGTTGAGACTGACCTTTGGCGACTCCTGCGTCAACTATAACTTCTTCTATATTTTCTTGACTTGGTAAATCGTACATAGTTTTTAGTAAAATATTTTCTAAAATTGATCTCAATCCTCTTGCACCTGTTTTCTTTTTAATTGCTTTTTGAGCTATTTCTTTTAGGGCATTTTCTTTAAAAGTTAATTTTGCTCCATCAAGTTTAAACAATTCTTGGTATTGTTTTGTTAATGAATTTTTTGGTTCTTGTAAAATTTTAATCAAAGATTTTTCATCTAAATCTTCAAGTGTTGCTATCATAGGGAGTCTACCTATAAATTCAGGAATTAATCCAAATTTTAATAAATCCTCTGGTTCTAATGTTTTCATCCATTCACCTGTTTTCTTATCTTGTGTATTTTTAACATCAGCACCAAAACCTATTGATGTACCTTTGTCTCTTTGAGAAATAATTTTATCTAAGCCAGCAAAAGCACCGCCGCAAATAAATAATATATTTGTTGTGTCAACTTGTAAAAATTCTTGTTGTGGATGCTTTCTGCCTCCTTGAGGCGGAACACTTGCAATTGTTCCCTCCATAATTTTTAGTAATGCTTGCTGAACACCTTCGCCTGAAACATCTCTGGTTATTGATGGATTTTCTGATTTTCTACTAATTTTGTCAACTTCATCAATATAAACAATTCCTCTTTGTGCTTTTTCAACATTATAGTCTGATGCTTGTAATAATTTTAAAATTATGTTTTCAACATCTTCACCAACGTAACCTGCTTCTGTCAAAGTTGTTGCATCTGCCATGGTAAAAGGAACATCTAAAATTCTAGCCAGAGTTTGGGCTAACAATGTTTTTCCGCATCCTGTTGGACCAACTAATAATATATTTGATTTTGCAAGCTCAACATTTTTGCTAGTTTTGCTCTCATAATCTAATCTTTTGTAATGATTGTGAACTGCAACAGATAAAACTTTTTTTGCATGAGGTTGACCTATTACATAATCATCAAGGACCGAACAAATTTCTTTAGGCGAAGGAAGACCATTTTGATGATTTGCAAAAGTATCTTTGTTCTCTTCTTTAATGATATCCATACACAATTCAACGCACTCATCACAAATAAAGACTGTAGGTCCAGCAATTAATTTTCTTACTTCATGCTGACTCTTTCCGCAAAAAGAACAGTAAAGAATATTTTTATTATTTGTTGTCATAATTTTTTTTTAACGAATCAATTAAGTTACTTTATTATAGAAGACTCCTACTTATCAAGTTTGGATTGTATCACATTCAATATATGGTGGTTTAAGATCTTTTTTCTACTACTTCGTCTATTAAACCAAAATCTTTAGCAACGTCTGCTGTCATAAAATTATCTCTCTCTAAAGCAGACTTAACTTCATCCACGGATTTACCTGTATGTTTGGAATAAATTTCATTTAATCTTTTTTTAAGTGATGATACTTCATTAGCGTGTATCTCAATATCAGTCACTTGACCTTGAAATCCTGCTGATGGTTGGTGTACCATTACCCTCGAATTTGGAAGTGAAAATCTTTTACCTTTCGTTCCGGCTGCAAGCAAAAATGATCCCATTGAGGCTGCCTGACCAATACATAGAGTAGAGATATCTGGTTTCACATATTGCATAGTGTCATAAATTCCAAGACCAGCAGTAACAAGTCCACCAGGACTATTTATATATAAATAAATGTCTTTTTTAGGATCTTCCGCTTCAAGAAATAACAATTGAGCCGTAACTAATGAAGCTACATTATCATTTATCTGTCCAGTTAAAAAAATAATTCTTTCTTTTAAAAGTCTTGAATATATATCGTATGCTCTTTCACCTTTATTAGATTGCTCGACTACCATTGGAACTAAAGTATTCATGTGTTCAAATAATTTTGATCTCATAAGTTGATTCGTATTACTTATACAACTTGAGATTACTTTTTGCTAACTTTTTTTACTTTAGGCTTTGATTTTGAGGCTTTTGGTAAAGGTTTTTTTTTCTCTTTAGATTTTGTTTCAACTTTTTTCTTTATATCTTTTTTTTTATCTTCTTTATCATGGTCGTGATCATGATTATGGGTTTCTTTTAAAATCTTTTCAGCTTCATCTTTTGAGATTTCTTTTTTATTTGGTTTCGCTTTTTCTTTAATTAAATTTAAAATCTTTTCCTCATATACAGTTCCTCTTAAACTGGCTACAGCTGATGGATTTTTTTGATAAAAATCCATTACCATTTTTTCTTGCCCTGGCATCATTCTTAATTGTTTTTGAACTTCAGCTTGAATTTCTTGTTCAGATACTTGAATTTTGTTTTTTTCTCCAAATTCATTTAAAATTAAACCTGTTTTAATTCTAGTTTTTGCTTTTTCTGTAAATTTAGTTTTATTCTTTTTAGCTTCTTCTTCAGACATGCCTTGTGACAGAATCTTTATTTCTTCTTCAATTAAATTTTCCGGTATTTCGTCTACTTTAATTTTTTCAATTTCTTTTAAAATCTGATTTTTAGATAGTTGATCTAAAGAATTTTTATACTCATCATTAATTTGTTTAGAGATTAAATTTTTTAAATCTTTTAAATCTTTTGCACCTAAGTTTTTAGCAAAATCATCATTAATTTTTACTTCTTCAGGAATTTTTATATTTATAATTTTGCAATTAAACTTAGCTTTTTTATTAACTAGTTCTTTTTCAGGAAAATTTTCAGGTAAAATTGCTTCAACAACTTTTTCATCATCTTTTTTTAAACCTATTAATTGTTTATCAAAATCTTTTAAAAATAAATCTTTGCCTAGTGTTAATTGAGTGTTTTTACCCTCATTTCCTTTAAATTTTTTGCCATCAACTGTAGCATTGTAATCTAAAGTAACTAAATCACCTTCTTTTGCTTTTGTATCGGGGCTTGCTTCTTTAAAACTAGGTTGATTTTTTGCTATTTCTTTAATTCTTTTATCTGTTTCACTGCTATCTATTTTAACTGAATATTGATCAAATTTTATATTTTCTAAGGATTTTACTTCGACTTTAGGTAGTTCGGTAACTGACAAAACATACTCTAATTCTTTATCTTCACCATAAGTTTTTAAATCTAGCTTGGGTTGACCTGCAGGTTTGATCTTATTTTCTTCTAAGGCTTTAGTTGATGTTTCTTTTAATACTTTGTCTAAAACTTCACCAAAAACTGCTTTTCCAAATTGTCTTTTTAAAATTTCTCTTGGGACTTTACCTGGACGAAACCCTTTTAAATTAACTGTGCCTTTAATTTCTTCGTATTTTTCATCCATATAAGAGCTCATTGTCTCTTTATCGATAAAAACTTTAACGTCTTTATTTAAACCTTTTTTATTTTCTACAGTTACTTTCATAATAATTTAAGTGGTAGGGCGAAAAGGACTCGAACCTTCACATGTTGCCATATTGGTTCCTAAGACCAACGCGTCTACCAATTCCGCCATCGCCCCACAAATTACGAGGTTTTATATATTATTGAAACTATTTGTCCAATGACAATTATTGTAAAATTAACTATTTATCTAATAATTATTATATTAATTTAAAAAAAATGATTGTTTCACCTTGTATTAGTATTTGTAAAACAGATCCTTCAACAGGCTATTGTTATGGTTGCGCGCGAACAATTGAGGAAAGAAATATCTGGAAACAACCCAAAACAACAGACGAATGGAAAATGAACAACCTTCAAAACATTCGAGAAAGACTTGAGGGATGGCAACTTAAGAGTTTTAACGAGTCATATGAGTACAAAATAAAAAATGGTATATCTTTATTTAAAAAAAAATTAGAAAATGAATAAATCAATGATTGTAATTATTATTTATATAGTTGGTCTTATTTTTGGTGCTATTGTGCTAGATATATGGAGTGCTGAGACTAGTCCTAAAGCTTTTCTAGGTATTGGTTGGACAGTTCTACTTTTAATTGGACTTTTTTTAACAGAAAAAAAAGATAATAATTAAATTTAATCTTTCTTTTTATTAATTTTCTGTAAAAATTTTTTTTTTAAATCAAATTTATTGTTACCAATATTTCTTCTATGTTTTGCGTAAGATTGCTTTTGAGCTTGTTTCATTGCTTTTTTTGAAGACATAATAATTTATTTTAATATTCTATTTTAATTGTATCAATAACTTTAAAATCTTTATCTAATACAACTATCTAATCTGAAAAGTAGGCATTTCATATAAAAATTAGTTTTCCACACTTTTTATGTTCATTAATTAAATTTTTTTTTAAATCTGCTTTAATTGGTGATTTAATAGATATAATTATTATTAATAAAAAATTTTATAAATTTCATCAATGAGTAATAAATTTAAAAATCTTAATAAAACAATTATTAAATGTAGAAAATGTCCAAGATTAGTAAAATTTATTAAAAAAATTTCTACAAAAAAAAGAAAGCAAAATATCAATGAAACTTATTGGGGAAAACCTGTTACAGGTTTTGGAGATATTAATGCAAAGCTGTTAATCTTGGGTTTAGCGCCAGCTGCTCATGGTGGGACTCGAACCGGTCGTGTTTTTACAGGTGATAAATCTGGAGAATTTTTATTTAAATGTCTACATGAGGTCAAAATTGCTAATCAGTCAAATTCTAAGAATTTAAAAGATGGTCTTAAACTTAACTCTACTTATATAACTAATATTTTAAAATGCGTACCACCAGGTGATAAGCCTCTTAATAAAGAACTTAATAATTGCTCTAAGTATTTTGACTCTGAAATTTCTAATTTAAAAAAATTAAAAATTATCATTACTTTAGGAAAGGTTGCTTTTGATAATTGTCTAAAATTTTATAAAGAAAAATATAATATAAATAAAAAATTTCATTTTAAACATGGTAAATCTTATATTTTGCCCAATAATATAACTTTAATTCCCTCCTATCACCCAAGTCCGCGAAATGTAAATACTAAATTAATATCTCAAAAAATGATGATAGATTTATTTAAAAAAGCAAAAAAAATATCTACAATTTAATGCTATCACAAAAATAAGGCTTAAAATTATCAAAAATTATTTCTGGAACTTTAACTGGTTTGCCTTTTTCATTTACAAAAACTAAATGAACTTGAGACTCTACAACAATATTTTCGCCTTTTGTTATAATTTGGTTCATATAAAAAGATGTTTTAGTAACTGATTTTATAAAAGATCTAATTCTTAATTCATCTTCTAACTGTGCAGATTTTTTATACTCAATATTGATAGATTTAACGATAATAAGAGCTCCAAATTTATCTTTTATTTGAACATTGCTTAATCCAATGGTCGACAATGCTTCTGTTCTAGCTCTTTCTAAATATTTAAGATAATTGGCATAGTAGACAACACCACCAGCATCTGTATCTTCATAGTAAACTTTTATGTTGTGATAAAAATTTTCATGCATAACAATATTGTATCAAAAAAAATAATATTTTATATAAACTAAGATATAATTGTCTAATGAAAATATACATCATTTGGTTAATTGGCGTAGTCTTATGGAATTTTGGTTTTCCAAATGCTCCCCCTATAGCTGATGTTATTGTTGCAATTCTTTTATCTTTTTTAAGTATCGGTCTTAAGAAATGGTTAAAATTTAATTAATCAGCTGAAAAATAAATATTCTGATAATAAGTTACAGTTTTCATTTTTGAATTATCTGTGTCTGACATAATTGCTAAACCATCTAATTGATTCACATCTAGATCATGAAATTTTTTAAAATCATCTTTTACATTTGCTTTTACTGTAATCCATTTATTTAAATTATATTTTGTGCTGGACAAAACATTGTCAATAGATTTTTTGGTATATGGGCTTGCTGAGTTAAATCCAACTTCATTATTACTAGAAAAAACATAATTAATTGCTCTATTTGACAAGGGTGTTGCTCCAGTTTTTTTTATTACAAAAACACGTGCGGCAAAATCATGACCTTTTTTAGTATTTTCTTTAATACCAGGCAAATCTTTTTCAACTTTCCATGTAATATTGATAATAGGTGTTTTGTTTAAATCAATTTTAATTTTTTTTCCTAGTCCTGATGCTGCATTTTCTGCTACAGCTTTTAAAAAATTTCCATTTTCATTAGTTCCTACGGAATAAAAAGTTTTATTATCTGCTCCTCTAACTTTTCTGACATCAAGTTCAGAAAGTTCTAATTTAGTAAATTCAAAAACCTTTACTTCATCTGCAGAACTGAAACTTATTAGACTTAAAATCAAAAACAGAAATTTAAAAAATAATTTCATAATTAAAAAACTTTTAATACATTATTTTGACAAATTTTAAACATTCAAAAATCATCATTGTAGACTAAATAATGATCATGAAGACAATTTTAATGTTCATTTTATTGATTTACTGGTCAATCATGATATTTGCTCCTGTAATGTCAAAAGATATCAAAATGAGCCGTTTAAACATTAAACAAGCTAAATTTACAGTAACAAAAATTAGAAATTTATAAAAATAATCTAGGGAATTAGAACAATTTTTGGGGCTGAACATGTGCCATCATGGATCTGTTTAAATGCATCTCCACCTTTTTTTAGATCTCTATACTCAATCCAATCTAGGTCACCAATATCTTTATTTGCTAAAATTTGAATTGTGTCACTAAAATCTTGATTGGTGTAACAATAAGTGCCTATAAATGTAATTTCCTGAAGGGTTGCTTTTCTAAAATTAAACTCTCCCGCTGGCTGAGTAAGACCGATATGTATAATTGAGCCACCAGGTTTTACTACATTTATTGCTTGCTGCCTTGAAACCTCTAATCCAACAGTATCAAAAACAATATCAAATCCATCTACTTTAACCTCTTTGTCTAATGGGCCAACAAATTTTGCTTCAACATATTTTGAACATTCTTTCAATCTTAACTCATTTGGATCAGACATAATCATATTTTGACTGTTTTTTATTTTTGACAAAATAAGTGAACACAATAGCCCTATAGCACCTGCACCTTGAACTAAAATTCTACAATCTTTAATGTTTTTTTTTAAAGATTTTTCACCAATTTCAACAGCATGGTAAGCTACAGCCGTAGGTTCTGCTACAGCAGCTTCTAAGATATTAAGTTTTTGAGGTACATTATAAATATTAGTATTTGGAACCGTAATTAATTCAGCAAAAGCACCTTGTCTTTCATAAGGTCTGTTCATTCCTAAAAGAACTCTGTTAGGACAAAGATGTTCTCTTTTAACTAGGCAAAATTCGCATTTTCCACAAGTTATAAGTGGATTTAAAACTGCAGTTTTATCTTTAAATTTACCATTAATTATTTTTCCACTTACTTCGTGGCCCAAAATTAATGGTGGAACTCTTCTTTCATCTTTGCCGTGATACGCATGCATGTCTGAACCACAAATACCGGATGCTTGAACTTCAAGAATACTTTCTCCGTCTTTTTCTATAGGATTTTTTTCTTCTCTATATGTTAATTCTTGAACGCCAGTATAGACCAAAGCTTTCATTTTATTTTCTTGCTAGGAGATAGTAAGTTATTGAAGAAACAATTGCACCTATTATCCAAGCATATGATTGTAAGAACATCAAATTAGGGTTCCAAATTGTTGATGCTGAAAAAATAAATCCTAAAATCAAAGAATAAACACCTTTGATATGCCATCCTTTTGAATAATAGTAAATACTCTCATTTTCTACTGAGTAAATATCTTTATTACTTATAATACTTTTTTTTATCAGATAATAGTCTGTAATCATTAATCCAAATATAGGACCAAAAAAAGAGCCAAAAGTATCTATGAAAGACAAAATTCCGATTTGACTTAACAATGTAAACCAAAATATTCCGATTAAGAAGCCAATAGTTGATATTATATAACTAGCACTTTTTAAAGTAAGTGTCTGTGGTAAAAAATTAATAAGTGAGTACTGAGAAGGAATAAAATTAGCTACCAAATTAGTCGAAGCTGACGCGACTATAATAAAAAAAAGAACAACAATTGTAATTTGTAAATTATCAAATTTTCCAATTATATCTGTTGGATTAGTGAAAATTCTTTCTAAATTTCCAAATTTTTGATTTAAAAAAACATCAGAGCCAACAACAATAAAAACTGCGAAAAAAGAAAATATAATTAAATTTAAGATTAAACTTAAATTTCCTTTTTTTAAATTTTGTTCATCTTTTACATATCGAGAATAATCTCCAAAACTAATTATTATGATTGAAAAATATGCAAATATTGTGCCTGTTACAGTTAATATTGGAGACAAGTTATTGATATCTAAAATATTTCCAAAATTTAAAATTTCAGTAAATGCTTGTATTGTAATCTTTACATCAGTTAAAAATACAACAAAGAAAAATAAAATCATTCCTAAATAAACTGTAATAGCTGAAGCATTAATCAACTTTTTATTAAATTGAATGCCAACGCTAAACATCATCGCTTGAAAAATTATAACGATACTAAATGATATCCAGTCAATAATGTTTAATCCTAATAAAAAAGTAAGAAATATTTCTTGTTCTAAAAAAGAGTTATCAATTGAAAAAATTGAAATTCTTATAAGATAACCTATAGCTTTTGATAAAAAATATGTTTGAATACCAAACATAAAAATTCCAACGATACTTCTTAAAAGTCCAAAAAACTTAGCTCCTCTAAATCCCAAAGAAGATCTTAAAAGAACAGAAAAAGGTAAGCCAAATTTTTGAGATGGTTTACCAATTAAATTGGAAAAGAAATAAACTAATATTGAGCCTAAAATGGTCCCAATAAAAACAATAAAAGTGTTAAGATTGTAAATTGTATAAAGCGAAGCAATTATAGAAAAACCAATTATACTCTGAACATTTACCCCCCAAAAACAAAAAATATCTTTCCAATTCCAAGTTTTATAATTTGGATTAACAGTAACAAGATCCCAGTTTGATAGAGAGTATTTAACTTTTGGCTGATTCACTAAAAATTATATTAAACTAATAATTTCTACTGTCCATAAAGATAGGTTGGTAGCCATAAAGCAATTTTAGGGAATGAAATTATTAGAATTAGTCCAATTACTTGAATTACCATAAATTGCATCATTCCATAGTATATATCTTTTAGATCCCACTCTGGAACTACACCTTTTAAAAAGTAAGCTGATAGCGCAACTGGAGGTGAGAGCCAGGCGGTCTGGAGATTTACTGCGACTAAAATAGCAAACCATGTTAGATTAAATTCTAAGGCTTCTACCAAAGGTAAGATTATAGGAACAATAATCATCACTATTGGAACCCATTCTAAAGGCCAACCTAATAAAAAAATCATTGCCATTATGATGGCTAAAATTACATATTTATTCATTTCAAGACCTAACAAAAAATCAGTTAATAACATTGGTGTTCCAAGTCTTGAAAAAACTGCTCCAAAAAAATTAGATGCTGCAACTAAAACCATTATTAAAGCAGAAATTTCTAAAGTTTTAACCAATGCACCTTGCAGCTTTTTAAGAGTTAATTTTTTATATCCTAAAGCTAAAAGTAATGAGCCCATAGCACCACATCCTGCTGCTTCTGTAGGGGTTGCAAAACCAAACAAAATACTTCCAAGTGCAGCAAATACTAATAAAGCTGGTGGAACTAATCCAATAAAAAACTCTTTCCAGACAGCTGTCATACTAGAGGCTCGTAATTCAGGAGGTAAAACTGGTCCTAAACTTGGATCCATCCAACATCTTATAGTTACATAACCTGCATATAGTGTTGCTAAAAGAATTCCTGGTATAATCGCTGCAGCAAATAAATCTATAACTGGAATTTCCATAATAGGTCCCATTACAACAAGCATAATGCTTGGTGGAATTAAAATTCCTAAAGTACCACCAGCTGTAATTGTTCCGGCTGCCAAACGAACATTATAACCAGATTTATTCATAGATTTAGCTGCCATAATTCCAAGTATTGTTACAGAAGCACCAACTATTCCAGTTGCTGCAGCAAATACTACAGAAACAAATAAAACTGCGTAATATAAAGATCCTCTAACTTTAGCTAGCATTAATTGAAATGCTGAAAATAATCTTTCCATTAAACCAGCTTGTTCCATCATAATTCCCATAAATACAAAGAGTGGGACAGCCGCGAGAGTTTGTTCGGTCATGACCATCGAAAACTGCAAGGTCATTAAATAAAATACTAATTTTCCAAAACCTAAGTATCCAAAAACAAAACCTAAAAATATCAAAGTAAAAGATATTGGAAAACCAATAAATATAGAAAACAACATAACACCAATCAAAATAAAGCCTAAAATTGCTGGATCGATGAATTCTGCTAACATTATTCTTCTCCAGGCCACTGGGATTTAGTCGAAGCCCAATAACTTTTTAATAATTCAGAAATTCCTTGAATTAGTAAAAATATAATTCCAATTAACAAACATGTTTTTATTGGCCACATATAAGGCATCCAAGTTGTATCCATACCTTTTTCACCTCTCATAATTGACTCCTGAACAAATCCAGCCGTCATATACAAGAAAACAATTAATCCCGGAAAATAAAACAAAAGATATAACCAAAAATCAATCATACCTTGTGTTTTTATTTTAAAATTTCTATATAAAAAATCTGCTCTTATATGAACACCTTTAGATAATGCATATCCAGCTCCCAACATAAATAAGGCCCCATAAAAAAATCTACTCATATCATAGGCCCAAATAGTTGGTGCAAGAAATAATTTTCTTGCAAAAACTTCATAAACCATACCTAGGATTAAAGGGACTGTTATCCAGCAAACAATATTTCCAACCCATTTACTAAATAAATCAATTCTTGTAATTGTTAATGCCATCCATCTTGGCATATCATCTGGCATTTTGCCTGAACCACCACGCCTTTCGGCAATCATTTCATCTGAAATATCTAATTTGGTTGGTTCATTTGACATAAAAAATTCTCTTAAAAAAAAACTAAAGCGACCTGTTAAGATCGCTTTAGTTATAATTATTTATTACCTATATACTACTTTAATGTCGCTGCGTGAGCCATACCTAGCTGCGCATTTGACATTTGAGCACCTGCCCAGAAAGGAACTGCTGTATCAGCAAATTTTTTCTGAGAGTCCCATACTTTTTTGAAAAATGCATTTTTTTCTGCATTTTTATTTAAAGTAGCATTAGCTGCTGCCATGTACTCAACAAAGTAATCTTTAGGAGTATCATGTAATTGAACACCATGTTTAGTAGTCAATTCATGTAATGCTTCTCCGTTTACAAGAATTCTTCTTGCTAAAGATTTCATTAATGAAGCATCTGCTGCAACTTTTAAAGAAGTTTTCTCATGCTCACTTAATTTGTTGTATTTAGTTCCATTTATATAAAAGTCAGCATTAACCACTACTTGGTGTAAACCTTGTAAGTAGTAATGTTTAAGAACTTTTTGGAAACCAAAAACCATGTCAGGCTTAGGACAACACCATTCAGCAGCATCAATAGTTCCTGCTTCAAGTGCTGGAAGAATATCTCCACCGCCCATAGCAACTGATGCAATTCCGATATCTTTATAAGTTTGTCCTGGAATTCCTGGAGGAGTTCTGAATTTCAATTTTCTGAAATCATCCATGTTTTTGATTGGCTCTGGAAACCATCCTAAAGCTTCTGGTCCAACTGGTTGAAGCATGAAACCTTTGATGTCTCTTTTCATTTCTTTCCAAAGTTGATCATAAAGTTGTTCTCCACCACCTGATAAGAACCAAGATAAGAATGCAATATTATCTATACCAACACCTGCACCTGCTACTGGAGATCCAAATAACATTGCAGCTGGGTGTTCACCTGACCAATAGTGAGTCCAAGCAAATCCACAATCAATTAAACCTTTGTCAACAGCATCAAGAGTTTCTTTAACTCCTACAACTGTACCCGCTGGCATAATTTCGAATTTTAATGAACCACCTGTTAATTTAGTAACTGTGTCAGTAAAGTCTTTAAGCATAATAACTTCGTCACCTTTTGCGTTTAAAACTGTCTGACATTTAAATGTTTTTGCAGCGTTTGCATTTGATATAAAACCAAAAACAAGAGTGACCGCAAATAGCATTGAAACGACTTTTTTCATTATTTTCCCTCTTTATTGTTAAATTTAACGAACGGCATACTTGCAAAATTATCTTTGAGATACAAGCAAGAAATAAGATATTTTTTTTTAAAAAAACCTTTAAATAGCTTAATAATTTAAAATAATTTATAAGACTTTTAAAATGGAAAATTTTGATTTTATAATTATTGGCGCTGGTTCTGCAGGTTGTGTTTTAGCAAATAGATTGTCTTCCAATCCAAATAATAAAGTTCTTCTTTTAGAAGCTGGAGGAAAAGATAACAATCCATGGATACATATACCTGGTGGGTATTTTAAAACAATGCACAATCCTAAAACTGATTGGTGTTTTAATACTGAAAATGAAGCTAATTGTGATAATAGACAGATGGTTTATCCAAGAGGAAAAACATTGGGTGGCAGTTCTTCAATCAATGGAATGCTTTATATTAGAGGTCAATCTAACGATTACAATTATTGGAGGCAACTTGGAAACGTAGGTTGGTCATGGAAAGATGTTCTTCCTTATTTTAAAAAATCTGAAGATTTTCAATTTGGTGAAAATGAGTTTCACGGATCAGGTGGACCAATAAAAGTTGAAAAAATAAGATCAACTTTTAAAGTTTTAGATTTATTTTTAGAAGCCGCAGAAGAGTTTGGTTATAAAAATACTGAAGATTTTAACAGTGGTAACAATGAAGGTATGGGATATTTTCCTCTTACTGTTAAAAATGGTTTTAGATGTAGTACTGCTGTTGGTTATTTAAACCCAGTAAAAAATAGAAAAAATTTAAAAATTATTACAAAGGCTCATATAAAAAATATTGATTTTGAAAACAATAAAGCAACAAATGTTAACTATTGGATAAATAATAATTTAATCTCAGTTAAAGCAAATAAAGAAATAATTTTAAGTGCAGGTACTATTGGTTCTCCTCATATTTTGCAAGCTTCAGGTATTGGTCCTGGAGAACTTTTAAAAAATAATAATATTAATGTCATTAAAGATCATCAAGGAATAGGAAGAAATCTTACTGATCATTTAATGCTTAGACCTGTTTATAAAGTAAAAAATTTAGAAACTTTAAATGACATCTATTATAGTATTTCCAAAAAAATTATTACTGGATTAAATTTCTTTTTATTTAGAAAAGGACCTTTGACAGTTGGGGCTAGTTATTTGTGTGGTTTTATTAAAAGTGATTCTCATTTAGAAACTCCAAATTTACAATTTCACGTTTCTCCAGCAAGCACAGATTATTTAGGTAAATCTTCTCTTCATAAATTTCCTGGTTTTACTCCAACTATAACAAATGTAAGACCAACTAGTAGAGGTTCTATAGAATTAAAATCTCCCGATACAAGAGTTCCACCGAAAATAAAAATGAATTATTTATCAACAGATGAAGATAGAGAAATAGCAGGAAAATCTTTAAAAATTGTTCGTAATATTGTTATGAATTCTAAAGCTTATAAAGATTATCACCCAGAAGAATTAAGACCTGGGATAAATATTACTGATAATGAAACTTTAGCTAAAGAAGCTGGTAAATTTGCTAATACTATATTTCATCCTGTAAGCACCTGCAGAATGGGAAATGATGATAATGCTGTTGTAAATGATAGATGCATTGCTCATGGACTAGAAAATTTAAGGATAGTTGATGCTTCTGTAATGCCTAGTATTACTTCAGGAAATACAAATGCGCCAACAATTATGATTGCAGAAAAAGCTTCAGATATGATAATTGAGGATAGCAAAGCATGACAGAACAAGTTTTAATTTTTTTTCAAATTGTATTCATTGATTTGGTATTGGCTGGTGATAATGCAATAATTATTGGAATGGTAGCCTCTCAATTTCCTTTAGATCAAAGAAAAAAAATAATCTTTTGGGGAATTGGTGCAGCAGTTATTTTAAGAATATTATTTACATTAATTACAGCTTATTTGCTTCAAATTACAGGTATTCGATTAATAGGAGGTTTGCTACTTTTATATATTTGCTACAAGTTATATGTAGATGTAGTTCAAAACCAATCTAACGAAGAAAATAAAATTAAAGTTGATAATTCAAGTTTTTTTAAAGCAATTACGACTGTAATTATTGCCGATGTTAGCATGAGTTTAGATAACGTGTTAGGAGTAGCTGGTGCTGCAAAAGATCACTATATTCTTTTAATTTTTGGCTTAGTTTTATCAATAATATTAATGGCTACGGCAGCAACTTTAATTTCTAATTGGATAAAAAATATAAATGGATAGCTTGGATAGGTTTAGTTGCTATACTTATAGTTGCAATAGACTTGATATATACTGATATAAAACTATTTTTATAAAATGTACTTACAAAAAATAAATTTAAAGAATAAATATGCTCTAGTAACAGGAGCTGGCAAAGGTTTGGGAAGAGCTTGTTCGATAGCGTTAGCTGAAGCTGGTGCAACAGTAATTGCACTAAGCAGAACATCATCAGATTTAGATAAATTAGAAAAACTAATAAAAAGAATTAAAGGTAAAATTATTAAAGTTCCATGTGATGTGATGAATTATGAGGATTTAAAAAAAAAGATAGATAAAATTAAGATTATAGATGTGTTAGTAAATAATGCAGGAACTAATATTCCAGAGCCTTTTGAAAAAATTAAACAAAAAAGTATGAACTACTTAGTTGATCTTAACCTTAAAGCTGCTTTCAATGTTGCTCAACTTGTAGTTAAAAAGATGTTAAAAAATAAGAAAAGACCAGGTTCAATAATTAATATGTCTTCTCAGTTAGGTCATGTGGGTATGAGTGGAAGAAATGTATACAATATGACAAAATTTGGAATTGAAGGATTAACTAAAGGTATGGGTGTTGAATTAGCAAAGAAAAATATCAGAGTTAACTCTGTAGCTCCAACCTTTGTGGAAACTCCAATGGTTAAAAATTTCTTTAAAAACAAAGAATTTAAAAAACTTGCTTTAGGTAATATTCCATTAGGAAAAGCTGCAACAGAAAGCGATATAGCAACAACAGTTTGCTTTTTAGCATCTTCAGCTTCTTCGATGATAACTGGAACATCAATAGTAATAGACGGTGGATGGACAGCTCAATAATTTATAGATTTCTTTTAGTATTATTCTTTTTCACAGCATCACAAGTTAACGCAATAGAGTTTCAAGGAAAATTTATACAAGGTCATTTTATCTTGGGAAAAACTGATCCTGATGCAAAAATTATTGTCGAAAAAAAAGAAGTGAAAGTATCTAAAGATGGTTTTTTTGTTTTTGGAATTGATAGAGATAGAAAATTCGATTTAACTTTTACTAAAATTATAAATGATAAAAAATCAAAGATAATAAAAAAAGTTTTAAAGAGAAAATACAATATTCAAAGAATTGACGGACTTGAGGAAAGCAAGGTAACTCCACCTGAATCAGTATATAAAAGAATTAAAAAAGAAAATAATGCAATTGGTGAAGCAAGAGCTATCAATTCAGATCTACTTTTCTTTAAAGAAAAATTTATTATGCCTGTAGAAGGTATAATTAGTGGTGTCTACGGCAGTCAAAGAATATTAAACGGCAAACCTAAATGGCCTCATTATGGAATTGATATAGCTGCAAAACAAGGAACAATGATTAAATCCTCCGCGACTGGAGTAATAACATTGGCTGAAGATGATTTGTATTATACAGGTGGTACAATTATAATAGATCATGGGCATGGTATTTCAACGATATATTCTCATCTTGAAAATGTTTTAGTTTCAGTAGGCGATCAAATAAATCAAGGAGATATAATAGGAACTGTTGGATCAACTGGTAGATCAACTGGACCACATCTTGATTTTAGAATTAATTGGTTTCAAACTAGACTTGATCCAATGTCAGTATTAAAATAATAGTCTCTTTATGGCACTTCATTTTAGTAAAGAAGAATTATCTAAAAGAAAACAAGATGTTTTAAAATCTATGAAAGAACAAAACTTAGATGCTCTTTTAATGTTTAGACAAGAATCAATGTATTGGCTGACTGGTTACGATACATTTGGTTATGTTTTTTTTCAGACTCTAATACTAGATAAAAATGGAAATATTATTTTGTTAACTCGTGCGCCTGATTTAAGACAAGCTCAGAATACTTCTAATATTAAAGATATAAGAATTTGGGTTGATAAAGATGGAATAAATCCAACAGATGATCTTAAAAAAATTTTAAATGAACTTGATTTAATAAATAAAAATATTGGGATTGAATATGAAGCTTACGGAATGACAGGACGTAACGCTTTAAGATTAAACAAATCTTTAGAAAATTACTGTAAAGCTGAAGATCAATCAGAATTGATTACAAAATTAAGAGTAATAAAATCTAACGAAGAATTAGTATACGTTAGAAAAGCTGCTGAATTAGCTGATAAAGCGCTAGATCAAGCTTGGAAATACACAAAAGCAGGTGTAAGCGAAGCAAAAATTTTAGCAGAAATGCAAAAAGCTGTTCTTGAAGGTGGTGGCGATTATCCTGCTAATGAATATATCATTGGCTCTGGAGATAATGCCCTACTCTGTAGATACCAAGCTGAAAAAAGAAACTTATCAAATACAGATCAACTAAGTTTAGAATGGGCTGGTACTTTCAAACACTATCACTCTGCAATGTTTAGAACTATCCCTATTGGAAAAGCTGATCTTAAACATTCTCAAATGCATGAAGCATGTATTGAAGCATTAACAAATTGTGTAGAAACTTTAGTTCCTGGAAAAACAGCTGGAGAAGTATTTGATGTTCACGCAAAAACTTTTGATAATTTAGGTTTTAATAAAGCAAGAATGAATGCCTGTGGCTATTCTTTGGGTTCAACTTTTTCTCCTAATTGGATGGATTGGCCAATGCTTTACACGGGCAATCCCTACATCATACAGCCAGGTAATGTCTTCTTTATGCATATGATACTCATGGACTCAGATAGCAATTTAGCGATGAATTTGGGTGAAACTTATTTAGTTACTGAGAATGGTAATGAACGTTTAGGTAAACAAAAGTTGGACTTAGTAGTTCTTTAAATTTTATCTATTATTTTATCTAATAAAGTTTATTGAACAAGTCTAATAAGTAAATTTTTTAAATTTCTGATCGTGCTCTAATCCTTTCATAAAATAATCTCATTTTAACACCTAAATTCAAAAACGGTTCTGGTGGTAACAAAGTTGGTTTATTTCTAGCTTCAATAGTTTCTATTTCTTTTGTATTTTCATTATTTGCTTTTAGAGCAATTTGTTCTCCAAATAAGATTCCAACACCTATACCTGAGCCATTATAACAACCTGCAGCAAAAATATTGGTATCAATTTTTTCAAATATTTGAGAGCTATTTCTTGTTCTTGATACAATTCCTGACCATGTTGATTGAATAATATCATTTGGTAATTGTGGAAATCTTTTTTTTATTCCAATTCTTTGATTTATCGATCTTTTTTCTAAATTTGACTTAGACATTTTAAATGGATTGTAAACTTCAGCAGTATTTCTAATCAAAATTCTTCTATCTTTAGTCATTCTAATTGTTGCTCCCATCGGTCTTACTGGTAATACACCCCATTCTTTTGGCTCACCAATAGATTTAAATTCTTCATCAGTTAATGATCTTGTCATGCTTGCAGTTAAAGTAATTGGAAAATTATAGTTAGATTTAATCCCTAAAGATTTAAAAAAACCATTCGTAGCAAAGATAATTTTCTTAGCATTTATTTTTCCATTTTTAAAATTACATGAAATAAAATCTTTGTTCTTATTCCAATTTATTAAACATGAATTTTCATATAAACACACGTTACTAGGTAACACGTCAATCATTGATCTAACAAGTTTACCAGGATGTAATAAAATTCCTCCTCTTGTATGAAGAGCAATATTATAAAAATTAGTTCCTAGTCTTTTTGATAAATCTTCTCTTTTCAATAAATTATGTTCAAAACCTAATTGAGAGAGTGTATTGGAAAAATTTACTAAAATCTTTTCATCTTCTGGTTTTGAGGATGCAAAAAATTTTCCACATTCGTTCCAATCGCAATCTACCTGATGTTCATTAATAAATTTTTTTACAATTTTTATCCCCAAATCATAAATATCAGCTTTTTTTTTATAATTTTCTAATTCTTTATTTGAAGTGAATCCATCATTTAGAGTGGTATCAACTAGATAACCTGAATTTCTGCTACTTGCCCCCTCACCTGCTAACTGAGCATCTACTAATATAATTTTTTGATTTGGATATAATTGATCTAATTTTCTTGTTGCAGATAAACCTGTATAACCCGCCCCAATTATTAGCCAGTCACAATCTTCGTTAGACTTAAGAGTTTTAACATTTGTACGAGGAGTTAAATCTTTAATCCAACTACACCCATTATCATTAATCACTTCCATGAAGTGACCTTACGATAATTGTTTAATATTTTAAAGATCTTAAGAATTTAAAGAAGGTTGCTTCTTCATATCTGCTTTATTGATACCAGCTACTTTAACTGGTTTTTTCATAGCATCTCTTCTAAATGGTTCACCAAGTTCTTGGTTAAGAATTACTTCAATAAATGTTGTAATTCCTTTCTTTTGATCTTCACAAGATTGTTTTATAGCATTAGTGGTTTCTTCCATTGTTCTAACAGTTACACCTTTAAGACCACATGCATCAGCTACTTTTGCATAACTTAATTCTGGATCTAATTCAGTGCCAACAAAATTATCATCAAACCAAAGAATAGAATTTCTTTTTTCAGCTCCCCATTGATAATTTCTAAAGATAACCATTGCAATTGAAGGCCATTCTTCTCTAGCGCAAGAGCTCATCTCGTTCATACTGATACCAAAAGCACCATCACCAGCAAAACCAATTACTGGAGTATCTGGACAACCAATTTTAGCTCCTAAGATTGAAGGAAAACCATATCCGCATGGACCAAACAATCCTGGTGCTAAATATTTTCTTCCTTTTTCAAATGTAGGATAAGCATTTCCAATTGCACAATTATTTCCAATATCACTAGAAATAATTGCTTCCTCAGGCATTCCTGATTGAATGGCTCTCCAAGCTTGTCTTGGTGACATTCTATCAGAATCTCTTTCTCTTGCTTCTTTATTCCAAACTGTACCTTCGTCATCATCTTCATGATCTAAACTTGATAATTTTTGTAACCAAGCAGATTTAGTTTGATGAATAATATCTTTTCTTTTTTGTCTATCAGTATCACCTGCTGTTGGTGAAAGTTGAGCAAGTAATTGTTGAGCAACTAATTTAGCATCGCCACAAATACCAACAGTAACTTTTTTTGTTAGACCAATACGATCTGAATTCATATCAACTTGAATGATACTTGCTTCTTTTGGCCAGTAATCCATTCCATATCCTGGCAATGTTGAGAAAGGATTTAATCTTGTTCCTAATGCTAAAACTACATCAGCTTGTTTAATTAATTCCATCCCAGCTTTTGAACCATTATAACCTAAAGGACCAGCTGCCAAAGGATGACTTCCAGGAAAACTATCATTATGTTGATAACCAGAACAAACTGGTGCATCTAATTTTTCAGCAAGTTTTTTACAATTTTCAATAGCGTCACCGATCACAACTCCAGCACCAGATAATATAACTGGAAACTTTGCGTTAGATAATAAGTCAGCTGCTTTTTTAATTGCATCAACTCCACCTGCTTGCTTTTCTAGTCTTACAATAGGAGGAAGGTCAATATCAATAACTTGTGTCCAATAATCTCTTGGTACATTTATTTGTGCTGGGGCTGATCCTCTTATTGCTTTTTCAATAACTCTATTTAATACTTCTGCCATTCTTGAAGGATCTCTAACTTCTTCCTGGTAGCAAACCATATCTTTAAATAAATTCATTTGTTCAACTTCTTGAAAACCGCCTTGTCCCATAGTTTTATTTGCAGCTTGAGGAGTTACTAATAAAAGCGGAGTATGATTCCAGTATGCGGTTTTAATTGGTGTTACCAAACCTGTAATTCCTGGACCATTTTGTGCAACTACCATTGACATTTTTCCGGTAGCTCTTGTATAACCGTCAGCAATTAATCCACCATTAGTTTCATGAGCAACATCCCAGAAAGTTATTCCTGCATCAGGAAAAATATCTGAAATTGGCATAAAGGCTGAACCAATAATTCCGAATGCGTGTTCAATACCGTGCATTTGTAAAACTTTTACAAAAGCCTCTTCTGTTGTCATTTTTGTCATAAAACTGAAACCTCTCTAAAGTATAAATTTAAAACTATTTTAAAATTCGTTTGTTAATTTTTGCGATTAATATATAAGATTTTACAAATTTCAAACAAACAAATCGACACAATAAATATGGCTACAGATATTATAATTCATGATAAAAAAGATAACGTAGGAGTAGTTGTTATTGAAAAAATCACTCCAAAACAAGACTGTGCTTGCTGGATAATGGAAGATGATAGTTCTACAAAGATTCAATCTTTAGATGAAATTCCTTTAGGGCATAAAATTGCTATGATTGATCTAAACGAGGGTGACACAATCCTTAAATATGGTCATGACATAGGAAAAGTGGTTAAATCAATTAAAAAAGGTGAACACGTACATGTTCACAATGTTAAAACAAAGAAGTGGTAGTAATATGGAAATTCCAAAAAGTTTTTTAGGTTATAAAAGAGAAAATGGTAGAGCGGGTACTAGAAATCACGTAATCATTCTTCCAGTTGACGACATTTCAAATGCATGCGCTGAAGCTGTTGCAAATAATATTAAAGGTACTTTTGCAATACCTCATGCTTATGGAAGACTTCAGTTTGGTGCAGATTTAGAATTATTTTTTGACACTATGATTGGAACAGGTAAAAATCCAAATGTTGCTGCAGTAATTGTTATTGGTATAGAGCCAAAATGGACTAAAAGAATTGTTGATGCTATAGCAACTACAGGAAAACCTGTAGAAGGTTTTAGTATTGAAGGGTCTGGTGATATTAAAACTACAATGAAGGCTTCACAAAAAGCACAAGAATTTTCACAGTGGGCATCTGAAAAACAAAGAGAAGAATGTCCTCTAAGTGATTTATGGATTTCAGTAAAATGTGGTGAATCAGATACTACTTCTGGTATGGCAGCTAACCCTGCAGTTGGAAATTTAATGGATAAATTAGAGCCATTAGGAGTTCACCTATGCTTTGGTGAAACATCAGAACTTACAGGAGCTGAAAAAGTTTGCGCTACAAGAGGGGCAACTCCTGAAGCATCTAAAAAATTTATGAAAACTTGGAGTGATTATAATGATTTTATTCTTAAAGAAGCGACTGATGATCTTTCAGAAAGTCAACCGACAGCAGGTAATATTGCAGGTGGTCTTACAACAATTGAGGAAAAAGCTTTTGGTAATTTTCAAAAAATTGGATCAAGAAAATTTATTGATGTATTAACACCAGCTGAGGAACCCAAAAAGGGTCCAGGTCTATACTTTATGGACACATCCTCTGCCGCTGGAGAATGTTTAACTTTACAAGCTGCTGCAGGATTTAACATTCATTTGTTTCCAACTGGACAGGGAAATATTATTGGTAATGCAATTGAACCTGTAGTTAAATTAACAGGTAACCCAAGTACAGCTGCTAATATGAAAGAACATATTGATTTAGATGTTTCTAAAATTCTTTCTAGAGAAATGAATTTATCTGAAGCTGGAGATGAATTAATTAAAACAACTTTAAGGGTAGCTAACGGAAGATTAACTTGTGCAGAAGCTTTAGGTCACAAAGAATTTGTGATGACTAAACTATACAGAAGTGCATAAGATCTAATTGAGTGCCTATTAATTTTCAATACTTTAAAAAAAGTATTTAGTAAATTTAAGATTTTAACATTATTTTTTTTCTTAAATTTGAAAAAAATCGTCTGATAAAAGCAGCACCAACCCCTAGAAAAATTGCAAACATAATTGAAAATAATCCATAAAAGAATGGCATATCGTTAGAAAATTCTAAAATAAATAATGAAAAGAAGTTAAGATCTTTATTTGAAACTTTAACTATATCGTTCGAAACTTGTTCTGCAAAAAAAGTGTCGTAAGCAATAGCTATGCCGACAATCAATAATAAAATTGCAAGTAATACTTTTAGTCCTGAGCTATCAATTTTTTCACCAAGTTTTTGACCAATTTGAACCCCTACAATTGATCCAACAACCAACATAAACACAAGTAATAAATCTATAGACCCATAATTAAAAGAGTGAAGAAAAGTAACTATCACGCTTACAAAAATAGTTACAAAGAGTGAAGTGCCTGGAACTAATTTAGTTGGCATTTTAATAATATAAATCATAGCGGGTACTAAAATAAAAGCTCCTCCTATACCCATGATAGCAGCTATGAATCCTACAAGTAAACCTATTATAATTGGAGTAAATATACTTTCGTATAATTTTGATTTTGGAAATCTCATCCTTAAAGGAAGACCATGTATCCAATAATGAACATGTAATTTTTTTTTGACTAAAAGGTTTCTTTTTGCTTTATCAATCTCACCAAGACTTTCTACCAACATCAAAGTTCCGATAATTGCCAAAATATACATGTACGCTAAAGAAATAACTGTATCTATTTTTCCAATCCCTTTAAAATAAGTAAAAGTATAAATACCAAGTGCTGTACCAACAGTACCACCGATTACAATCATCATACCTAATTTATAATCTAAGGTATTTTTTAAATAATGTGTTGTTGATCCAGATACTGATGTTGCAAGAATATTGTTAGCTTCATTTGCAACTGCATAAGCTGGAGGAACACCTAAAAAAATTAAAAATGGAGTCATTAAAAATCCACCGCCCACACCAAATAATCCTGAAAGAATTCCAACTATTGCACTAAGCATTAATATTTCAATTGGATTAACAAAAACTTGAGCGATTGGTAAAAATACTTCCATAAAGATTTTAAATGTTATTAAAAAATAACTTAATTAAAAGTAATAAAAGTTCCAACTAAAATAACACTCCAGTAAGTAGCAAGACTTAAAAATATACCTGTTTTAATAATAACAATTTTAGAGCTTAATATTTTATCAATGATTTTTACGTTGGAAAGTTGCATTACAACCGTGAATACACCTGTAAAGCTATTTGTCAAATAAATATTTGATTTTAGATCAATTTTTATTTTCTAGTAAATAGTAGCACCAAAGACTTTAACTGCTCCATCTTCCTCACCTAGAACTAGACGACCAAGAAATTCTCCTGAAATTTCTTTATTAGTTTGTTTTATCAAAACTGTTACATGAACACCTCTTCTAAGGCATCCAAATGGCTCAAATGTTTCTTTTAAGTTTGTGATAATCTTATTATTAGCCCATTGTTTACCAAGCTCGACTTCGTTTGCACCAAATAACATTTGCGTTGAAAAATCTTTAGTAAAACCACCATAGTCTTTGAGATTAGATGATTTTACCAAATTGTCCCAAATAGGTTTGGCCAATTCATATATCTCATCATCATTTTTTGATAAAATATCCATTTTACTAACTTAAAGATTTAATTATGAAGCTTTTTTCTTCTCATTCTCATCCACTATATGGTAGACGGGAACTTTTTCCATACTAAATTTGCCAGTCTTAGGATCTCTTCTAGAAACAGTAAGACAATGCCAGTTATCATCGTCTAATTTCATATGATCTCCTCTATAATAATATCCTGGCCACCTAGTCTCTTCCCTAAACATCGTGTGTTCTGTTACACACTGTGACGTAAGTGCTCTATGTTTTAGCTCCCAAGCTCTCATTAGCTGGTGATAATCTTCAGCTCCAACATTTTCAAGATCTTCCTCTAACCAGGCTAATAGCTCTAAACCTCTTTTAAGCATATTAGCATTAGTCATGTAATTAGTTGCAATTCCACCTACATACTCATCCATAATTCTTTGGAGTCTTTGAAGACCTTGAATTGGTGAAATATAGCTTGGAGATACTGTTCCACCAGTAATTTCATTTTGAGCAACTGTATATGTTTCAAGAGGTTTATAGACTTTAGTTTTAAAATCTTCACATTGCTTGTCTGATACTTTCAAACCTTCAGCTTTTTTATCTTCAATGTATTTAACTGCAGCTTTAGCGGCTAATCTACCTTCAGTGAATGAACCTGAAGAAAATTTATGAGCACTTCCACCTACTGTATCACCTGCTCCAAACAATCCATCAATCGTAAGCATTCTATTGTATCCCCAGAAATACTCTGGTGGAGATAAATCTTCTGGACCACTTACCCAAGCTCCTGAACAAGTAGCATGTGACCCCATTACGTATGGCTCAGATGTTGTTAATTCTGGATTTGTATATTTTGGATCGATATTTTGAGATGCCCAAACAACTGCTTGTCCAACTGTCATTCCTAAGAAATTTTCCCAACCAACAGTTTCTAAATGTGGGTCTTGAAAAGCCTCAGTTGTAACCATGTGAATTGGTCCACCTCCAGCCATAGTTTCTTGAATAAAAGCATGGTTTCTCAAACAAGTTGGGGTTGGATGGTGATCAATATATTCACCAACTAGCTCTTTTGTTTGGTCGTACCATTTTTTCTCATAATTTTCGCCGTTAGCGTTTTGAGTATAAGTTTTTAAATGAAGAAAATATGCTCCAACTGGTCCATATCCATCTTTAAATCTACATAACACAATTCTATTTTCCATTTGTGTCATTTTTGCTCCAGCTGCAATCGGTAAAGCATAAGCTGAACCATTACTCCAAGGTGCATACCAAGTTCTTCCCATTCCTTCACCAACAGCTCTTGGTTTAAATATGTGAGATGCTCCTCCAGCAGCAACTATTACTGTTTTAGCTCTGAATACATGAAAATCTCCTGTTCTCATATTAAATCCAACAGCACCACCTACTCTGTTTTCTTGGGACTCATCCATTAATAGATGGGTAATCATAATTCTGTTATAAATTTTGTCTGCTGATTTTTTTGCTGCTTCTGCAACAATTGGCTTATAGCTTTCACCATGTATCATGATTTGCCATTTACCTTCTCTAAGGTATCTGCCAGTTTCTTCATTTTTCATCATCGGAAGACCCCATTCATCAAACATATGAACAGATGAATCTACGTGACGAGCCATGTCGTAACCTAAATCTTCTCTAACCATTCCCATTAAGTCATTTCTTGCATATCTTACATGGTCTTCAGGTTGGTTTTCATCCCATTGCATTCCCATGTAGCAGTTGATTGCATAAAGACCTTGAGCAACAGCTCCACTTCTATCAATATTAGCTTTTTCAACACAAATAATTTTCATGTCTCTACCCCAGTGCCTAGCTTCAAAAGTAGCTCCAGTTCCAGCCATACCACCACCAACAACTAGAATATCGCAATCTTCGTAATGTGTTTTATGTTTAGCCATTAATAATAAACTCCTTTTTTAAATGAATCTTTAGGAACAGTTGGTAATTCTTTTTCAGTGTTTAAACCCTCAGGTTCTAAATAAAGTCTTTGAGAATTTATTTCATCTTGATTAGGTTTATCTCCTTCAGCAAGTTTTGGAATAAATTTACCCCAAGGTTTAGTTGTAATTGGTGAAACAAAATCTTTAGTAGTTCCATTTCTGAACTTAATTTTCCACGAAATAGTTCCTTTTTCTTCTTCGCGTCTCACTCTCACACTATGTCCCATTGGAGCAAAGTCTGCATATCCCCTAACATCAATAGCATGATTTGGACATGCTTTAACACAAGAATAACATTCCCAACAAAAATTTGGTTCTATATTTTTTGCACGTCTAATATTTTCATCAATATGCATTATATCTGATGGACAAATATCTACGCAATGACCACAACCATCACATCTAGTCATATATACAAATGTTGACATAATTTTATTTATTTCCTTTTATCATATTAATAGTGTTTTGGTTCTTCTCTTTTCATACCTAATCCAAACTGTTTAGGTGCTTCTGCTTCTGGAGGTAAATTATCTCTAGATCCATCAGCTTCAGCTAAATTTTTTTGTATTGCAGCTCCCTGTTTATAAAACATGTGTGCAAATTTTGACCAATATACTCCTCCAAATAGAATTAGATTTGATACAATAAATAAAACTAAAAAAACTTTATCATCCCATCTATTATTTAAATTTAAAGATTGTAAATAAGACCAAATTAAACCAGTTAAAGAAGAAGCAACAAGCGCAAGTACAAATAAATCTGCTTTAATAATTCTATACCAAGGTTGTGCTTCTGAATAAACATCTACTCTTAAAAAAAACCAAAACCAACCTCCTCCAATAACTGTCATTATAGCACCAACATGCCAAATGAAAGGCCAAAAAGATGGGGTGTCTGAAGATGAATTCGAGTAGCAAAAAATCATTATTGCAGATCCAATCCAGAATAAAATTGTACCGTACATTCCTAATAAATGAGCTGCTCTTCTTTTTCCTGCTCCTAATTCAGAGGTTGTTGCTATATCACTAACAATAGTTTTTGAAATAACAGTTATTTTTTCAGTAGTATTTAAAGTTTTTGTTGCGGATAGTTTTGCTTTTTTTGCATTCTCAAAAAAATATTTAACATTTTTTTTGTGAATAATGTCTAAAAGAGTTCCAACAACTATTAATAGTACCATTAAAACAACAAAGGACTGCATGTATATTGGAGATACAGTTTCTGCTAAAATAGAGAATGGATTTGTTCCTAGCATGTTACCCTTATGTTAATTTTTTTAGTAAAATTAAAAAGTTTTTCTAATCTACTTAATTCTATAGTTCAACCCAAACTATTGGTCAATGTGTCTTTAATAACAACCTATAATTTATATTTTACGTTTATAATGCTGTTTTTTAGCTATTACTGATCTTACACCTCCTTGAGGATTATCAACATCACCTTCTCTTCTTGGAATCAAATGAATGTGACAATGCATAATTGATTGTCCTGCTGCTTTTCCGGCGTTAGTTCCAACATTAAATGCTTTTATACTTTTATCTTTTTCTATAACTTCTTGTTTGACAATCTTAATCAAATCATTACACGCAATTAATTCCTCATTAGATAATTCAAAGTAATCCATTACATGTCTTTTTGGAATTATTAGGCAGTGGTGTTCAGATACAGGATACGTATCATAACTTGCATAAGCCAACTCGTTTTCATGAACTATACCACTAATTTTTGAATTACAAAATAAACATGGATTATTGGGATCTCTCATAATATTTACTTATATCTTTGGCACTTGTTAACAGCAGTTTTATAATGTTTTAAAAAAATATTGTAAAATTTTAAACTTTTTCTTTTCCATTTTATCTGGTTGATAGTTTTTACTGATGTAACTCCTTTCCCGGACCCAATTAAAATAATTTCATCAAACTCTTTTAAAGAATTAACAAGAATATCTTTTTTAATAATTTTTTTTATTTTTGATTTAAAAAATTTATAAGTGATACCTTTATAAAATTTATTTTTTGGTGAAAAAACTTTATTGTCTTTTATAAAAAACAAATTAGAAGTACCGGTTTCTAAAATTTTATTGTTTGAGCATAACCCAATGTCTACTTTTGAATTATCAAATTTTGTTAAATATCTCAATATTTCTCTATATTTTAAATTTTTAAATTCAGGTTTTTGTCTTTTTAAATTTACTAATTTTAAATCGAAATTTGATTTAGGTTTGATACGTTTTCTTAATGAAATTGATAGAATTTTTTTATTAACAGCAATTCTTAATAAGTGATTATACTTTGTATTTGATTTTAAATTATCTTTTAATAAATTTAAAATATCTGATTTCAATGATTTTTTAAATATCGAGTAAACTTTAGAAGATTTAATTAGATTATTAATATGTTCATTAAAAAAGAGAATTTTTGATGGATTGTCAAATATCCACATTGTTGTGAATACACCATGATCTCCCCAAAGATCTTTAAATTCAATTTCTTTAAGATCTTTAAGCTGATAAGATTTTTTTAATAAGTAGTTTACCATTTAATGTTAAAAATGACTCAGGGTGAAATTGAAATCCATAAATTTTATCAATGTTGTTTTCAAATGACATCGCGACACCTGAAATAACACATCTCATCGTTATGTCAAAATTTTTTGCCTCGAAAGGTTCTTTTAATTTCAAAGAGTGATAACGACCAACCTTAAATTTACTTCCTGCATTAAATAATTTACTTGATTTATTTACTAATATTTCTGATTGAAAACCATGGTATATTTTGTTTTGCTGAATTATTTCAGCACCTTCACTAAATAATATTTGCTGAAATCCGAGACAAACTCCTAATATTCTTTTTTTTCCTTTGAATTGTTTATAAATCTTTGAAGTTAATGGATAGTTTTTAGGTGAACCTGGTCCTGGAGAAAAAACAATTGTAGATGCTTGATTTAATTTTGATTTATCAATATCACTAAAATTATCACACTCCACATCATCAAATAATGACAATTGGTGAACAACATTATGTGTAAAGGAATCTTTATGATCAATTACATATATCATTTATATAAATCTATTAATGCTTTCGCTTTGATAAAATTTTCATTAAATTCATGTTTTGCATTACTGTCAATTACAACACCCGATGCAACTGAAATCTCAGAAATATTTTTATAATTTAATATTGATCTAATAATAATGTTAAATCTCATATCGCCATTAAATTTTATAAAACCAAAGCTGCCTGTGTATATATTTCTATTTTCTTTTTCCTGATTGTTTAAAAGGTTGAGGGTACTTATTTTTGGACAACCAATTACAGAACCGCCGGGCATCATGGCCTTTATAATATCTATATTTTCCAATTTTTTTCTAAGTTTGCCAGAAATTAAACTTACATAGTGATAAAGATCTTTATATTCCTCAACAGATTTTTCTTTTTTTAACTTTACACTGCCAGGAATACAAATTCTTGAAAGATCATTTCTTTCCATATCAACAATCATATTGTGCTCTTTTGTTTCTTTAAGATTGTTTCTAAAAAAATTTAATGCTTTTCTTTTGTTGATTTTTTTAGTCTTTCTTAAAGTACCAGCTATTGGTTTCGTTGATATAGAGGAACCTTTTTTGTTAATTAAATTTTCAGGAGAACAGCTTATAATAGAATAATTCTTATCTTTAATAATAAATGACTCAGGAGCTAAATTGGTTTTTGTAAGTCTACAAAAAAAATCTAAAGGATCAATTTGTGATTTGTTTTTATATTTTGTACATATCTTTATTTGATATGTTTCACCAGATCTTATTTTTTTTTTAAATTTATCAAAAATTTTCGTATATGACTTTTGGTTAATATTTATCTTAAAATTACTATCTATTTTATGAGTAGATTTAAAATCATAAATTAAATCTTCTTTCAAATTAATTTTTGTTTCAGGTTTGTAAAAAATTCCTTTTGGAAAATTAATATTTTTTTGCCTAGGTATTTTTACTCCAATCAAATTATTTAATAATTCATATCCAAAAAAACCTATTAACAAATCTGTGCTTTTATATTTTTTCTTTAAATCGTACTTTCGTTTTAAAAAATTTCTAATATTTTGATTGTTTAAAATTATCTTATTTGAAAAATCAGTAAAAAGATCAAAACCTTTATTTTTTTTATATATTATAAAAGGTTTTTTTGAATTGCTGATGTTGTCTAAATAATTTTTTTTATTCAATTTTCTAAGTTGTTTGAATTCTTGGAACTTGTTTTTCTATTATTGGTAAATGTATCAAGCCTGCAAAAATTGATAGAACAATAGATATATACCAAGCATAATCATACGAACCATATAAATCATGAAATACTCCACCTAAATAAGCTCCTAGAAAAGACCCTACTTGATGGCTTAAGAAAACTATTCCATATAATAAACCGATGTATTTAGTTCCAAAAATGAAACTAACTAACCCCATTGTTGGTGGGACTGTTGAAAGCCATAAAAAACCAAAAGTAACGCCAAATAACACAGCTATGATAGGATTAGATGGTAGAAAAATGAATATAGCTATAACTAAACCTCTTGCTAAATAAATACTGCTCAAAATTAATTTTTTACTAAATTTTTGAGCTAAATATCCTGATGTTAATGTACCAGCAATATTAAACAAGCCTATCATTGATAAAATTGTTACAGTGCACCACTCAGGCAAACCTCTGTCATTGATATAAATTGGAATGTGCGTTGCTACTAAAGCGATGTGCCATCCACATACAAAAAAACCTAAAGTTAAATATATAAAACTTTTACTTTTAAAAGCTTCTTGAAGAGCTTCACTTGCTGTTTGTTTATCATCGATTATTCCTCCAACAACATCTTTTGGAGTAGTTAAATAGAAAGCTAATATTAAACCTGCAAAAATAAAAGCTGCAAAAATTAAAAGTGTGCTTTCCCAACCGTATTCAACAAGTGCATATCTTGTAAATACAGGAGACACAAAGTAGCCAAATGAGCCAGCAGCGGTAACGATTCCAATAGCGGCAGTTCTATTAGACTGAGGAAAATGCTTTGCAACTACAGAAACGGGAATACTGATTGCAGTTCCACCAAGTGCTACACCTATTAAAACACCAATACCAGTAACAAAATAAAGTCCTGTGTTGTATTCTGAAACCAACATCAAAATACCAAGTAAATAAAAAATAAAACCTATGAATACAGCTATGTGACCACCATATTTATCCGTAATCACACCAAACCAAGGAGCAAAAGCACCCCACAAAAACATTTGAAGCCCTAAGGCAAAACCAAACTGAGACAAGGTTATTCCTAAATCAGTTGAAAAATCAAAATAAAACATTCCAAATGTTTGTCTAATACCAAGTGAAATTATGACAATTAAACAAGCTGAAACTAGAGTGATTAAGACTGTTTTATTTTTAATAAATTTTTCAGAAGACATTTAAAGATTACTTTAAATGTTTAAGTGATTGCTTAATATCAGC
>QBXA01000004.1 GCA_003283905.1 Pelagibacteraceae bacterium AG-319-F18 | reverse complement strand
TATTCTTTTCTGTGGTATCAAATTCTAACATTGATTTTGAAGGAAATAATCCTCCGGGCATATCAGGTTGCGCTGTTAACAAATGTAAATTAACAGCTATACTAACTGCAGATCCCCAAACATGATTTACTACTGGAATAAAATTTGCCTGTGCTAGTGCTGAAACTTTTAAATACTCTGTAATACCTCCTAATCCACAAACTTCTGGTTGAGCTATATCAATACATTTATTCTTAATTAATTCATTCCATCCATATTTTGTAAATTCTGCTTCTCCACCTGCAATATTTGTATTTAGCTTTTGTTTTAACTCTCTATATCCATCATAATCTTCTGGTGCTACTGGCTCTTCAAACCAAAATATATCAAGCTCATCTAAACCTCTGCCAACATATAAAGCATCATTTATGTTATAAGCGTGATTTGCATCTACCATTAATTTAAAATCTTTTCCGATAACATCTCTTACAGCTTTAACCAACTTTAGATCTTCAACTGGACCTAATCCAACCTTCATTTTCATTGCTTTAAAGTTCTTAGATTTAATTTGTTTGGCTTCTTCTTTAAATAAATCTATCAATTCTGATGTAGATTTTTTTTGTAACATCATACCATAACCATAAACAGGGATTTGATTGTTGCACTTACCTCCAACTAATTGATAAAGAGGAGTTTTAGTTTTTTTTCCTAGAATGTCCCATAATGCAATATCAACACCTGATAATGCTTGAATTGGCATTCCTTTTTGTCCACTATCTCTTAAAAGATTATAAACTTTATGCCAAATATACTCTTTATTTAAAGGATCTTCTCCAATGATTAGTGGTTGAATTACTTTTTCAACTATAAATTTGTTAGCTAAAGCAATATTGCCAGGACCAAAGCATTCACCCCATCCAGTGATACCTTCGTCTGTTTCAACTTCTACAAGATGAGCAGTACGATGTTTATAGTATTGTTGCGAATAACCTAGTTCTTTCTCTAACTCATATCTAAGTACATGACTTTTAATAGAAGTTATTTTCACAATTAATTATAAAGCAACTACTTTCGAGTTTTGCTCTCCTAAGTTTTCTATTGATAATTTCATTGTATCTCCAGCCTTTAAAAATTGTTGAGGTTTCATTCCCATACCTACTCCAGGAGGTGTTCCTGTAGTAATAATATCGCCAGGCTGTAACGACATAAATTTACTTACATAAGATACAATTATATCAACATTAAAAATCATTGTACTTGTATTACCTGTTTGCATCCTATTGCCATTTACGTCTAAGCTCATTTTTAGATTATTAATATCTGTAATTTCATCTTTAGTAACTAAATAAGGGCCTATAGGACCATAAGTGTCATGAGATTTTCCTTTAACCCACTGGCCCATTTTTTCAATTTGCCATTCTCTTTCACTAACATCGTTTACTAAACAATATCCTAAAATATGATCTTGTGATTGACTTTCGGAAATATGTTTTGTTTCTTTACCAATTACAATTCCAAGTTCCACTTCCCAATCTAATTTTTTTGATCCAGAAACAATTTCGACATCATCATTAGGTCCTGTTATACAACTTGTAGCTTTCATAAACATAATTGGCTCAGATGGTACTTCGGCTCCAGTTTCAGCAGCATGATCAGAATAATTTAAACCTATTGCAACAAATTTACCTGGTTTAACTATGCAAGAACCAATTCTATCACTTGAAGATAATTCAGGAAGTGATGATAAATCAGCACCTTGTAATTTTGATATAGTTTTAAAATTAACATTATCAGGGTTTAAGTCAGTAATATGCGAACTAATATCTCTAATTTTACCGTCTTTATCTAATGCCGCAGGTTTTTCATTTCCTCTTGGTCCAACTCTTAATAATTTCATATATCTCCCTTTTTTAAATTAATTAAATTGTCATTCCACCATCAACAGAAAAAGTATTTCCAGTTGTAAATGTAGATTCATCTCCAGCTAAATAAATTGCCATAGCCGCTATTTCTTCAGCAGTGCCTAATCTTCCCATAGGTTGTCTAGCTATAAAATCTTTTTTCGCCTGAACTGGATCAGGACTTTGATTAACTCTATCTTGCCAAGATGGTGAAAAAACTGTGCCTGGAGCAATAGAATTACATCTAATATTTTGTTTTACAAAATCTGAAGCAATTGATTTTGTTAAACCAATAATTGCTGCTTTTGATGCGCCATAAACAAATCTATTAGGCAAACCTTTTAAACTTGAAGCTATTGAAGAAATATTAATTATACTTCCACCATTTTGTTTAACCATTAAAGGTAATATTGCTTTACACATGAAATACATAGATTTAATATTTACATCAAAAGAAAAATCCCAATCTTTTTCTTCACAGTCAAGTATAGTTCCATGATGAACAAAACCTACTGCATTAAATAATACATCAACTTTATCTAGAGTTTTTACAAATTCTAAAATTGCGTTGTTATCTGTTGAGTCTAGTGTTTTAACTCTAATATTAGGATATTCTTTATTTAAATCAGCTAAGGTTTTATCATTTAAGTCTGTTGCAATAACATTTGCTCCTTCATTATGAAAAGCAATTGCGGTAGCTTTTCCAATTCCTTGGCCAGCTGCAGTTACTACAATTTTTTTACCTTCTAATCTTCCGCTCATTTTTTATTTATCCTTTCAATTTCTTTGTACAAAGAACTATGATCTGTTTCTCCATGTCCATTTTCAACAAGAGTTTTATACATTTCTTTAACTAAATTTGAAATAGGTAAATGAGTATTGTAGCTATTTGCACAATCCAAAATATTATTCATATCTTTTAAATGCGTATAAGTTCTACCTTTTGGAGTAAAATCTTTTTCGATCATTCTTTTTCCATGTGTTTGAAGAATTTTACTATCTGCCCAACCACCTGACAGAGCTTTAATCATTTTATTTGGATCTGCTCCAGCTTTTTCACATAATGTTATTGCTTCAGCCACAGCACCTATAGTTAACCCAACTATAATTTGATTTGCTAATTTAGAAACTTGTCCACTCCCTACTGGGCCAACTAAAGTTGGATTACCCATTGTTTTTAAAACATCAAATGCGTTATCAAAAACTTTTTGATCTCCTCCAGCCATTATAGCTAATGATGCTTCTTCAGCACCATTAGTTCCTCCAGAAACAGGAGCATCTAAATAATTAATATTTTTAATTTTTAAATTATTTCCATGTTTAGTTGCTGTAGATGGCTTTACAGAACTCATATCAATAACTGTAGCTTTTGATTTTAAATTTTCTAAAAAATCAGAGCTATTCATGACATCATCAACAGATACATCTTCAGTTAACATTGTTATTACAATATCGCACTCTTTAACAAGATCTTGAATTGTGTTTGTTATTTTAGCACCATATTCTTTTAGTGGTTCTGCTTTACTTTTTGTTCTGTTAAATACTTTTAAGTTATATCCAGCTTTTAATATGTTTTTAGCCATAGGTAGACCCATCAAACCTATGCCTATAAAACCTATTTTTTTACTCATTTATTTTTTGGGAATAAATTCGTGGAAATTTTGTGTAGTAAATTCTGGAAAGAACATAACACATGCTAAAACAATTAACTGAATTACTATAAAAGGACCAAATCCTCTGAAAATATCTGTTAATGATATATGAGGTGGTGCAACAGATTTTAAATAGAAAGCAGCAGGGCCAAATGGCGGACTTAAAAAAGAAACCTGCATATTTACACAGAATAAAATTCCAAACCATATAGGGTCAAAGCCAAGAGCTAATACTATTGGTAAAAATACTGGCATCGCTAATAAAACAATTCCAACCCAATCCATAAAAGCACCCATTATCAAAAACATCAATTGCATCATAAAAATTAAATACATTGGTCTTAAATCATAAGCTAAAATCGTCTCAGCAACATAAGTTGGTCCACCTGCTAGTGAGTAAGCTCCTGCTAATACTGTTGCACCAAAAGTAATAGTTAAAATTGTTCCTGAAGCTTTGAATGTTCTAATTAATGCATCTTTAAATAAAAACCATGTAAGTTCTTTTCTTGCATATATTATAATTAATGTAGCAACTACACCCATACCTGCTGCTTCAGTGATACCAGTTATTCCAGAATAAATTGAACCTAAAACAATTATTACTATTCCTATTGGAGGTAAAAGACCCGGTAGATATGACATTTTTTCTTTAAAAGTTAAAGGTGGTTCGTCGCTTATTGGTGCAAGATGCGGTTGTAATCTTGTTCGAATAAGAATGTAACTAATAATTAAACCTGAAATCATCAAGCCTGGAACTATCGCCTCTTGGAATAACATTGTAATTGAAGTTTCTGTTGTTAATCCATAAATAATTAAAACAATAGAAGGAGGTATCATTGTGCCAAGTGATCCTGATGCACAAATTATACCAATGGACATATCCTGATCATATTTCAATCTCAACATTTGAGGCAGTGCAATCAATCCTAATAAAACTATTTCTCCTCCAATAATTCCACTCATCGCAGCCATAATTGTTGCCATTATTGCTGTGACTACTCCTACTCCACCTCTTGTTTTTCTCAACCAAGCATTTAATGCATCATATAAATCTCTCGCTATATTCGAGCGCTCAAGCAAGGAGGCCATAAATATAAATAAAGGGACTGATAAAAAAGAATAAGTTACAACAAGTGAATAATATCTTGAAAGTAAAATACCTAAAGCGTGTTCACCAATATATAGAAATACAAGTACAGCCCCCATAAAACCTGAGGCAAAACCCATTGGAACACCAATGGAAATAAGAGCTAATAATCCAACCAAAAGTATTATCGAGAGTGTACCTATTTCAAATTCCATTTTATTCTAAATCTTTAGCGGGGTCGTATTGTTTTTGTTTTGGATTTTTCCAATCAATTATTAAATTATTTATAGATTGAAGCGCAATAAGAAATACACATATAAGTGTAAGTGGCTTCATAGTAGCAGGAATAGGTGGATCCCAATAAGTTGCAAATCTCTCCCAATTTATAAATGATCTATACGCATCTTCAAGACCACCATAAATTACGGCAGCTGCAAACGTAACAATTATAATAGTGCTAATTAAATCAAAAATTCTTTGTGTTGGTCTACTGACATAGTCATATAATAGAACAATTCTGATATGACTTCTTAATCTTGTTGCATATATTCCGCCTACTAAATAACAAATTCCAGCCAGCCATAGACATAATTCATTCACCCACATTGTTGGCATTTCCATGATATATCTCATAAAAATTTCGTACATCATTACAAGTACGATTATTGGGATTAAATATTTGATTGTATGACTTAAAAATAAACTAATTCTATCAACCCAATTTATTGGAAAATCATCTTTACTTGCAACTTTTTCAGTTTGTTCTTGCAATGATTTATCAAGCATAGGCTAAAAAATTTTAAATTAAAAAGAAGGGCCTTTTCAGGCCCTTCAAGATTTTATTATGTGCTTATAATTATAGGATACCGTTAGCTTTCATGTAAGCTGTATGTATATCTATAAGAGCAGCAGCTTCAGGAGATTTCTTTTTCCATTCCTGCCAAGCATTAAGTGCAGCATTTCTGAACTTTAGTCTATCTTCTCTAGACCAGTCATGAAGTGTAACACCATCAGCAAGTAGCGCTTTAACTGCTTCTGCATTTTTTCTCTCAACTAAACTAGTGATAGTTCTACCAGCAATTTCTATTCCAGCTTTCATTGCTCCTCTTTCATGAGGTTTTAGCTTATTCCAAACTTTGGTATTACAAGCTAAGTGGTCAGCTGGCATAGAGTGGAAACCTGGGTATGTAGCATATCTATTTTGCTCATAGTGTCCACCTGCATAGTTAGTTGCTAAACTAGAATAGTCAGCACCGTCAATTAGACCAGTTTGTAAAGCAGTTGGAACTTCACCAAAATCCATTACGATTGGTTTAGCACCTAAAGCTTTAAAGATCATACTTTCCATTCCTGGAGGTGATCTGAATTTAAAGTCTTTGATTGAAGGTACATCTGGAATAGGTTTGCTAGATATTAAAGACTCATGTCCAGGTATCCACCAACCAATAAGTGTCATTCCATATTTGTTATAAAGTGCATCAACAGCATCTTGAGCTCCTGGGAACTTTAAGAAATCGTATTGTTGATAAGGGTTATCATATCCACCCATTACGTCACCTGCGAATTGGAATGCAGCATTTTTACCAGTTTGGTAACCAGCTCCAGTCATATCACAGTCAATAATTCCAGTTTGTGCAGAATTAAATACTTCAGCAGATTTTCCTGTTACTGAAGCTGAGTAAAACATTTGTACTTTTAAACTTCCGCCAGAAAATGATTCAACATTTTTAGCGAATTGGGCTGCAACTTCACCATTTGGTGAACTAGCAGTAAAGTGAGTTTCAATCTTTAAAGTTTTTGCATAAGCAGAACCTAATAAAGCGATTGAAGCTATAGCAACTGCAGCTATAGTTTTTGTTATTAATTTTAACATTATCTTCCTCTCGTTTATGTTTTTAATTATTGAAGTTAATCATAAATGTTTTTTAATATCAAACTAAACGGCAATTTAAATTAAGTATAGCAATTATATATATTAACTATATAAACAACTTATAGTTGTAATTTAAACAACTTCTGAAATTAATTTTTTATTATTAAAATAACAATAAATATTATCAACTGCCATCATGCTCATTGCTAAACGGGTTTCATGAGTAGCACTTCCAACATGTGGTAAGACAAAACAATTATCTAATTTCATATATCTTTCATCTAAATTTGGTTCATTATTAAATACATCTAACCCAGCTGCATAAATTTTTTTCTTTTGTAAAGCATCAATCAGAGCGTCATCGTCAATGGTTGATCCTCTTGAAGTATTAATTACTACTGCATGTTTAGGTAATAAGTCTATGGTTGTAGCATTCAAGATATGCTTAGTCTCAGCCGTAGCCGGGGTGTGAATACTTACAAAATCACATACTGGCATCATAGAGTTTATATCTGAATAATATTTAGCTCCATCTTCTAAATCTTCTGAAAGCTTATTTCTATTATAATAAATTATTTTCATACCAAATGCTTTTGCACATTTAGCTGCCATTCTACCAATACGACCCAATCCTATTATACCGAGAGTTTTACCTGTAACTGAATTACCAATCATAAATTTAGTTAAATCTGGCTTTTGATCTTTCCATGTTCCTGATCTTACAAGATTATAAGCCTCACCTATTCTTCTTGATGCAGCTAAAATCAAAAGAATAGTTGTTTCAGCAACAGCATCATTTAAAACATTTGGTGTATTAGTAACTTTAATTTTTTTACTTTCAGCAGATTTAACAGAGATATTATCGTAGCCTACTCCAACCTGAGCTATAATTTTTAATCTTCCATTTAAATCTTTAAAAAACTCTTCTCCAATTTTATCAAAGCCTGTAGAAATAATTCCATCATATTCATTAGCCATCTTGATAAGATCATCATTTGCAATCGGTTCATCTTTTAAATTAAGAGTTACATCAAAGTTTTTGTTTAATTTCTCCTCTGCTCTATCTGATAATTTTCTTGTAACTAGTATTTTTGGTTTCATTTTAATGAGAATTTCTTGGAAGACCTTTTTTATTAGAAATATCTAAATATGTTCCACGCGATTTAATACAAGCACCATCTTCAAGTTGGCTCACTGTATTTCTAAAAATTTCTTGCCATGGAGTTTGGTTGTTTGCTTTAAACAATTTTTTATTTTTTCTTCTTTTTTTAAATTCAGATTGAGAAATCAATAAATCTACTCTTCTTTTATTTAAATCTATTTTCATTTTATCACCTGTTTTAACAATCCCTAAATCACCTCCTACCGCAGATTCTGGTGAAACATGAAGAATTGATGGACTTTCAGAGGTACCACTTTGTCTACCGTCTCCAAGAGTTGGTAAATGTACAATTCCTTTTTTTAACAGTCTATCAGGTGGTTGCATATTAACTACTTCGGCAGATCCTGGATAACCAACTGGTCCACAGCCTCTGATAATAAGAATAGAGTTTTCATCTATTTTCAACTTTTTATCATTAATTCTTTTATGATAGTCCTCTGGCCCCTCAAACACAACGGTTTTACCATTAAAAACATTAGGTTTTTTTGCATCAGAGAGATATCTATCTCTAAATTCTTTGCTGATTACTGAAGTTTTCATAATAGCTGATGAGAAAAAATTACTTTTCATAACTAAAAACCCTGCTTTATCTTCCATACTATTTTTGAAATTTTTAATTACTTTAGGATCTACATCTATTTTTCTTTTTAAATTTTTACCCACTGTCTTTCCTGTAACAGTCATTATATTAGTGTGAATTTTTTTATTTCTTATCAATTCTTTCATAACAGCAGGTACTCCACCTGCTCTATAAAAACTTTCCATTAAATATTTTCCAGCTGGTTGGCAATTGACTAAAAGTGGAATATTGTGTCCTATCTTTTGCCAATCAGATAAATTAAATTTAATTCCCATATGCTTTGCAATTGCACTTAAATGAGCTGTACAGTTACTTGAGCCACCAATTGCACTTGCAACAACAACAGCGTTTTCAAATGCTTTACGAGTCATAATTTTAGATGGAGTTAAGTCTTCATTAACCATTCCCACAATTCTTTTACCAGTTTCAAAAGATATTTGTTCTCGCTCTCTATATGGTGCAGGTATAACAGCACAACCAGTTAAAGACATTCCTAGTGCCTCAGCAACTGAATTCATAGATGATGCAGTACCCATAGTATTACAATGACCAACGGATGGAGCTGATGATGCGACCATATCCATAAATTCTTCATAATTAATTTCACCTTTAGCTAAAAGTTTTCTAGCTTCCCAAACTACCATACCTGATCCGGCTAACTTACCTTTATAAATTCCATCTAACATTGGCCCACCTGACAAAACAATTGCAGGAATATTTACTGTTGCTGCAGCCATTAATGCTGCTGGAGTTGTTTTATCACAACCTGTTGTTAGTATTACTCCATCAATTGGATAGCCATACAAAACCTCGACTAAAGATAAATAAGAAAGATTTCTATCTAACATTGCAGTAGGTCTTTTGCCAGTTTCTTGAATTGGATGGGTTGGAAACTCCATTGGAATACCACCGGCTCTTCTAATTCCATCTTTTATTCTTTTGCTTAAAGATAAAAAGTGTCTGTTACATGGTGAAAGATCACTTCCAGATTGAGCAATTCCAATTATAGGATTTCCAGATTGTAATTCTTTTCTAGTTAATCCATAATTCAGATATCGCTCTAAATAGAGAGCCGTCATTTCAGGATCTTTTGGATTATTAAACCATTTCTGACTTCTTAAATTTTTTTTACGTTTTAATGACATAAATTATTTATAATGGTTTGTTTAGAATATTAACTATATAATAAAAATATGAATAATCTAATAGTTTTAAACCAAAATGACAACGTAGGCGTAAGTCAATTTATTATTCCGGAAAAAACTAAAATAGAAGGGCATGAAATTAGTACACTAGACCCTATACCTTTTGGTCATAAAGTTTGCTTAAAATCTATCAATAAAGGAGATCCTATTATTAAATATGATCAAATAATAGGTTTTGCTCTTAATGATATTAAGCCAGGAGAGCATGTTCATTCACATAATCTAGAATTTAGAGAATTCAAAAGAGATTTTAAAATTACAGATAAAAAAAATATCGTTAGTGAAAAAGCAGATACTTTCTTCAATGGAATTTTAAGAGACAATGGACAAGTAGCTACCAGAAATTATATCGGTTTAGTAAGTACAGTAAATTGCTCTGCGACCGTTACTAAAATGATTGTTGAGAAAATTAAATATTCTAATATTTTAAAAGATTACCCTAATATTGATGGAATAGTTCCAATTACTCATTCTACTGGATGTGGAATGAATACAGAAAGTGAGGGGATGCAAATGTTTCAAAGAACTATTGATGGATTTAAAAATCACCCAAATTTTTCACATGTTTTTGTAATTGGTTTAGGTTGTGAATGTGCTCAAGTAAGCTTGTTTGATGAGTCTATCAAAAAACATAATAGAATTCATTTTTTAACAATTCAAGATGAAGGTGGAACAAAAAAAATTGTGGATAAAGTATTTTCTCAAATTAAAAATTTGTTATCTGAAGCAAATAAAATAGAAAGAACATCACAGCCTGTAAATCATCTAAATCTTGCATTACAGTGTGGTGGATCTGATGGATATTCTGGAATTACTGCAAACCCTGCATTAGGTGTTGCTGCAGATCTTTTAGTTAAAAAAGGTGGTAGTTCAATATTAGCTGAAACACCAGAAATATATGGAGCTGAACACTTGCTAATTAATAGAGCTAACTCACAAGAGACTGCTGATAAGTTAATTAAGAGAATTGAATGGTGGAGACATTATACTTCAATCAATAATAGTTCGATGGATAACAATCCTGCACCAGGTAATAAAAAAGGAGGTTTAACTACAATTTTAGAAAAATCTTTAGGAGCTGTTGCTAAAGGAGGCAACTCTGTACTTCAAGATGTATTATTATATGCAGAGCCTCTAAAAAATAAAGGTTTTAATTTTATGGACTCTCCAGGTTATGACCCTGTATCAGTAACTGGTCAAGTGGCATCAGGAGCAAATGTTATTTGTTTTACTACTGGTAGAGGATCATGTTTTGGATGTAAACCTGTTCCAAGTTTAAAACTTTCAACTAATTCAGCCATATATGAAAAAATGTCAGAAGATATGGACATCAACTGCGGAACCATCGCTGAAGGTAAAGAAAAAATAGAAGAAGTAGGACAAAAAATATTTGAATTAATAGTAAATACAGCATCTGGAAATAAGTCAAAAAGTGAGATTAACGGCTACGGTGACGAGGAATTTAATCCTTGGCAAGTAGGCGTGGTAATGTAATAAAGATCTGCATTGTGCCTCAACAAAACCCTTTATTTAATGTAATTTTATTAGCTGCTGGTGGTTTTTTTATGTTTGTCTGTATGGACTCTACAGCAAAATACCTAGGAACTGTAATGCCAATTACTCAAGCAATTTGGGGAAGATTTTTTTTTCATTTAATATCTCTAATTATATTTTTTTTAATCTTCAAACCAAAAGTAAATTTAAAAAAAAATTTCAAACTGCAAATAATAAGATCCATATTGATGGTGACAGCCACAACATTCATGTTTTATTCTTTACAAAAATTTGACTTAGTAGATATATATGTCGTTTTCTTTTCTGCACCCTTAATAGTTTCATTGCTATCTGCATATTTTTTAAAAGATATTTTATCTTTTAAAGGAATAATGTTAATGCTTCTAAGTTTTGGTTCAATTATCTACGCAGTAGGACCAAGCATGAAAATATTTAGTGTAGACTTAATTTTTCCGATTGTGCCTCCTATTTGCTGGGCGCTTTATCAGTTTTTTACAAAAGTTATATCGACTGACAACGATCCTTTTGCTGCAATTTTTTATACTTCAATTTTAGGAGCAATTATTTTTAGTATTTTTATATCTTTTAATTGGGTACCTTTAGAAAAAAATATTTATTGGCTTTATTTAATATTACTTGGTGTAGCAGGATTTATAAGTCATTCATTAATAATTTATGCAATACAATTATCTAACTTATCATTTGTCACTAATTTTCAATATTCGCAATTAATATGGTCTACTATTGTAAATTTCTTAATTTTCGGAGTACCTTTTGATTATAATAAAATTATAGGTGTGATTGGAATAATTATATTTGGATTATTATTTATTCGAACAGAAGGTAATAAAGATAAGGTTAAAGTCTAATTTTTTTTCCACATCTTGCGCTTTTAGTAATTGCCGCAAAAATTTTAAGTGAAGCTAAACCATCATTACCATTTACTTTTGGTTTAATTTTTTTAGTTACCACATCAGCAAAATGATTTATCTGGTTAATAAGAGTATTGTCATCTTTTTTTTTAATATCATCTTTTGCTAATATCTTATTCCACCAACTTCTTTCTTTTTTGTAAAACCAATTTTTTAAATTTGGAAATTGTAAAGATTCTTTAGTTCCACCAATCATATAAGCTGACTGATTAGTTGTCGGATAGGCTGGATTTTCACCTGCAGTTAATTCATAACTCCATGGAGCTACAATGGTGTCGGAAATATTAAGAGTGCATAATGCGCCCGACTTAAAAATTAAACTAACTGTTGCCGTGTCTTCAACTTTAAATTTTCTAGTTTTATTAGTTGTAAAAGCTTGAACATATTGAATTGGACCTAGCAAATAACAAATCATGTCAATGTCATGAACAAGATTAATCCCTAAAGGACCCCCCCCTTTACTTGTTCTCCATTTTTCTTTGTAATATTCTTTATGCTTATAAAGCCAGCATAAAACATTTGCAGAAACAATATTTCCCAATTTGCCTGAATCTATTATCTTTTTTACTTTTAATACAATCGAATTATGTCTTCGATGATATCCTATCAATAAAGCTGTTTTGTTTTTTTTTGAACTTTTAATAATTTTATTTGCTGACTTTATATTATCTGCAATTGGTTTTTCTAATAAAACAGGTATTTTTTTTTCTAAAAAACTCACTGTATGTTTTTCATGAAGTTGATTAGGTGTTGCAATAATTACTGCATCTAAATTTTTTGCTTTTAAAAGGTCTCTTACATGAGAATATAATGGTACTTTATATCTTTTCGATAAATTAAGAGCATTTTTACTAATATCAACAATTGAATGTAGATTAGCTTTATTTGATTTTGTTATAGCATTAATGTGTTGAAGGCCCATTAAACCAGTCCCAACGATTGAGATATTTATTTTTCTCATTTTTACTAACTTATTTATAATTATGCTATTCCAGCATCAACAACAAAACTTTGTTTTGTACAACCAGAAGATTGATCAGAAGATAAGAATAATACCAGTCTTGCTACATCATCAGGTTTTAATTGTCTTTTCAAAGCCTGGCTATCTAGAATGAGTTTTTTATATTTTGGGGTTAACCAGTGTTTTATTTGTCTTTCAGTTGCAATTGAACCAGGTATGACTGAATTAGTTCTTATATTATATTTTCCAAACTCTTGAGCAAAAGATCTGGTTAAACCAACAACTGCGGATTTAGCAGTTTCATAAACTACTTTATCACCCTCTCCAAGCATCCATGATACAGAGCTTAAATTCACAATTGATCCTGACTTAATTTTTTTCATTCCTTTTACGACTGCTTGAGCTGCAAAAAAATAATGTTTTAAATTTATACCCATTCTATTTTCCCAATATTTTTCATCAACTTGCTCAGTAGTATGTCTATCATCATTAGCCGCACTATTTATCAAACAATGTATTGGTCCCTTTTTGGTAATGATTTCTTTAATTATATTTTGTAGTTTTTTAATGTCTAAAATATTGCACTCAATAAAATTAGGGGTTTTTAGTTTTTTTTTTTTGATTTTTTTTACTAATTTTTTTGAAGCTTTAATATCTATATCTATAAAATAAACTTCACTATTTTGTTCACAAAATTGCTCTACTATAGTTGCACCAATACCTGATCCACCTCCTGAAATAAAAACTCTTTTATTTTTTAAATCAAAATATTTTACTTTCATAATTATATTCTTTCTTGCGAATTAGCATCAAACATTGAAACTTGAGTTAAATCAAAATATAATTTAGTTTCTTTGTTTAATTCTATTTTTATAGTCGAAGAAAATTTAGCTAAAAGTTCTTGATTTGCCAAATTAAAAGTTATTATTTGTTCATGACCAATGTATTCACTTAAATCAGCTTTTAAATTTACCTCAAAATCATTTTCGTTAGATTTTTTAAAGTAAATATGTTCTGGCCTAATACCAAAATATATCTCTTTATTATTTAATTGAGAAGTATCATCAAAATCATAACTATTAATTGGAATATCAAAATTTGCTCCTTCAGCTGTAAATAAAATTCTATCTGAACTTTGTTTTAAATTTCCCTTAATTAAATTCATCGAAGGAGATCCAATAAAATCAGCCACAAAAGTATTGCTAGGTTTATTGTAAATATTTTCAGGTGATTCATTTTGTTGAATTACTCCGTGATTCATGATCGCAATTTTAGTCCCTAAACTCATGGCTTCTGTTTGATCGTGAGTTACATATACGACTGTTGTTTTAAGTTGTTGATGAAGTTTTTTAATTTCTCTTCTCATCTCAACTCTTAATTTTGCATCTAAATTTGATAAAGGCTCATCAAATAAAAATATTCTTGGCTCTCTAACTAATGCTCTTCCAATTGCAACACGCTGTCGTTGTCCTCCTGATAACTGAGAAGGTTTTCTTTCTAACAATGCGTCAACTTGTAAAAATTTTGATACCTTTTCTAGTTGTTCCTCTATTTTTTCTTTTGATACCTTCGCTTGTTTAAGACCAAAAATCATATTTTCACGCACGTTCATAGATGGATATAAAGCATAAGATTGGAAAACCATTGCTATATTTCGGTCTTTTGGCTCTACTTTACTCACATTGTAATCATCTATATATACATTACCTTCGTTAATTGTCTCTAAACCTGCAATAATATTTAATAGTGTTGATTTCCCACAGCCGGAAGGACCTAAAAGAACTAAAAAATTTCCTTCATCTATTTCTAAATTAATTTTTCTTAAAACTTCTGTTGATCCAAAGTTTTTTGACAATTCCTCAATTTTTAATGTTTTCATTTTTATCCTTTCACTGCTCCTGAAGTTAATCCTCTAATAAAATATTTACCTGCTAAAACATAAACAATAAGCGTTGGTATACCTGCAATAATAGCCGATGCCATATCAACATTATATTCTTTAACACTTGTGCTTGATAAAACCATATTATTTAAAGCCACTTGAATTGGTGCAGCTTCACCAAATGAAAATGTAGATCCAAATAAAAAGTCATTCCAGATTTGTGTAAATTGCCAAATCACCGTTACAACAATTATTGGTGCAGAGATTGGTAGTAATATTTTAAAAAATATTTTAAAAAATCCTGCTCCATCTATTCTAGCAGCTTTAACTAATTCGGTGGGTACTGAAACATAATAGTTTCTAAAAAATAATGTTGTAAATGGAATTCCATAAACTGTGTGAACTAATACAAGACCAATTACAGAATTTGATATTCCTAAAACTCCAAGAGTTCTAGCCATTGGTAATAAAATTGCCTGAAAAGGAATAAAACATCCAAATAATAAAAAAAGGAAAACCCATTGATCTCCTTTAAATCTCCATTTTGTTAAAACATATCCAGTCATAGCTCCTATGAATGTAGAAAAAAATACAGCTGGCACTACCATCTTAATTGAATTCCAAAAATATGGCCTTAAAAAAGTATCCCCTGCTCCATAGCCTCTTCCACCCCAGGCAACCAACCATGAATCAAAATTTAAAGAACTTGGCCAAGTAAGAAGTGTTCCTTGACGTATTTCCTCCATTGTCTTTAATGAAGTTACAACCATCACATACAATGGAAAAATAAAGTAAGATGCAAAAAGAATTAAAACAAAATACAAAAACCATCTCAAAAACATATTTGTATATTTAGATTTTTGTTCGAGTTGCTTGTAAGAAGATGTTTGTAAATTATCTTGCATTTTCTCTCCTTAATTCAGAATATAAATATGGAATAATTACTGCCGCAACTGCCATAAACATCATCATCGCACTCGCTGCAGATAATCCTACTTGACTTTTGTGAAATGCAGCTTGTGTCATAAATAAAGCTGGCATTGTAGTTGAAATACCTGGTCCACCCTGTGTTAAAGCAACAATTAAATCGTAACTTTTAATTGAAATGTGAACTAAGATTACAAAACTTGTAAAAAATACTGGTCTCATCATTGGAAGAAGTATTTTCCAATAAACTGTAAATAATCCTGCACCATCAATTTTGGCAGCTTTGACAATTTCATCCTCAACAGATCTTAAACCAGCTAAAAATAATGCCATCACAAAACCCGCAGATTGCCAAACACCAGCAATAACAATGGTATAAATGGCCATTTCTCGATTAACCAGCCAATCAAAGGTGAAATTTTCAAAACCCCAATCAATAAACATTTTTTGAAGACCTAGAGTAGGGTTTAAAATCCATTTCCAAGCAGTACCTGTGACAATAAAAGATAAAGCCATAGGATATAAATAAATCGTTCTTAAGACACCTTCGGCTCTAATCTTCTGATCTAAAAAAATTGCCAGAATAATTCCAATAACTATACAAAAAATTAAAAATAACGCTGTGAAAACTAGTAAATTATCTACTGAAATTAGCCATTTACGAGAAGCCCATAACTTAACATACTGACCAACTCCCCATAATTCATACTTTGGTAAAATTTTAGAATTTGTAAAAGATATATATAAAGTCCAAAGCACAAAACCGTAAACAAACCATCCTATCAAACCAACAGCTGGTGCCATTACAATTTTAGGTAAATTTTTTTCTAACCATTTGAACATTATAAATATTTTTTAGTTTTGATTAAAAAAAAGGCCACTTAGTTAAAAGTGGCCTTTTAATTTTTTTGAACTACATGTTAGCTAGAACTGAATCAGCTAATGCGTTAGCAGCATCTACTGAAGACATGTCAGAATTAAAATGTTCTGTGATTATATCTTGTAGAGCGGCTTTCATAGTATTACCTTGAGCCATACCATGAGCAAAACTTGGAACTAATCCACCTTTTGCACCAGCAGTTTTAATATCTGCATTAGATGCTTTTGCACAATCGTCAAATTCATCCATTGGTACATCTAAACGAGCAGGTATTGAACCTTTGTATAAGTTAAAAACTTTTTGGAAGTTTTTACCCATCATAAGTTTAGCTAATAATTTTTGACCAGCTTGTTTATCAGGATCGCTAGTTTTATAGAAAATAAAACTATCTACATTATATAAGTACCCGTTGTTTGAAGGTGTTGGAGAACACATATAATCCCAACCTGGTGATTTACCAGCAGCTGTAAATTCTCCTTTAGCCCAGTCTCCCATAATTTGAAAACCAGCTTTACCTTCTATAACCATACCAGTTGCAACGTTCCAATCTCTACCTGGACTACCTGGATCAGTATAGCCTTGTAGTTTTCTCATTTGATCAAAAACTTTAACTGTTGTTTCGCTTCTTAGGCAACCTTCTTCCAATTTTACATAACAATTTTTGTAATAATTGTTTCCACCAATACCCATAGCAACTGCTTCAAATACTGTAGCATCTTGCCAAGCTTGACCACCATGAGCAAATGGAATTATTCCAGCTGCTTGTAATTTATCAGCTGCAGCATTTAATTCATCCCAAGTTGTTGGCATAGATAGGCCATTTTCATCAAAAACTACTTTGTTAGCCCATATCCAATCAATTCTATGAATATTTACTGGAGCTGCACAATAAGGGCCGCTATTGTTTTGACATTTATGAACAGCTGCAATCATTGGATCTAACAAACTATCCCATCCTTCAGATTGAGCTATTGAATCAATGTTATATGGAGCTACCACACCTTCTTGGTCATACTCTTGAATTGTAGGACCTTTAATTTGAGAAGCAGATGGTGGATCACCAGCAACTATTCTTGCTTTTAATGCAACGTTAGCAGCGTCACCACCACCACCTGTTACAGGCATGTCCAACCATTCACCGCCATTAGCAGCAAAATCATCTTTTAATACTTTAAGAGCAGCAGCTTCACCACCTGAAGTCCACCAGTGCAACACCTCAATTTTTGGTCCCGCAATAGAAGAAGTAGAAGTAAACGCTAATGTAATTAAAGCGATTATTATTTTTTTCATGTCTTTCCTCTTATTTATTAAGTTAACTTATTTTTATATAAAAAATAATTATAGGTAGAATGATTGATTATTCCTAACTAAAAAAAATATATCAACTAAGAGTTGTTAATTTTTTTATCTAAAAATTTATCAATTTTAATAATAATATAAGCGAAGATAGCTTTTTTAATTCAACTAAAAATTGAATCTTAATATGTTGCACTCCGTCCAAGTCTTGCCGCACCTCTAACACCGCTAGCATCACCAAATTTAGGTTTTAAAAATACACCATCATACTCTTTACCTATAACAAATTTTTTAATCATTGACTCAATTTCACTTAAAAAGTCAATTTCATTTGAAACACCTCCGCCAAAAATAAAAGCGTCTGGGTCTAAAATATTTATTATTGCTGATAAAGACATAGCCAAGTTTAATTTAAATTCATCAATAAATCTTTCTGCGTCTAAATCGTGTTTTCTATACATTTCAAAAATTTCATTTGTTTTTAAATTCTTTCCATAAATTTTATTAAATCTTTTAGCCAAAGCAAGGCCAGAGACGAAGCTTTCAACTTCAGCTTCTCTCGCATTATTAGAATCAAAATTTTCTTTTTTAGCTGCAAAATAAGGTATTTGATTATGACCCCATTCACCTGCCACTCCGTTTGGTCCACTTACAATTTGTTTATCAATGACAAGTCCACCACCAGCGCCTGAACCTAAAATTATTCCATAAATAATTTTATAATGTTTTCCAGAACCATCTATTGCTTCTGATAGCGCAAAACAATTTGCATCATTTTCACAAAACACTTCTTTACCTAAAGCTTTTCTTAAATCTCCTTGAAAAGGCTTTTTTTCTAACCAATTACAATTAGGAGCATTTTTAACTAGACCTGTTTGTGGAGAATGAATTCCTGGATGACAAACACCAATTGGTAATTCTTTTTGAAATTCTTTTTCTAATTTATGATGAACATCTTTAATAGCGCTGATAATTTTCAAATAGTCTTTTGGACAAGCTATTCTAGATCTATGTTTTTCTTGTCCGTTTTCTTCAAGTACAACAGTTTCAATTTTAGTTGCACCTACATCAACTCCTATTTGCATAACTAATATGTAGCTCTTCCTCCACTTAAATCAAATACAGCTGCCGTAGAGAATGAATTTTCTTCACTAGACAACCAAGTAACTAAAGAAGCTAATTCTTCAACTTTAGCAAATTTATTTCTTGGTATTTTAGATAACATATAATTAATATGTTCTTCTGTCATTTGATCAAAAATCCTTGTTTTTGCAGCTGCTGGAGTAACACAATTTACTGCTATATTTTTTAAAGCTAGTTCTTTTCCAAGTGATTTGGTAAGACCAATCACTCCTGCTTTTGATGTGCTGTACGCACTTGCATTAGGATTTCCTTCTTTTCCAGCAATTGAAGCAATATTAACTATTCTTCCATAATCATTTTTAATCATAAAAGGAACAACTGCTTTGCAACAATAAAATACTGAGTTTAAATTTAAATCCATAACTTTTTTCCATTCATCTAGTGGATATTCTGCAACTGTAGTATTCATACCTGCTATACCAGCATTATTTATAAAGATGTCTATCTTTCCATGTTTGTTTTCAGTTTCAGTTAGATTTTTATTAATATTTTCAAAATTACTTACATCTACAATTTGATAACTAAGATTATCTGAATTTATTTTTTCTAATGCTTTTTTAACCGCATCTTCATCAATGTCCCAAATAACAACCTTAGCACCTGCCTCAACAAATCTCTCTGTAATAGCTAAACCAAAACCTTGGGCACCACCAGTTACAATTGCTACTCTGTTAGTTAAATCAAATTTAATCATAATATCTTTTTTCTTTTTTTTGATCTTAATAATGGAAAAGCTAAAGCAATTAAAGATAAAATAAAAAATGTTAGTGCTATAGGTCTAGTTAAAAACATTAACCAATTACCATCAAATATCACCAAAGACTGTCTGAGAGTTCCCTCAACCAATTCTCCTAAGATTAACCCAATTATCACTGGAACTACTGAAAAACCATATCTTCGCATAAAAAAACCAATCACCCCAAATAAAAGCATTATCCAAACATCAATAATAGATTGACTTAGTGAATAGGTTCCACAAACAGAAACTGCAAATATCATTGGCCACAAAATTTTATTTGGTACTAAAGTTATACGGGCAAAAATTTTAGCACCAAAAAAACCAAATATAAAAAAGAGGACATTGGCAATTAACATTGCGCCAAAAATTCCATATAAAAATTCTGGTTGCTCTCTAAATAAATCGGGCCCAGGTCTTACTCCATGAATAATTAGACCTGTTAATATTACAGCTGTAGTAGCACTTCCTGGTATTCCTAAAGCAAGAGTTGGAACCATTGCACCACCCGTTGCAGCATTATTAGCAGCTTCAGCTCCTGCTATTCCTTCAATTGAACCTTTACCAAAATCCTCTGGTTTCTTTGAAAATCTTTTTGCTTCAGAATAACCTATTAATGATGCTACAGTTCCTCCTTCTGCAGGCAATACTCCTATAAAAGATCCAATACCAGATGATCTCAATATTGTTTTCCATGTTAGTTTGTAATCATTTAAAGAAGGTAATTTTACTGCTTTTAAAGCAACTCTTTTAAAAACTTGGTTTAGTAATGTTGATTGAGTTAACATTTCACTTATTGCAAATAAACCTACTACAACAGGAATAAAACCTATACCTTCTGATAATTCATTAATCCCATAGGTAAATCTATCTATAGAAGTCATGAAATCTTTTCCAATTGTTGAAATTAATATTCCAAAAGCTCCTGCAATTAAATTTTTAATTGGACTACCATCTCCTATAGATGCCAACATAGTTAATCCGAAAATAGCTAAAGCAAAATATTCAGGTTGTCCAAATTCATAAGCAAGTTTTGCAAGTAATGGTGCAAAAAAAACTAATATTATCACACTAAAAATACCTCCAACCGTACTAGAGACTGTGGCCATTCCTAACGCTCTACCAGCCTCACCTTTTTGAGCTAATGGATAACCATCTAAGCAAGTAGCTGCTGCTGCTGGAGTGCCTGGAGTATTAATCAAGATTGCTGTGATTGCTCCACCATAAGTTCCAGCACAATAAATTGAAGTTAACAACACTATTGCTGAAAGTGGATCTAAAGTCATTGTAAAAGGCAAAATTAGTGCGCCACCCGTTGTTGGACCTAGGCCTGGTAAAACTCCTAAAATCAAACCAAATAAAGTTCCAAAAAATAAAACCAATAAAAGTTTAGAGCTAAATAACGGAGCCATCATTAAAAGTAAATTTTCCATTTTAAACTTGATAATAAATATTTGTAATTATACCCGGTGGAAATCTTAATCCTAAAATTGTTTCAAAAAAAATAAATACTATAATAGGAAAGATTACACTAACTAGTATCAAATAAAGTATCCGTCTTTCACCCCAATAGTATGAAACGAAGATAGATAATAAAGAAATTGCCAAAAAGAAGTCTAAAGTTTTTGAAACAATGACAAAGATTAAAAAACTCAATAATGTTAAAAAAAAAGTCTTTGGTAATTTTTTTTCAACTTTCCAAGGTTTTTTTATTGATAAATAATATATGATTAAAGTTAAGCCTATTATTAAAATTAATAATCCTTTTGGAAAAGTTGCTGGCTGTATACCTCTATTTAAAATTGGAGGAACAATATCGAAAGTAAAAGTGGTAATTAATAAAATAGTTGAGATAAATATAATTATAAATGAAACTTTAAATTCATCTTTAAAAAAAAAGGGCAAACTTTTGTTCGCCCTTTTTTTATTTTGTACATTATTCATTTGAAAAAATGTACAACAAATAGTTAATTTGTATAACCCAAAGCTTTAAGTTGAGCAGTCATTTCAGCAAGCATTACTTCCATTTGCGCTCCCCACTCATCAGCACCTACTACACTTGTTTCATCAAGACCAATTTCTGTTAAGAAATTTTTGTAATAGTTATGGCTCATTGCTTTCATCATTCCAGCTTCTAACTCTTTAACTCTTTCAGCTGGAGCTCCTTTTTTAGTTACAAATCCTCTAACTGTAGACAAAACAACAGGTATTCCTAACTCTGTAGCTGTTGGACTATCTCCTATTTTTGCCATTCTATTGTTCGCAAGAACTATTGAAACACAAAGTGTTCCTTCATTAATTTCAGTTAATGCTTCTCCCAAGTTTAAAACACCTACATCAATATCTCCTTTGATAAGGTTAGTTTTAATTGGAGCAACACCTTTGTAAGCAACAATAGTTGGATCTTTTAATCCACCTTTTTTAGTAAAAGCAATAGCACTTACATCATCAATTCCACCAACATGAGTTGTTCCATATTTTAATGATTTTGATTTTTGAGCACTAATAAATTTCTTAGCGTCTTTGATGTCTGCTTTACAATTTACTACAAATAATTGAGGATCGTCAGTTCCTCTTGCTAGTGGCTGCATATCGCTTAATTTAACTTTAGTTTTACCTAGAGCCATTGATACAGCGTGACCAGTAGTCCAAGTTAAAGTGTGTTGACCATCCGCAGGTAAGCTCATCATGTAATCCATAGATACAGCTCCACCTCCACCTTTTTTGTTTACCAATTGCATATCTTGTTTAAGAACTCTTCGAGCTCTTAAAAGCATCATTCTAGTAGTTACATCTGTACCTCCACCAAAACCAGCGTGAGTAATTGCTTGTATAGCACCATCTGCTCTTGCAGAAGTAGTAAGCATAGGTAGCGCTATAACAAAAAATTCAGTCACTAGGAATGCAGTAGCTAAGAAAAGTTTAAAACTTTTTTTCATATTTCCCTCTTTTGTTAGTTTATATTTAATTATTTAAACATAATCTGATACAAAGCTTAAGAAAAAAATGTCCCAAAATAAAATTAATATTGCATTGCTTCTTGGTGATCCTGCGGGTATCGGACCAGAATTGGTTTCAAAACTTTTAAATGATAATATGACAAAAAAAGCAAATATAGTTGTCATTGGTGAAAAACAAGTATTTGAGAGCGGGAACAGTATAACAGGTTTTTCACATCATTTAGATATAGTTGAAAATTTTAACCAAATTGATTTTAATAAATCAGATAGATTTTTCTTAGATATTTCTAAAGGAAAAAAACATAAGTACAAATTAGCAGAACCATCAAAAGAATCTGGTGAAAGTGTTTTGGAAGCTTTAGATTTAGCTTTGACCCTTGCAAAAGAAAAAAAAATAGATGCTATTAATTTTGCTCCAATGAATAAGACAAGTTTAAAACTTGGAGGAAATAAACATTCAGATGAATTACAGCTAATGGCTGAGAAGCTTGAAGTAAACAGTTTTTGTTGTGAGTTTAATGTTATAGATAATTTTTGGACAGCTAGGGTAACATCCCATATTCCAATTAAAGAAGTTGCTCAACATATTACAAAAGAAAATATTATGAAACCAATCAAGCTAATCAACGAGGTCATGGAGCTAAATGGTGTTAAGAAACCAAGAATAGCAATTCAAGCACTTAATCCACATGCTGAGTTTGGAACAGAGGAAAAAGATGAAATTATTCCTGCTATAGAAGAAGCAAAAAAACTTGGATACAATGTAGATGGTCCATTACCATGTGATACATCTTTTGTAGTAGCATATAAAAATAAAAATCATGATTGTATGGTTGGTATGTACCATGATGCACTGCAATCAGGTCTTAAAGCTTTTGGTTTTGATAGAGGAGTAACGGTTCAAGGTGGATTAACTGTACCAGTGACTACTACTGCTCATGGATCTGCATTTGCTATTGCTGGTAAAAATGAAGCTAACATAGATCCAATTTTAAATTCTTTTAAAATTGCTTTATCTATGTCTAAAAATAAAAAGAACTAAAATTAATAATTTACTAAATCTTTTGTAAAAGGCATTGACGCAGCTGCGCCTAATTTTGTTGTTGAAATAGCTGCTATTTTATTTGCAAAAGTTAGTGCTTCTTTGATATTTAGATTATTTGCTAAACCTACAGAAAAGGCTCCATTAAATGCATCACCTGCACCTGTTGTATCAATAACAGGTTTATTTAATTTAAAAGCATTTAAAAAAAAATTTTCTTTGTTATTTGAAAAATAAATACCCTTTTCCCCCAGAGTAATTATTACATTTTTTATACCTTTTTTTAAAAGTTCTTGAGCTGCATTTTTGATATCTATCTCTGTTTCAATTTTCTTATTTAAATAAAACTCTGCTTCAGTTTCGTTTGGAGTAAAAAAATCTATTAATTTAAAATTTTCTTCATCAATTTTTCTTGCAGGAGCAGGATTTAGAATAGTAATACATTTATTCTCTCTTGCTTTTTTTAAAGCATAAATTGTTGTTTCGTCTGGAGTTTCCATTTGTGTGAGAAAAATTTCAGAATTTTTTATAGTTTCTATATGATTATCTATATCGTTGTTAACTAAATGCCCTGCTGCTCCAGAAATGATGTTGATTGCGTTATTTCCATCTTTGTCAATCATAATACCAGCAACTCCAGTGAATAGTTTTTCATCCTGAATAATTGCATGTGTTTTAACTCCAGCTTCCTTATAGAGATTAAAAGCCATATCAGAATGATTATCTTTTCCAACTTTAGTAATAAAACTTATATTTCCATTTAATCTTGCTGCTGCGATCGCTTGATTTGATCCCTTTCCGCCAGGACCAACAATATGTTTTTTTCCTAAAATTGTTTGACCTTTGATAGGAATTTTGTCCCCAACAAAACATAAATCAGCAACAAAAACTCCAAATATACAAATAGATTTCATTAGTTAAATATTTATGACCAAACCTTACCATCTGGTAAAATTACGCCTTTAGTTAAAATAAAACATCCAAAAGGTCTAGCGTCAGTAGTTGTAACTATACAATATGCTTTTTTCGCTTCTTTATAAAAATCATGTCTAGAAATGGAACCAACTTTCCAATTTTCACCAGAAACTTTTTTAACTACTTCAATAAATTCTTTATGTGTTTGTGTTAATTCTTCTGGTTTATCATCTACTTCCATTCTTAAAGCTGGAGATCCACCTTGTGAAACAACAAAACTATCAAGAGGAAAAACTGAGAGAATTGCTGAACTTGCTTCTTTAATACCGACACCATCTAATCTTATTACTTTATCATTAGATGTATTTGCAGGAAAATTTGCGTCTGCTAATACCATTTTCTCTCCATGTCCCATAGATCTTAGATGAAATAGTAATTCGGGACTCAAGATTGGATTAATATTAATTAACATTAAGTTATTATATTACATAAAAAAAAAGGGTGGAATAAAATTCCACCCTTTTAATTTTAATTTTTTCTAAAGACTATTTAAAATCGTTAGCATTTTCTTTAGTTACTAATTGAGTACCAGTATCAATATTTATATCAATACTTCCACCATTAGCTAACTCAAGTGCATATTTAACACCGTAAGCACCCATGTTGTAAGAAAACTGAGCAATTGTTGCTGTCATCTCTCCCGCTAAAATACTCTTAGCTGCATCTGGAGTAGCATCAAATCCAACTACTACTACATCATTCATATCAGCATCTTTTAGTGCTTGCATAGCACCTAATCCCATGTTGTCATTTGATGCAAATATAGCCTTAATATTTGGATTTTTAAGAATGATTGATTCAGTTACCGATCTTCCTTTTGCTGTATCCCATTCTGCAGTTTGTGTAGCTACTAGATTTAGACCACAATCTTTAAGTCCTTGAACTGCTCCGTCTCTTCTAAGTAGAGCTGTAGACTGAGACTCAATTCCAGTTAAAACCGCAACATCAGCACCTTTTGGAGTTTTATCACAAATAAACTTAGCAGCTAATGCAGCGCCATTTTTGTTATTTGTTCCAATAAAAGTTACACCTTCATTAATTCCTTTAGTATCAACAAATACTACTGGTACTCCACTTTTGATAGCGTCATCAACGATTGGAGCAAAAGCATTTGGATCACCAGGTGCAAGTGCTATTGCATCAACACCTTTTGCAAGTTGATCTTCTACTTGGTTAATCTGAGCTTGAACATCACCTTCTTGAGGTGGTGCTACTAAAATTAAATCTACACCTAATTTTGCAGCTTCTTCTTTAGCTCCTTTTTCTACAGATGCCCAAAATGGGTTTCCTGATCCAGGACCTTTAATACTGAATAATATTTTTTTTCCAGCATTAGCTCCTGTTGAAATACTTGCTAAAAGAAAGACAGACGTAATAAATACACTAATTATTTTTGTTAAGTTTTTCATTTATTTTTCCCTCTTAGTTATTTGAATAAATTAAATTAAATAAAACTTTTAATAAAATTTCAACTAATTATAGAAATACTTTCAAAAAATATTAAAACAACTTTGACGTGTAATTTACTTTCTTGTTCCTAAATCTCTTCTTAAAACATCTATATACACAGCTAAGACAATAATAGAACCTATTAAAACTTGTTGCCAAAAAGAACTAACATCCATTAAATTGAGTCCATTTCTTAATATTCCCATAATCATTACACCGGCAAATACTCCAAGCACCGTTCCTCTTCCTCCAAAAAAACTAGCTCCTCCGATAATACATGCTGCTATAGCATCTAGCTCTGACTGAAGTCCAGCGTTTGGATATCCTGAATCTGTTCTTCCAGCTAAAATCAACGCACCTATTCCAGATAAAAATCCACAAAGAGAATAAACGATTACTAAAATTTTATTAACATTTATACCAGAAGCTCTAGCTGCATTAGGATTTCCTCCAATAGCGTATATCCATTTACCTGTTCTGGTATGATTCATGAAAGCCCAAAAAATAAAATAGACAATAGCAATTAAAACTAAACTTACAGGAAGATATTGGGACTTCTCTAATCCCAGCCAAGTAAGATCTATTCTGCCATGTCCCAAATATCTCACTTCATCTGTAAAACCACTAATTGGAGTTCCTCCTGATACAAGATTTCCAGTACCTCTAAAAATATATAATGTCCCTAATGTCATTATGAATGGATGGGGCATTCTTAACAATGTAATACCTAGACCATTAATCAATCCGCATAAAAATCCAACTATTAAAGGTGTTAAAACTACTATAAACCAGGGGGCTCCTGCTTTAGAGACAATTGCTAAAACCATTAAAGATAACATCATAATAGATCCAACTGAAAGATCTATTCCAGCAGTCACAATGACCATAAAAACCCCTAAAGCCAACATTGATTGCCATGATATTTGTTTAAAAACGTTTGTAACATTTCGCCAAGATAGGAAAACATCTGGCTGTAAGATTTGCATTACTACTATCATTAATAATAGTAAAATTAAAATTCCATACTTATCAAAATAAGGAATTAATTTTAAATGTAAGCTCTCTTTTTTTTTATCTTTATCTTCCATGATTATTTTTTACCCATAATCCATCCAATAACTTCATCTCTTGAAGTGCTTGAAAGTTCAGATTCTGCAAAATTTGTACCTTGAAATAAAGCCATCACTCGATCACATACTGCAAATATATCATCCATCCTATGACTAATTACAATTACACCTACTCCAGTTTTTTTTAAACTATTAATAAGATCAAGAACCTTTCCAACTTCTTTAATTGCTAATGCTGCTGTAGGCTCATCCATAATTACTACCTTTGCATTAAATGCTGTTGATCTTGCAATTGCAACTGCCTGTCTTTGACCTCCTGATAGTTCTTCAACTTTTTGATCAGCACTTTTTACATTAATTTTTAGTTTTTCTAAATGAGCATCTGTTAATTCTTTAATCTTTTTAAAATCTAAAAATTTTATTAATCCTAAATTTTTTGTTGGTTCTCTTCCTAGAAATATATTTTCTCCTATTGGAAGATTTCCAGCAAGTGCAAGATCTTGATAAACCATTTCTAAACCTAAATTTTGAGAATCTCTTGGGCTTTCTAAAACTTTTTCATTTCCTTCAAAAAATAAAGAACCAGCACTTGGTTTATAAAGCCCTGATAAAACTTTCATTAAAGTAGTTTTACCAGCACCATTATCTCCTACAACTCCCAAACACTCTCCACCATGTATTTTTAAATTGACATTTTCTAAAGCAGTGATGGTACCAAAATATTTTGTTACTCCTTTTGCTTCTAGGAGTAGATTTTTTGTTATGGACATAAATAATGAAAATATAAAAAAATTAATTAATTGCAACAGGTTTTGATGCCAACAAACCTACCGTTTTATGTTCAGCTCTTTTGCAGAATTTTGGTTGTAAATTTTTAGAAATTAAATTCATATCTTTTAAGACGATATTTCCCATATTAAAGAAGGCTGATTCTAAGGCTCCTGCTCTGTGTGCTGAAAATAGAATATTTTTAACTTTTCTAATTGGATTATTTTTTGTCACAGGTTCCTCTGGAAATACATCTGTTGCAACAAATAAATCACCTTTTTTTACTCGTTTGATTAAATCCTTAAAATTTACAACAGCAGCTCTGCTCATTATGATAAATAATGAATTGGATTTCATTTTATTTAATAATTTTTTATCTATCAGATTTTTATTTTTTGTAGTTACTGTAGCCAAAACATAGATAATTTCACAATTTTTAAACATTTGATTTAAACTCATTGAGTTAAATCCTAACTTTTTAATTTTTTTTTTAGGTATCCATGGATCATATACATTTATATCTTTAGTAAATGGTAATAACAGTGGATATAAGGATTTAGCTAAATCTCCAAAACCCAATAGTCCTATTTTTTTTTCTGATAACAATGAAGCTTTAAGATTACTCTCTAACCCATAACTTTCTTTTCCTTTGATAAAATCTGAATGAGCAGTATGGATATTTCGCAATAAGGATAAAGTCATTCCTAAAGCAATTTCCGCAACTGGTTTTGAAAATACAGGAGATGTTGCTATTACATGAATGCCTTTTTTGAAACAATAATCATAGTCCATATTATTCATAAAGTTACTTTCAACATTAATAATAGCTTTTAGTTTTTTTGCTTTAGATAGAAGTTTTTTATCTAAACTTGGCTGACCCATTATAAATGTAGCTTTATGTATATTGTTTTCATAAAATTTTTTTGGATTTTTTTTTGAAACAGTTAAAACTTTATACTTAGATTTAAGTTCCTTAAGTTTTTTTTTTGTAAAAATGAGTTCGAGTGTTCTGGGAAAAGGATCAGATATAACTACTAATTTTGACATAAATTGTTATTCAAAAAATTATTTTAGTATTTTTCTTATTTGTTTTAAAGAAAAAGGTAGAGGTTTTGTGCAAGTTGTTTTGATTGATTGAGATTTGCCTGACACACAAGCTTTCATTGTAGATTTGATAATATCTAAAACATGTAATGAAAGTTCACCATTGCATTTATTAACTTTTTTATTTTGAATTGAATAAGCCATTTCTGCTAATCCTACTCCTCGATAATTTGCATTTGTTGAAGACTCGTTTGCTCTAGAACTTTGTGATCTAATATTAATTTTTCCTAAAGGCATCTTGTTAGTTTTGTGCTCTTTCCAAGGATCTCCCAAATTTTTACAAACATAAACGGAACCGCCAAACATATTTGGATCTGGTACGATCATCGAACCTTCGTTACCATAAAGTTCAATATGATTTTTTTGATGAGCGTTTATATCAAATGATAGTGTTAATCTAATAACTGAACCATTCTCAAAAGTAATTGTAGATAGATAAGTTGTTGGGCATTCAACTTTAAATGTTTTGTTTTTTCTTGGTCCTATTCCAATAATTCTTCTCTTCACCCCATTAACAATACTACCTGATACTTTTTTAGCTGGTCCAAGTAAATTTACTAAAGCAGTTAAATAATAAGGACCCATATCAATTACTGGGCCACCCTCTTTTTTTGCAAACCAAGGTTCAGGATTTGGATGATAAGACTGTACTCCTGGGAAAGCAAAAAAAGCATTTCCTAGATTAATTTTACCAATAATTTTTTTATCGACTATCTCTTTTGATTTTTGGATGCCACCACCTAAAAATGTATCTGGTGCATTACCAATATAAAGTTTTTTCTTTTTTGCTAATTTCAAAAGGTCTTTTCCATCTTTAAAATTTATAGATAATGGCTTTTCTGAATAAACATGTTTCCCATTACTTAAAGCTTTTTTTGCTACTTGATAATGTGCTTTAGGTATTGTTAGATTGAGAATAATTTCTATTTCTTTGTCTTTTAACAACTCTTTTACAGTTAATGCTTTAATCTTATAGGTTTTTGCACATTTTAATGAGTTTTTACGATTTATATCTGCACATTTAATAATTTTAATATTATTAAAATATTTTTCGGCTCTAAAATAAGTTTCAGAAATATGCCCACAGCCTATTAAACCAACTTTAAACACTTTATTCATAAAAGAATTATACGCCTTGTCTTTGTTTTGACTTTCCTTCTTTATGCTGTTTTAAAGCTTCTTTATTCTCTTCAGTTATAGGTGTCTCTAATGTTGGACTGTCCCAAAAAGCTGAACCTTCCATCCATTTATAAGCATGAGTTTTTATTGAAATTACATAAGTTATGTCTGATTTTTTTGCTCTCTTAAATGCTTCTTCAAGATCTGATAGTGAGCTTACTTCTTCTGATTTGGCTCCCATACTTGCTGCATGTTTGGCAAAATCAATATCAACTAGTCCAGGAGTTTTTGAGCTCTTTAATAAATTATTAAATTCTTTTCCACCTTTAAATAATTGAAGTCTATTTATAACTGCAAAGCCACCATTATCGCAAACAATTATGATAAGTTTATTTTTAGTGATAACAGAAGAATATATATCTGTATTATTTAAAAGATAAGATCCATCACCAACAAAAGAAATAACTTCTTTGTCAGGATTTGCCATTTTGATTCCTAAAGCTCCAGATATTTCATAACTCATACAACTAAAGCCCCACTCTGTTTCATGAGTGTTTAATTCTCTAGGTCTCCAAACTTGGGCCACTTCTCCAACTAATCCACCTGCAGCTGTTACAGCAATATCAGAAGGATCAGAATTTCTATAGACAGAACCTATCACTTGAACATAACTTGGTATTTCTTGATTAGAAGGTGCGCTCACATTATCTACATGCTCATTCCAAGCTTTTAATTCTACTTGAGATTTTTTATTCCATTCATCTTCTGCTTTCCAGTCACCAAGCGCTAATGAAAGCTCATTTAATGAAACTTTTGCATCTCCTACTACTGCTTGAGCCAAATGTTTGTTTGCATCAAATCTAGAAACATTTATTGAAACAAGTTTAAAATTTTCATTTTCAAAATTTGCCCATGATCCTGTTGTAAAGTCTGCTAGTTTTGTTCCTACTGCAATCGCGAGATCTGTTTTTTTAGCAAGAGAATTTGTATTTTTTCCTCCTAATCCTCCTATTTGACCTGCATAATGCGAATGATCCCTCTTCATTGTAGAATAACCCATTACAGTTTGAGTAACTGGAATATTGTGTTTGATTGCAAAATTGCTTAACTCCTCCATAGCATCAGAATAAAAAACTCCTCCACCAGAAATAATTATTGGATTTTTCGAGGACTTAATTTTTTGAGCCGCTTCTTTAATTTGAAATTCATCTGGTCTAGGTCTTCTAATAGTATGAATTTTTTCTTTAAAAAAATCTTCCGGATAATCAAATGTCTGACCTTGGACATCTTGGCTTAAAGCTATACAGGCTGGGCCGCAATCTGCCGGATCCAACATTGTTTGAACTGCCGTTGGAAAAGATTGGATTATTTGTTCTGGCCTTGTAATTCTGTCAAAATACCGAGTTACTGGTTTAAATGCATCATTTACTGTAATTCCTGGATTATTAAAATGTTCTACTTGTTGTAAAACTGGATCTGGCATTCTATTTGCATAAGTGTCTCCTGGTAAAAATAAAATTGGTAATCGATTGCTCATCGCTACTGCTGCTGCCGTAACCATATTTGTCGCTCCAGGACCTACTGATGATGTTGCTACAAATATCTGCTGCCTTCTTTTTGCCCTAGCATAACCGATACCTGTTAAAGCCATATTTTGTTCATGATGACCTCTATAAGTTGGAAGTTCTTTTTGATTTTCCTCTAACGCTTGTCCTAAACAAGCTACATTTCCATGACCAAAAATTCCAAATACACCTGGAAACAAAGGTTCTTTTTTCCCATTAATTAATATTTTTTGAGAAATTAAGTATTTAACAATTGCATGAGCACAAGTTAGTGTAATTTTTTTCATAAATTAAGTTTAACTTTAATTATGTATAATGTTTATATATAATTAAACTATAAATTATAAAACCCAATTAAGTAAACTTAAAAAAAATCTATGTATAACAAATTTGGACAATTCATTGACGGTAAATGGCAGCAAGCAGAAAAAAATGAAACATATGACGTAATTAACCCAGCTACTGAAGAAGTAATTGGAAAAGCATCAAAAGCATCATCTGTTGAAGTGCAGAGAGCTTTAAAATCTGCAGAAAAAGGTTTGGAAGTTTGGAAAAATACTGCACCATGGCAAAGAGCTTATACACTTAGAAAAATTGCTGACTTAATGAGGGAAAAAAAAGATATTCTTGCAAAATGGCTAACTCTTGAAGTAGGAAAGCCTCTTGCAGAAGCTGTTGGTGAAGTTGGTGGTGGGGCTGATATTTTTGAATGGAATGCAGAAGAGACAAAAAGAATTTATGGTCAAACACAACAAAGTAGATTCCCAGATACAAGAGTTCATGTTTATTTTCAGCCAGTAGGAGTTGTTGCTGCTTTAGTTCCTTGGAATTTTCCAATAGTTTTAGCATCAAGAAAAATTTCTACAGCTTTAGCTGCAGGATGTTCTGTTATTTGTAAACCAGATACAATTACTCCTGGTGCTGTAATGGAATTAGTTAATATATGTAAAGAAGCGGGTCTACCAGATGGAGTAGTAAATCTTCTATCAGGTGATCCAGCTGAGATATCTAATGAACTAATGGAATCTGATATAATCAAAAAAGTTTCAATTACTGGTTCAACGAGAGTTGGTAAAATAATTTTAAAGAAAGCTGCTGATAAAGTTCAAAGAGTTACAATGGAACTAAGTGGACACTCTCCTTTTATAGTATGTGAAGATGTGGACATGAACAAAGTTGCTGACATAGCGATTACTGGAAAGTTTAGAAATAATGGACAAGTATGTATCTCACCTAATAGATTTTATATCCAAGAAAATAGAAAAGATGAGTTTGTGAGTGCTTTTATGGATAGAGCAAAAAAATTAAAGATAGGTAATGGTATGGACGAAGGTGTTGAATTAGGGCCATTAAGTACCGCAAAAAGATTAGAAGAAATTGAAAAATTAGTAGAGAAAACAAAAAGTGAAGGTGCAAAAGTATTAATGGGTGGAAAAAGACCTGCTGGTTTTAATAAAGGTTACTATTATGAACCAACAGTTTTTGATGATGTAAAAGATAATTTTACAATTATGAAAGAAGAACCTTTTGGTCCACTTGTGCCTATTTTAACTTTTAAAACCTTTGACGAAGTTATTGAAAGAGCAAATGATAATGATTTAGGTTTATGTAGCTATCTTTACACAAATTCAATGGACCAAGCTCATATTGGTTCTGAAAAATTAGAGTCTGGATGTGTTGCAGTTAATACTGGTGTAGTAGCATTAGCTGAAGCTCCTTTTGGAGGTATTAAACAAACTGGTTATGGACGTGAAGGTGGTTCTGGAGCAATCAAAGATTACTTAAATGTAAAATATACTCATATGGGTCTAAAAATATAACTATGAGAAAAAATAAAGTTAAAGAAATGATGAAGGCAGGAAAACCTGTTGTTAATGGTTGGCTTCAAATACCAAGTACTGTTTCAGCTGAAGTAATGGCCCATCAAGGTTGGGACTCTCTAACAATTGATATGCAGCATGGTTTAGTTGATTACACTAATGCTCTTCCAATGCTGCAAACGATTTCAACAACAGATGTTACTCCACTTGCTAGAGTAAATTGGAATGAGCCAGGTCAAATAATGAAAATTCTTGATGCAGGTTGTTATGGTATTATCTGTCCTATGGTAAGCAATAAAGAAGAGGCAGAAAGATTTGTACAAGCATGCATGTATCCACCAAGAGGTTATAGAAGTTTTGGTCCAGTAAGAGGTTTGATTTATGGTGGTTCTGATTACTCAAAACATGCAAATGATGAAATGCTTAAATTAGCTATGATAGAAACTAAAGAATCATTAGATAAGCTTGATGAAATTATGTCAACACAAGGTGTTGATGGAATTTATATTGGTCCTGCAGATTTAAGTTTAGCTATAGGTGAAGAGCCAGGTTTCGATAGACCAGAAAGCACAAAAGCTTATTCAGAAATTTTAAGAATTTTAGAGCACGCTAAAAAAAATAATATTTTTGCTGGTATTCATAACGGCACTCCAGAATATGCCAAAAAAATGATCGATAAAGGTTTTAATTTTGTAACAATTGGTGCTGATCAAAGAGCATTAAGCGCAGGTGCAAAAGCAGTAGTTGAACAAATGAAAGGTTTTTCTAAAAAAGAAGAATCTAAAGCTTATTGATCTAATTGATTTAAAAATTCCTCAAATTGTATTTTATCTAAATTAGAAGATTGTTTTTTTCCTGGAAATTTTCCACTCATAGAATCTTTTTTGAAAGCTTTAAGGGCTCTTATCCTCTCAAGTTTAATTTCATTTCTAAGTTTTAATAAATTACCATAAGCTTTTGAATGTCTTGGTAAATTTTCTGTATCTCCACATATATCTTCCATAAATAAATACATTACATCGGCTTTTCTTCCTGCTCCTAAGGATACTGTTACGATATTTGTTCTTTTAGAAATTTCACCCATTACATTTTCTGGTATAACTTCACATTCTGCTGAAAAAGCACCCGCATCTTCTAACCTTTTAAATTTTTGAAATAATTCAAATGCTTCATTTGAGGTTTTTCCTATTGCTCTCATTCCACCAAGTGATGTGGATTTTCTAGGTACCAAACCTAAATGACCCATAACAGGAACATCTTCTTTAGTTAACATTTCGACAACATCCATACTTCTAGGTGTCATTACAGCATCAGCACCACCCTCTAATGCTTTGAATGCTCCTCTCATAATATCTTCTTTAGTAACATATTCATTAAGAATTAAAGAAGCTGTTAAAAATAAATGCTTTGATCCTTCTCTTGCTTTTAAAACATTTTTAGCTTGGCAGATAATCATATCAAAACCAGCTTTCTCTGCAGCATAAGCTTCTTCATGTGAGTTTACTGTGACTTGAGTAAATTTCTTTTTGCCTTTAGCTACTTTTAGATCAGCTACCGTTAAAGTTCGTTTAGCTGGTTGCGCAGCCCAAGTATAAATATTTTTCATGAAATACCTTTATAAAGAATATCTCTTCTATCAATAAACCCTTCAAAAGTTTTTATTGTAATTACCGATGGTAAAATAAAAATTGATCTCTTATCTTTTACGTTTCTAATAATTCTAAAAAAACCTTTTTTAATAGCTGTGTCTATATAAACGTTTGAGGTTAAGTAAGATTTTTCAATGACTTTTAATAGTTCGTTTTTAGTAATTGATTTATTTTTATAATAAGCAAGCATTACCATATGCAGCATTATCCAATGCTGAGGTGTTAAAGAAAACCAATTAAGTAGTTCGTTCTCTAATCTTCCTTCGAAATCACCTAGTGAAACTTCAGCTAATTTAATTCTTTTTTGAGTAATCTTTGGAATTTTTTTTTGCTCCTCAAAATGTTTTGGGTACTTAAATTGTTTCTTCATCCTAAAATGTTATCTCAAAGAATGTTAAATTAACATTATTTTTTATTAGTTAATTCCTTGTATATATTATTAACTCTGTGTACTTCATCTGCGATATTAAAATAACCCTCATATTCTATTTCTTCAGGAGTTACATCAAAGTGATAATGACCTGCTATATTATCTTTTGTATATGAATGAAAATGAGTGTGTTCTCCAGATTCTCTTAAATTAAGATCTCCTCCTGTTGGGTCACCCGTCCAAAGCACACAATAACCTTGTAGCTCAGGTCCAACGGGTTCATAAAATTGTAAAAAATCTTTTACACATTTCATTTGTTTAGGATCATAATATTCATGCTTAATGTCTTTATAATCAGGTTGAACATGAGATCTTATCTTTCCATTTAAAATTCTAAAAACACCAGCCAAAGCAATGTGGTCATTACCTTTAATTTGCAAATTATCAGACAAAGCTTTTCTCATTGCTTGAGTTAAAGAACCCTGTTCTCCAGATCTTCCTTTTATTTTAATTTTAACAACCTTTCCTTTAACTCCGTCGGTATAAAAAACATTACCTAAACCACCATGTTTTCTAGCTGTATATTTTTCAGCAATACATTCTTTATCTTTTCCAACTCGAGCTATTATTGATTTCGACTCTGAGGTAATTAGATTTTCATTAATTACTAACTCTCCACAATGGCCATCTAAACATGACATAGCACCTGAACCAGCTCCTAAAGCATAAGACTTTTCTGAACCAATCATTTTAGAAATTTTTTCATAATCAAATTCAGCGCCAATGAATTTAGGATCATGCATGTAAGGTTCGCCACCAACATCTATAATTTTTTGATTGCCACTAATTCCTTCAGATGGACAGCCCCAATCTCTTAAATTTGGGCAATCAACTATTGATACTTCAACCACTTTATAATTGATTGATAATCCGCTTTGTAAAGCATCAGAAATTTTATCCAGTGAATATTCTTTAAATTTAGATTTTTCTATTTTTAATTGCATCTTTAATTAAGCTATATTTTATTTTGCATAATGTCTATAGATAATATATATAATATCTATACATAAATTAATTTAAAAAGATTCAATGATAAATAAAAATTTAAAAGTAGCAGTGCTTGGTGCAGGAGCAATGGGTTGTTTATTTGGAGGATTGCTTGCTGAAAAAGGACTAAATGTAATTTTAATTGATGTTTGGAAAGAGCATGTAGATGCGATTAATAAAGATGGTTTGAAAATGGACGGTCATGGTGGAGATCGTGTAATTAAAGTTAAAGCTACTTCAGATCCATCATCGTTAGACAAAGTAGATGCTGTAATTGTTATGTGTAAAGCTACAGCTCTAGAGCCAGCACTAAATAGTATAAAAAACATAATTGATGACAAAACAGTATTCATGTCATTTCAAAATGGAATTGGTCATGAAGCAATCATCCAAAGTATTGTTGGAAGTGAAAAAGTAATAGGTGGAACAACTACTCAAGCTTCAAATATTTTAGGTCCTGGTCATATCATGAATCATGGTTCTTTACCGTCATGGATTGGTGAGTACGAGGGAGGAGTTACTAATAGAATTAGTGAAATAGCAGATACTTTTACCGCTCATAATTTAGAAATGATTGCGGCAGAAGATGTTAAGAAAAGAAAGTGGATGAAACTTTTTGCTTTAACTGCAATTGGACCATTGTCAGCGATTTTTGACCTTCATCATACAGACCTTTATGTAAATAACAAAGCGAACGAAGTAGCGAGAAGACTAGGTAAAGAAATAATTTTAGAAACTAAAGAAGTTGCACTTGCCGATGGTGTAAATGTTTCTGAGGATGAATGTTTATTTATGTTCAATAAAATCGTTGACTCAATGCAGACTAACAAATCTTCAATGGCTTTTGATATTCTATACAAAAGAAAAACAGAAATAGACTTTATTAGTGGTGCTGTTTCAAAAATTGGCCGAAAACGAGGAATAAAGACTCCTTTAAATGATCTCATGTATAAGATGATTAAAGTAAAAGAAGGTATGTATAGCTAAATGCTTAATACTGGTAAATTAAAAAAGATCAAAAGTAACTTTCCTGTTTTAATAGGTAGCAATGTTGTCTCTAAAGATATTTGTAATTTACTAATTGATGAAATCAGTAACTCCAAAGCATTTGATGATATGATTATGAGGGGAAGGAGTAGAATTAATAAGGGTTCAAAAAATTTTAAATCATATATTAAGCGTTCAGATAAATCTGCAAAACTTTTTAGATTATTTAACAGTAAGTTATTTTATAAAAGAATTGAAAACCTTTTTTATAAAAACTTTAAAAATCAATCTTGGACAAATTCTTACAAACCAGAAGTTTTTAATACTAGTAAATTTACTATTAAAAAAAAATTAAATTCTAACGAATTAAAAAAATTGTTTGGAAACAATTACACTAATCCTAAAGTAAATTTAGATATTGATTTCTCAGTTTCTAAAGGAGGATATAGGTTAAGACCACATAGAGATGATATAACAAGGGTTTATAATTTTTTAATTTATTTAAATGATATACCTAAAAAAAATGGGGGCTCACTTACTATATATAGAAAAAAAACAAAAAAAAAATTTAGGAAAAGCTTTAAACGATTTCCGAAAATAAATGAGTTAGAAGTTGTAAAATCATTTACACCTAAAAAGGGTACAGTAATTTTTTTCCAATCTACTCCAAATTCCTACCATGGTGTAAGTCTGTTTGTAGAAAAAAATTGTTCTAAACGTTTTTTTATTTATGGAAGTTACGCTCTTAATAAACCTGTGATATGGAAATATAAAGGAACTCCATACTATCCGCATATTATAAACACAAAAAAAAGAATGCTAACCTCATTTCATAACGCAAACTACCTTACATCTGCTCCAAAAAATTGATATTATAGTAAAATTAGATTAAATTTTTATTCATGATAAATAATCTTCAAAAAAATTTATCCGCACAAGGGTACTTGATAGTGAAAAATGTTTTGGATTATAACCGAGATCTAAAACCAGTTCTTAATGATATGGAATTTGTAATGGATTGTTTAATTCAAAAGCATGCTAAAAAAAAAGAAATTAAAAAGATTCTTAATTTAGATTTTAAAAAAAAATATTCATATGTATCAACTTTAAAAATTGATGATTTAGATCAATATTTTAATACAAGGTTGCCAAGAGATCATGTTAAAAAAGATAGTGACTATTTTGCTACCCAATCTCTATGGAATTTAATTACTAATAAAAATATTCTAGATGTTGTTGAAAAAATTTTAGGAAAGGAAATTATGTCCAATCCTGTGCAAAATACCAGAATTAAACAACCTGAAAAAAAATTACCTCGAGAATCAATCAACGATGGTTTAAGTGGCAGAACCCCTTGGCATCAGGATGCAGCAGTTCTAAATACAAAAGGACAAAAATTAACTGATATGGTTACTGTTTGGATCCCTTTTACAAAAACTACAAAAAGAAATGGCTGCATGATTACTGTAAAAAAAATTAACAAAATGGGATTACTGAACCACATTTCTGGATATAAAGGACAAGTTGAATTAAAAAATAGCGAGCTGTTAGATAAAATGGAGTATATTTATCTTGAGGCAGATGTTGGAGATCTAATTCTTTTACATAAACATTCGATACATTGCTCTCTCCCAAATAGATCAAATGATTTTAGAATTAGTGCTGATCTCAGATACAATGTCGCTGGTCAACCTTCTGGAAGAGAACCACTTCCAAATTTTTATGTCAGGAGCAAGTATAAAAAAAATATCAAAATTCAAAATTTTAAACAGTGGTTAATGTTATGGGAGAAAGCTAAAGAAAAATGTATACCAAGAAAATATGCTTTTAAATATCCACTTCCTACCTTTAAGACAACCAAAAGAGATCTTTCTCGATTGATTTAAAATATTTCAATGATTAAAAAATTTTATAATAAAAAAAATTTCTATATATCATTCTTTTTTTTATTGTTAATAATATTTATTCTAAAAAATTACATCAATCAAAATAAAATAATTTTGTCTGATGAAAATTATAATTTTGAGTCAAATTTTAAAATTTATAAAAAAAAAGTATCTCAAATTTTTGGACTAAATATTTATAAAAATAATATTTACGCTAGTAGTACATTTCATAATAGAATTGTTAAACTTGATTTAGACGGTAATTATTTGAGTTTTATGAATTTTTTTGGAAATTTTGAAAAATCGTTTGAAAATCTTGATGATAAAATAATTTTCGAAAATAATAATAAGATAGTAGGAAAAATGACGAATGTTCATTCTATAGATTTTGATATCAATGGTAATATGTATATATCCCAATATATCCCAAATTCTGGGGGTAATAATAAAGGTTTCACATATGTACCAAAACATTGTCTAGGCAGTTGTACTGAGGATGATAAAAAAGCATTTGGTGGTTTCAAGGGTGTATCACATTCATATTTAGATATTGAAAAAAAAAATTTATTAGTCGCAGATTATGGAGATGGAGAAGAGTTACAGGGAGATATATATATTTTTAATTTAGAAGATTTAAATATTAAAAAAAAACTTTCTAAAATCAGTAATCATAAGTTTAAAAAACCTCATATGATAAGACATGACACCAAAAATTACTATGTAATAGACACTGGCAATAATGAAATTATTGTTTTGGATAAAAATTTTAATGTTATCAATAAAATTAATAATGACTTCTTAGAAAGAAAAAATAATCTAAAAGAAATTTTTAAAACAATAACAGGAATTGCTTTTAGTGATAAATTGATATTTGTAAGTGATGTAGGAACACATTCTATTTTTGCTTTTGATTATGATTGGAATTTAAAATTTAAAATTGTAGAAAATAATTACACACACTATAATTATAATAAATCATTAACTAAAATAAAAAGTTATTCAATTTCGCCAATTGACTTGAAATTACATAGTCCATTCGATTTATTTTATAATAATGATAGATTATATATTGCAAATACCCATAACGATGAGTTAGCTATGTTGGTATTTAATAATTATTAATTTTTTCTTACCTTTATCCCCTTTGAGCTGAGATAATTTTTAACGTTAAGAGGAGTTATCTCTGTAAAATGGAAAATACTTGAAGCTGCAACAGCTTTAACATTTGCTTCTTTAATTACTGCATAAATATCTTCTGCAGATCCTGCACCACCTGATGCAATTATTGGAGTGTTTGAAAATTGATTTATTTTTTTTATTGTATCAATATCGTATCCTTCCATCATTCCATCGTGATCAACAGATGTTAGTAAAATTTCTCCTGGTTTAGAAGAATCTATTTTGTCTATGTATTCAAATAAATCAATATTAGATAATTTTTTTTCAGAATTAAGAAAAATCCTTTTGTTACCTTTTTCATCCATTTTATAATCAATAGACAAAATAATACACTGGCTTCCAAAATATTTTACCGCATTATCAATTAACTTGTGATTGTGAAATGCAGCACTATTAATTGAAACTTTGTCAGCCCCTCTTCTAAGTGTCTCCTCTATATCTTGTATATTCCTAATACCACCACCAACAGTTAATGGCATAAAACATTCATCAGCAAAGTCATCGATTAAATTAAAATCAATTGTTTTATTTTTATATGCCTTAATATCTAAAAAGATTAATTCATCTACATTTCTTAAGCTATAAAGTTTAATATTTTGAAACACTGATCCAACAGTTCTCCAGCTATTAAACTTTTTTCCTTTTACTAGATTTGATCCATTAAATAACAAAGAAGGTATAATTCTTATTTTAAGCATTAAATATTAATAAAATTTTTGATAATTTGTAAACCTGGAGCAAGACTTTTTTCAGGATGAAATTGTAAACCAAAAATATTTTTTCTACAAACGCCAGAAACAAAAGTATTTTGGTATTTTGTAGTAGTTAGAATATCATTCTCATCGTCACAAATAAAACTAAAACTATGAACAAAATAAAAATCTGTTTCATCTTTAATATTTTGGAGCAATGCATCTTCTCTTTTTTTTTTTATTTGATTCCATCCAATATGAGGTAATTTAAGCTCAGCAGTTGTCAATTTATCTACTTTTCCAGGAATTAAATTAAGACCATATTCTTTTCCTTCTTCAAAACCATAAGTTGCAAAAATTTGCATTCCTAAACAAATTCCTAAAATAGGAACTTTATCTTCAAGTGTTTTAGTTTTTAATAGATCAAAGAGACCATACTTTTTTAAATTTTTAATACCTGTTTTAAATGATCCCTGACCTGGTAATATAATTTTCTCAGCATTTCTAATAATTTCAAAATCTCTTGTTATTATACTTTTTTGTCCATGATAATTTACAGCACTTTGTACGGAGTCAATATTTCCACAGCTGTAGTCAACGATTACAATTCTACTCATTAATCAAATTTAGAATTATTTAAAATTAAATTTTGATTTTCGTCTTTTATTAATTCACCTTTATTATTACATTTAAAAAGCTTTTTGTTTGTAAACTTGTCACAAATTAAATTGAACTCATCCAATGAACAATCTATTTCATTTAATATCTCTGATAATTCAAAACCAAGATAATTAATTGGATATTTTCCACCATATTTAATGACAAGTTCTTTCGCTTCATCTCTAGTTAATCTATCTCTTCTTATTTTCCAACAACACCAATCTGTCACCCTGTCATATCCAAACTTAAGAAATTTAAAATAATCATGAATTCTCATTTGGGCATTATCTAAATTTTCATAATTTACAATCGATCCCTCAATATTTTTATGATATACTTTAAAGCCATTTTTAATAGCTATTTTTGCATTCTCTTCTCCATCCCATGGAAAAAAATGACCTAAAAAAATTCCTGTAGATTTATTATTTTTAATTTCTTCATTACTGGGGTAGGTGTAAAGATATAATTCTTTTATATCTATAGACATAAGATCTGTAATATCTGTAGACCTTAGACCCAATAAACCTCCAAATTCCTCTAGCCATGATCTATCAAGAATATGGTTGTCTTCTTTATATAGCGGTCCACCATTCTCATTTTGTGGATTTTCACCCCAAACTATTAAAGGAATTTTAAACTGTATAGCTATTCTTACTGGTATTGTAAAAATAGTAATATGCTCAGCCCAAGAAATATCTCCAACTGTTTCAAGTGTAAATTTATTAATTCTTCTTCTGATATTTGGATTAGTGGAAACTTCTATAAAATCTACACCAAGTTTTTTCAGATTTTCGATGTTATATCTTCCTAGATCGGATAATTTGTCAGTGGAAGCATTAACACACAACGGCTTATAACCTAATTCTAAAATTTTTATTGTTTGGTAAGTACTATCTTTACCTCCGCTACATGGTACAATACAATCATATGGGCTTGAGGGATTTTTATTTTTTTTTAAAATTTCATGAAATCTTTCTTCTCTTTTTTTCCAGTCTATTTCTTTTCTCTTCTCGAAAAAGTGACATGCTGAACAGATTTTACCATCATAAAATTCTAAATCAGGTTTTGTAATTGGCATAACACATTTTTTACAATATCTTAAATTTTCGGAATTATTTTTATCAATAGATAAATTCATAATTTTTATATTTTATAATTCTTAGCTGTATTGTTCTTGTATTTAATAATTTATAATTTCAAATTTATATATATAATTAACATAGTTTTATTTAAATAAACTGATTAAATTTTAAATAAAGATTTTTAAAGAGATAATATTTATATATAAGGAATTATGAAAAAAATTCTTATTATCCAAGATATAAACCAAAAGGGTAAAGAAATATTATCTAGCCACCTTGGCTATGAATTTGAAATTATAGATGATGTCAATAATCCTGAATTAAAAAAGAAAATTGTAGATTGTGATGGGGCTTCGCTTAGAACAGGAAAATTACCAGGGGAAATTATAAATCTTGGAAAAAAACTTAAAATAATCTCAAGGCACGGAGTAGGTTATGATAATATTGATCTTGAGACTTGTAAAAAAAATAATATTACAATTGCAATAACAGCAACTGCAAATGCTGTAGCTGTAGCAGAACACGTAATGTTTATGTTGCTGAGCATTTCTAAAAGAAAAAATATGTATGACGACAGTGTTAAGACTGGAAATTTTAGTGATAGGAATAAATTACCTAAAACTCAAGAAATTTGGGGTAAAAATATCCTAATTGCTGGATTTGGAAGAATTGGCCAGTGTTTAATTAAAAGATGTCTAGGCTTTGAAATGAATGTTTTTGTTTATGATCCATTCATATCATCTAAAAAAATTGAGTCTTTAGGTGGAAAAAAAGTGGAAGATTTAAAAGATACTGTAACTACTATGGATGCTATTTCTTTACACATCCCTTTAAATCAAGAAACAAAAAATATGATAAACTTAGATTTATTAAAAACGATGAAAAAAAATTGTATAATAATTAATGCAGCAAGAGGTGGAATTATAAATGAAAATGACCTTAATCAGGCATTAAATGAAAATTTAATATTTGGAGCTGGTTTGGATGTATTTGAAACAGAACCACCAAAAAAAGATAATCCTTTACTAAAAAATGATAAAGTTTTCTTAAGTCCTCATACAGCTGCGTTTACAGAAGAATGTATGATGAGAATGGCCAAAGAAACAACTCAAAATATTATAGATTTTTTTGATGATAAATTAGAAAAATCAAAAATAGTAAAATTATAAAATAATTTCTAAACCTACATTTTTGCAGGCATTAGACAAATACTTGTGTCCTATTTTTGCATATTCTAATGGATTTGCTTTAGCTGGATCCTGCTCAGCTTCAACTACAAGCCAGCCATTGTAATCATTTTTTTTTAAAAATTTTAAAAGTGGTTCATAATCTATACATCCATCTCCAGGAACTGTAAAAGCACCTTCTAAAAAAGCTTGTCTAAAACTTAAATTTTTTTCTAATGATTTATTTAAAATATTTTTTCTCATGTCTTTGCAATGAATGTGAACAATTCTTTCTTTAAAATTTTCAGCTACTTTAATAGAATTTCCTCCAGCAAAAAGCATATGTCCAGTGTCTAAAATTAATTTAACTTGATCATTAGTGCTTTCTAAAAGTCTTTCTGTATCTTTTTGTGATTCAATTACTGTTCCCATATGATGATGATAAGCTAATGGCATGCCCTGGTCTTCTAGATATTTTCCAATTTCTGAAATTTTTTTACAAAAATCATTCCATTCTTCATTATCCATTTGAGGTCTAGTTGATAAAGGTCTATTTGGATCACCCGCAATAGAATCAGAAACTTCTGCAAAAACTATGCAAGGTGCTTTACAGTCTTGAAAAAGTTTTAGCTGTTCTTGAATTGCAACAATTTCATCTTTCACAGAATTTTTTCTTAAATTTGCTCCATACCATCCTGAGCATAATCTTAAGTTATACTTTTCTAATAAAGGAATAAGTTCTTCAGATTTTTTTGGAAATTTACCGCCAGACTCAATTCCTGAAAATCCAGCTTCATTTGCCTCTGAAAGACATTGTTCTAAAGGAGTATCTCCTCCTAGTTCAGGCATGTCATCATTGCTCCATGCTATTGGTGCTATTCCTAATTTTACTGACATAATATTTTTTTTTGTTATGATATATGAAACTGTAAACACAATGAAAACAAAAAAATTATCTTTAGGAATAGTTGGTGGGGGTCCAAATTCTTGGATTGGCCATGTACATAGAATTTCAGCGAGATTTGATGATCGTTATAAAATAGTTGCTGGTGTTTTTTCAAGAAATTCAAAATTATCAATAAGTTTTGGGGAAAGTATAGGGATTGAAAAAGACAGATGTTACTCAAACTACAAAGAAATGGCAGATAAAGAGTCCAGAAGAAATGACAGTATTGAGGTAGTTTCAATAATGACACCTCCTGCAAGTCATCAAGTTATAGCTGAAAAATTTATAGATAAAAATATTCACATTATCTCTGATAAACCTTTTGCGGGTAATTTAAATCAAGCTAAAAAATTATATAAAAAAATTAAATCTAATAAAAAAATTAAATATGCTCTAACTCATAATTATTCCTCTTATCCTATGGTAAGAGAAGCCAAGGTACTAATTGAAAAAGGAAAAATTGGTAAGGTTGAATATATTAACGTTGAATATATTCAAGATTGGTCTGGAGGAACAAAAATAACTTCTAAAAATGCAAAGAAGAAATTAAAATGGAAAATAGATAATAAAATAGTTGGAGCTTCAGCTGTACTTAATGAAATTGGAACACACGCATACCATTTAGCATCATATATTTCAGGGTTAAAAGGAAAACAAGTATTTGCTGATATAAAACAAATTTCAAATAAAATTAAGATGGATGATAACGCCCAAGTAATGATCAATTTTACTAATGGAGCTAAAGGGATGTTTTGGACAAGTGTTATGGCAAGAGGCGGTGTTTATGGTTTAAAAATAAGAGTATTTGGTTCTAAAGGTAGTTTGGAATGGGTGCAAAACGATCCTGGTTATTTAAAATTAAATCCTGGAAAAGGAGCTGTTAAATTGCTTGAAAGAGGATTTCATAATGCAGAATTATCTAAAAAATTTTCAAGAATTAAATTTGGTCATCCGGAAGGTTATTTAGAAGCTTTTGCAAATATCTACAAAGAATTTTCTGACTCATTAAAAACTAAATCTAAAAAAAGATTTTTTTACCCAAATGAAGATGAGGGACTAGAAACGGCAAAGTTTATAAATGCCTGCAAAGCTTCTTCTAAAAGAAAAAGATGGGTAAAAATATAATTAATATCGCCTTATTTGGCCTTGGAAGGATTGGTCAAATGCATGCTGAAAATTTAATCAATCATCCTGAATTTAATTTAAAATATGTTTTTGATATAGATAAAAAATTAACAAAAAAATTATCCAAAAAATATCAATGTATACCTATTAAAAATCCTTCTATAGCTTTTAAAGATAAAAATATTAAAAGTATTTTTATATCTACAAGTACCAAAACTCATTTAAAATTTATAAAAGAGACAGTTAAAAATAAAAAAATAGTTTTTTGTGAAAAACCTTTAGACTTAAATTTAAAAAAAATTAATCAATGCAAAAAAAATATTTCTAAATACAATCCTAAAATTCAAATAGGCTTTAATAGAAGATATGACCCAGCTCATAACTCTTTAAAAAAAAATTTACTTAAAGGTAAGATAGGTAAATTAGAAAAGATAATAATAACAAGTCGTGACCCTGCTCCACCTACATTAAACTATTTAAAGACATCTGGTGGTATATTTAAAGACATGATGATACACGATTTTGATTTAGCCAGATACTATGCTGGATCAGATGAATTTAATTCTTTGTTTGCGACAGGCGAATATTTTAAAGATAAAAAATTCAAAAAAGCTAAAGATTTAGAATTAGCTACAGTTGTAATGAAAACCAAAAAAGGAGTCCAATGTATAATTACTAATTCCAGACACTGTAGCTTTGGATACGATCAACGAATTGAACTTTTTGGTTCTAAAGGTATGATAATTTCTGACAATCAAAGAGATCAAGAGACTACCTTTTATTCTAAAAATTCAACTAATAATAAATCTACTTTCAAAAATTTTTTTATTGAAAGATATTCTGACGCTTACAAAATTCAGTTAAATGATTTAGCAAAACTCTGTAAAAAAAATATTAAACCATTAGCAAATTTTGAAGATGGTAGATTATCATTAATCTTAGCTGAGACTGCTAATAAATCTTTAAAAACAAAAAAATTAGAGAGAATTAAATTTTAACTTATTCCAAGATGTTTTTTTCTTTGGTTTACCCAGGTTCGAATTAGATTATCAAAAATCAAACCTATAAAAGCAACACAAAACCCTAGTGTTAATCCTATACCAGCACCTTTTTTGTCAGACAAAGCTTTTAAAATATATTGTCCTAGATCTTCTGTTCCAATAAATGCCCCAATAATCACCATAAATAAGGCAAATACTATCGTTTGATTTAAACCAAGCATCATATGAGGAAAAGCTAGAGGAAATTCTATTTTAAATAATCTTTGGAATTTCGTTACACCTGACATTGTTGCGGCATCATGTAATGCAGCAGGAACACTTCTTAAGCCCTCAATTGTGTATCTTGTTGCAGGTATAGTTGCGTAAACTATCACTGCAATTAACACCGATGTATCTGTTATACCAAAAAGCATCATTACTGGGATTAAATATACAAATGACGGAAAAGTTTGAAAAATATCACAAACTGCTAACATAAAACTTGCTGAATGTTTATTTTGAAAACACAAAGTTCCAACTGTAAATCCAATTATACAAGATATGATAACTCCAAAAGTTGCCATGTATGTTGTTACTAATGCTCTATCCCACCATGGACTTAAAGCTATAAATAATGTCAATCCACAAACAACTAAAGCTGAACGAATTCCTCCAATTATATATCCAGCTCCAACAACCAAAACTAGTGTAGCTACTGCAGGCATTCTTAAATATAAAGCTCTCATTGGTTGAAGCACTTCAACAATTAACCAGGTATTAAATGCTTTTATATATACAAAGAAAGCATCGAAAATCCAATCAACTCCTTTATTCCAAAAATCAGCTGTTGATATTCCTTTATTGTGTGGAACTTCAAATAAGTAATTATATCCTTCCTTAAAATAAAAGGATCCAAAATAAGCAAATATAATTCCTAAAATTACTGCAAAGCCAAAAAGGTATGTATTTTTATGACGTTGAAAAAAAGTTAGGTTACCAAAATAATCAATTTGTTTATTCGCCCAGGCCAAAGACATTTTGTCCAATAATATTGCTATCAAACTAATACATAAGCCTGCTTCTAATGCTAAACCAATATCCAATCTATTTAACGCTAATAGTAAATTATACCCTAAACCTTTTGCGGCTATAAAGGCTGAAATAACTGCCATAGAAAAACACACCATTATGACCTGGTTTACGCCAATCAAAATATCCCTTCTTGCTGTTGGAATTAATACTTTAAACATCAGTTGCCAATTATTGCATCCACTCATTTTACCTGCTTCAATAACTTCTGGAGGTATTGCTCTTAAACCTAATAAAGTTAATAATATCATTGGTGGAATAGCGACAACCATAGTTATAATTACTGCTGCATGATCACCAACTCCAAACAAAACCATTGCAGGAACTAACACCGCGTATTGTGGCATAGTTTGCATAACTAAAATTATTGGATATAAAGCTTTCTCAACACGTTTACTTTTAAATGCCGCAATACCCAAACCTAAACCAAAAATAAATGACAGCGGTGCCGCAATTAATATAAAAGAAAGAGTTTGCATAGAAGGTTTCCATTGACCAAAAATGGAAATATAAATCATAACTAAACCCGCAAATAAAGCTAAACCCTTACCACTTAGTTTATAACCCAGGATTGCAGCACCTGCTGCAACAATTGTCCAAGGTAGCCCTGGTAACTCTGCCCAAGGATTTTCACTAATCCACTCCCAACTCGTAAATGCAACAACAGTATTTTTTCCACCTATTAAAATTTCTCTAATTAATTCTATTAAAAACGTCATAAAATAAGTTAAATTTCTACTTATTTGTAATAGCAAAGGTCGGGTTTTAAATTCTTGAGTATCCTCGTTCCAAAACTCCATCGGCATCCATTCATTCATTAAGAAAAATAAAGAGTCATTTATCCAAATAGGCAACCATCCAAGCAATGGAGGGAGTCTCCAAAAGACATCAAAGGCATAATATCTTACCTCTTTACCAAATAGAACGTATGTACTTTGATTTGGATCTTTAATGAATTCTGCTTGGCCTCTTATAAATTTGTATGTTTCTGGAACATCTATTGCAAAACATAGCGCAAAAAATACAATTAATAAAAATAACCATTGAAATAACTTTGGATATTTTTTTATTAATTCCATAATTTAATTACTATTTTTTCTTCCTCCAAAAACTGTATTAATTATTTTTGACGGATTAATAGAACCTACAATTTTATTGTTATTATCTATTACAACTACTGTTTTTTCTTGAGTTAGAATTTTTTCTGCAACATTTTCAATAATCTCATCTTTTGAAACTTTTAAATCACTTAAATTATCAGAAGTAGCAGCATCCATCACATCTTCAATTAATAAAACTTTTTCTCTAGGAACTTCTTCTGTAAATTTTCTCACATATTCGGTTGCTGGGTTAAGCACAATATTTGCTGGTGTGTCTAACTGTTCAATAATACCATCTTTCATAATTGCAATTCGATCAGCAAGCTTTAAGGCTTCATCAAAATCATGGGTAATAAACATAATTGTTTTTTGCAATTTTTCTTGAAGTCTTAAAAACTCATCCTGCATTTCTTTTCGAATTAATGGATCTAATGCAGAAAAAGGTTCGTCCAAAAACCAAATATCTGGTTCTACAGCTAATGATCTTGCAATACCTACTCTTTGCTGTTGACCTCCCGAAAGCTCTCTTGGAAAATAGTTTTCTCTTCCATCAAGACCAACAAGCTTAACCATATCCATGGCTTTACTAATACTGTCTTCAGTTTTTATCCCCTTAATTTGGAGGGGAAATGCAATATTTTCTACAACTGTTTTGTGAGGTAGTAGAGCAAAACTTTGAAAAACCATTCCCATTTTATTTCTTCTAAGATCAATTAATTCTTTGTTATTTAATTGAAGTAAATCTTGACCCTCTATAAAAATTTTTCCACCAGTTGCATCTGTTAATCTAGAAATGCATCTAAGTAATGTAGATTTACCGGAGCCAGATAAACCCATTACAACTAGCATTTCTCCTTTTGAAACTTCAAAAGAGGCATTGTTAACTCCTACAATACATCCTTTTTCTTGAAAAGTTTTTGCGTCTACATTACCATTTGCTTCTTCAAGCATTTTTTTAGAGTTTTCTCCAAAAATTTTGTAAACAGATTCACATTTGATTACGGGTTCAGACATAATTTATAATCAGGTTATACGAAATTAAGATAAAATAAAATCTATATAATCTTCTTTCTCCTTAAAAATTTTTAATAAAATAAACTCTTGTATCAATTCCAGTACTTAAAAAACTTAAAGCCTCACCACTTACTGTGATTGTTTCATCTACACCAACATTTTTCCCGCTAACTACAAATCCAGCAAGGCATTTATTTTTTTCTTCGTCCCATTTAACAAAAGTTTCACTAATTTTATTACCATTCATTGTATAAATTTCATGAGCTCTATAATTTAAAAAATTTGCCCCCATAATTGCACGCTGTGGAATAAGTTTTGTGGCATTGCAAACTTTCTCATACACTTCATCGGTTAATCTAAAATGATCAGTTCCATCAAAAGATACTAAAATTCCTGAAGGTAAACTTGAGATTAGCTTATTGAGCTTTCTCTCTTGTGCTATTCTCTCTTCTTCTATTTTCATTTTGGCAACTAATTCATCTCCTTCTCCAAAAATATTATTTAATACAAAAAAAGATAAAAATATAATCATCATTATTGCAACTAAACCTAAAAGTTGCTTAATAGCTTCCGGTAACTCTTTTATTTTATCTAAATAGTTTTCGTTTGACATTATTCTTGTAATTTTCCATTTTTCCAAATTCCAGTTATTTGCTTTCCATTAGCCCATGTAAAAGTTCCCTTCCCATTCATAAAACCATTAGTCCACTCTCCTTCATATGTTGAGCTATCAGGAAAACTTAAGGTTCCCATGCCACTCCACAAACTATTTTTAAATTCGCCTTTGTAAATGTATCCATTTGGCCAAGTTTCAGTTCCTTGTCCATGTTTTTTTGTTCCTACCCATTCACCTTCATAAGTTGTTTTATCTGTATAAACCCATTTACCGTAACCATTTTCACAATTACCTTCTTTGCATCCTGTGCTACGAGCTAAAGCTGCTGATGTAATTAACAGTCCTAAAATTATACTTATAAGATATTTTTTCATTTTAATATTTTACACAAATTCATTTAAAAAAAAATCAGACTTTTTTCTCCTTTTTACTACATAAATAAAAAGAAATATCTTTTTCAGAATTTTCACTTTTAATATTTCTGGTAATTTCATGAATTAATTCACCGGATTTTCTATCTATAATAGCTGACTCTGAATATTTTCTTTCTTGATCAGTTGCTTTAAACAAAACTACATCCTTATTAACTATTTTAACATTTAATTTTTCTGACTCAGAAAGAAATAATGACAATCCATCAATAAAAAGTGTTTCAGGTTTTATTGCTTCAATTTTAAATTTATCCAAACTCTTTTCATTTAAATCTTTAGCTAAAAAAGTTTTATAATTATATTCTGAGTTTTTAATTATTTTTTTATCTAACTCACACACAAAGCTAAGATTAATATTTTCTTGTATGTTTACATCTTTTGCTAATGATAAATTAAAAAATGATAAGCTTAAAAAAATATAAATAAAATATTTTATCATCAGGCTAATTTTTCATTTTTATTTCACTTAATGTAATCTTTAAAAAAAAATCTCCCCCAACATTGTTGGGGAAGATCTATTAATTTGTTTGCTTTTAACCTTACTTAGTAAAAGCTTGCCAAACACTCTTATTGTCAGCTAACCATTTTTTAGCTGCGTCTTGGTGAGTCATTTTGTCAACGTCAACTAAAGCTGCCATTGCACCAATTTGACTTGTAGAGAATGACATTTTTTTGAACGCCGCAGCTGCAGCCGGATGAGTTTTTGGAAAATCACCTGTAACAGCTTTTTTCAAGTAACCATCTGGAGAACCACATTTTCCATCACCGCCATCTTCTGGTCTACAACCAGCTGTGTATGGTGGAAAGTCGATAAATGTAAAACCAGCACCATCAGTAAAGTTTGGTGTCCAGTTAAAGATAATTGTTCCTCTTCCTTCTTTTTTAGCTGCTGCTAATTCTGCCCAAAGTGCATCTGCACTTCCAGCAAATTTAACTGTCCAAAGATCTCCTAAACCTAAAGCATCAACCCTTTGAGGTATTAAATCACCATGCCAAGTTTGTGGACCTTCTAACATTCTTCCTTTTCCACCTGAGTCAGGTGTTACGAAATTTTTCGCACAATCAGGATTTTTTAAAGCAGTCCAATCTGGTAAACCTGGACATAAACCTTTGTCAGCAACCCAGTTTGGATATCCCATATCTTCAAGAGTTCTTGCTTCGTGATCTCCCCAATCAAGTAAACCACCTTTATCTAATGCTGTAGTAAAAGACTTACCAAAAGCAGACTCCCAAACTTCGTGAGATATTGAAACGTCACCTATTCTAATTGACTCATAAACTCCCTGTGAATCGACACCTTCAGCATATGTAACGTTATTACCCATACTTTCAAAAATACCTCCTATAACATAAGCCATAACAATTTGACTTGACCAGTTATGAGTTGGAATTACGATGGGTTTCTTACTATCCGCAGCGTTAGATACTCCTGTAAAACTTACTAGAGTAATAACAATAGCAGATATCAATGATATTATTTTTTTCATTTTTTCCCCTATATTAATATATTAATTTAAAAAGTATGATCTCATTTAATGTTCTAGTCAACTGATAATGTTCTAGTCAACTCATTTTGATTATATTATGTTAAATAAAAAAAATATTAAAAAATGGTACTAGATGTTAGGAACTAGTAATGAAATTAAAAACCCAGGTCTTAGAAATTTACCACCGTGGGTTGAAAGATATTATGTCAAGGGTGGAGGTTTATCTGTAATAAAAGTTTTCCCAGAAGATAAAATTGAAATTATTAATGAAGAAGGAAAACAAATTTGTGAAATAATTGTATTTGACGCACAAGGTAAACCAAATTTGTCGATTTTAGATCTAAAAGAAAATGCAAATGCAGATTTTTCTAAAAGAATAATTTCTAAAGATGAAAAAATTTCAAAAATTTTTAAGAAAAATAATTTAGATATAAGCAAGGCTAAATCATCAATTATATTTGATGAAGATTGTTTAATGGATGAAAAAATAATTCTTTCTTCAAAAGACAAGTGTTTTGTTTTAATTGCTGCACCTGGTGATCCACTTAATGTTCATGAACAAAATCCACCAACAGACTTAACAATTTTTGTTAACAAAGCTAAGTTTACAGAAACAGATGAACAATTTGTTTTACCTGATCCTTTAAGTGATCCAATAGTTGAACAACTTGTTAAAAGAAGGACTGCAGAAACTTATGAAGTTAAAGCTGGAGAATATATACAAATTATAGATCCAGGTGGAAGACAATGTTCTGATTTTTTAGCTTTTGATACTCATAAATTGAATGACGGTATTGAAAGTATTATTGATGACAAAGCAACTAGAACGTTTATGGGTAGCGCCTATCCAGGCCCAGGGTTATTTTCAAAATTTTATGATGGAAATCATGAGGCTATGGTTGAAGTAGTAAGAGATACAGTTGGTAGACATGATACATTTAATTTAGCCTGTACTTCAAAATACTATGAAGACCTTGGGTACATGGGTCATATTAATTGTACTGATAACTTTAATAAAGGTTTAGAAAAATATGATATTAACGCTCGAAAAAGTTGGTCAGCGATAAATCTTTTTTTTAATACTGCAATTGATGCAAATAATGTTGCAACATTTGATGAGCCTTGGTCAAGACCAGGCGATTATGTTTTATTCAGAGCTCTTAAAGATCTAACTTGTGTGTCTTCTGCTTGTCCTTGTGATGTTGATGCTGCAAATGGCTGGAACCCTACAGACATATTTGTTAGAACTTATGGAAAAAATAATAAATATTCAAAAGCAATAGCATTTAGAATGAAAACGGACTCTGAACCAAAATTAACTCAAGAAACAGGTTTTCATAAAAAGATATCTGAACTAACAAGAAATTTTATTGAATACAAAGGTTTTTGGTTAGCTAATAATTTTACAAATTCAGGAACAATAAAAGAATACAATGCTTGTAGAGAAAGTGCGATTGCAACAGATCTTTCTCCACTTAGAAAATTTGAAATCCTAGGTCCTGATGCTGAAAATCTAATGCAATACACTTTAACTAGAAATGTTAAAAAATTATCAGTAGGCCAAGTTGTCTACACTGCAATGTGCTATGACAATGGATGTATGTTAGATGATGGTACCTTATTTAAATTTGGACAGGATAATTTTAGATGGATTGGTGGAGACGAATACAGCGGTGAATGGTTAAAAGAACAAGCTAAAAAGAAAAATTATAAAGTATGGATAAAATCTGCAACTGATCATATTCACAATATTGCTGTTCAAGGTCCTAATAGTAGAAAAATTTTAGAAAAATTTGTATGGACAGCTCCTATTCAGCCATCAATAACTGAACTTGAATGGTTTAGATTTAATATTGCAAGAATAGATCATGAAACAGGTACTCCAATTGTTATTTCAAGAACAGGATACACTGGAGAACTTGGTTATGAAATTTGGTGTCATCCAAAAGATGCTAGTGAAGTTTGGGATAAAGTTTGGGAAGCTGGAAAAGAATTTGATATCACACCTTTAGGTTTGGAAGCTTTAGATATGGTTCGTATTGAAGCTGGACTTATATTTTATGGATATGAATTTAATGATCAAACTGATCCGTTTGAAGCCGGTATTGGTTTTACTGTACCACTTAAAACTAAGGAAGATGATTTTATTGGTAAAGAAGAACTAATAAAAAGAAAAGCTAATCCACAAAAAAAACTAGTTGGTCTAGAACTTGTTGGACATGAGCCAGTTATTAATGGAGATTGTGTTCATGTTGGTCGTGCTCAAATTGGCGTAATAACTAGCGGGATGTTGTCTCCAAAACTTGGAAAAAATATTGCTTTATGTAGAATAGATATAAAGTATTCTGAAATTGGAACTGATGTTGAGATTGGAAAATTAGACGGACATCAAAAAAGAATTGGTGCAAAAGTTGTATCTTTTCCTTTTTATGATCCAACAAAATCGAGAGTTAGAGCTTAAATGAAAGGAACAAAAGATTTATTGGAATTTTGGGAAGATCAAGTGAGGCGCTCTCATAGTTCTAGTAATTATTTTTTTCGAAAATCTCCATCACATTATCACATGATGTTATTGGTTATGGATTCATATAAACGTGATGAAAAATTATCAGTAGAAGAACTTAAAACAAAACTATTTAAAACTTCTAGGCCTAAATCTGCTTTAATAATTAATGAAGCTTGTGAAAATAATTTTTTCTTTTTAGAAAAAACATCAACAGATCAAAGAAAAAAAAATATTAAACCTACAGATTCATTTGTAAAAGAATTTGATGAATACATAAAAAAGTTAAAAAGTTTAGAACTTTAAGTATTTAGTATATTTGTCTTTGATAAAAGATCAGCTTATTTTACTATTTAAGACTTGTTTTACTGTTTCACCCATAACCGAAGGATTCTTAGAAATCGTTACACCACATTCTTTTAAAAGTTCTACCTTCTCAACCGCACTCTCTCCATAAGCTGAAACTATTGCACCAGCATGTCCCATTACTCTTCCTTTTGGAGCAGTTAAACCTGCTATGTAACCTACTATAGGTTTTTTCATATTTTCTTTTGCAAACTCTCCTGCTGCAACTTCTTGTGGGCCACCAATCTCGCCAATCATTAAAATCATATCTGTTTCATCGTCAGTTTCAAATTTTTCAATAATGTCTCTAAAAGAACTTCCATTAATTGGATCGCCTCCGATACCAACGCTTGTCGAAACCCCTATATTTAAATTCTTCAATTGTTGAGCTGCTTCATATCCTAAAGTTCCAGATCTACTAATTATTCCAACTCTTCCCTCCTTATAAATATGCCCTGGCATAATTCCTAACATTGATTTACCTGGGCTTATTATTCCTGCGCAATTAGGACCAACTAAAGTCATTTTTTCTTTTCTTGAATATCTACGCATATATCTTTTAATTCTAATCATGTCATGGGAAGGAATCCCGTCGACAATAGCGACACAAGTTTTAATACCTGCATCAGCAGCCTCCATTGCTGAATCAGCAGCAAAAGCTGGAGGAACAAATAATATTGATGCAGTTGCTCCAGTATGTTTTACTGCATCTTTAACTGTATTGAATACTGGTCTATTTAAATGTTTTTGACCTCCTTTTCCAGGTGTAACGCCTCCAATAACATTGGATCCGTACTTTATCATTTCTTCAGCATGAAAAGTTCCCATTTTACCGGTAAACCCTTGAATTAATATTTTTGTATCTTTTTCAATGAATACTGCCATTTGATTATTTTAATGCTGCTACCGCTTTATTAGCTGCATCCTCCAAAGTATCTGCTTCAATATAATTTATCTTACTGTCTTGAAGAATTTTATTTCCTTTTTCAACATTCGTTCCTGCTAACCTTATTACCAGCGGGACTTTAATTTCAACTTTTTCTAATGCCTGCACTATTCCTTCTGCAACCCAATCACACCTATTTATTCCTGCAAAAATATTTACTAAAATTACTTTTACTTTTTTATCCATTGTAATTAACCTAAAAGCTTTAACTATTTTTTCAGGAGTCGCGCCTCCACCAACATCAAGAAAATTAGCTGGCTCTCCTCCTGCTAATTTAATCATATCCATTGATGCCATAGCTAAACCTGCACCATTTATAATATTTCCAATATTGCCATCTAAACTCACATAATTTAAACCTCTATCAGATGCATAAACTTCTTTCTCTTCTTCTTGAGTTTTATCCCTTAATTCAGAAACTTTATCTCTTCTAAACATTGCATTGTTGTCAAAACTCATTTTGCAATCTAAAGCTAAAATTTGTTTTTGTTTCGAAATCACTAATGGATTTACCTCAACCATTGTAGCGTCTAATTCACTAAATGCTTTTGCACATCCAACAATTGTTTCTGATGCTCTTCTAATTAACTCTGGCTCAATACCCAACCCAAATGCAAGTTCTCTTGCTTGAAAATTTTGAATACCAACCGCAACTTCAATTTTCGATCTAATGATTGTTTCAGGTTTTTCTTTGGCGATTTCCTCTACACTCATTCCTCCTTCAGTTGAAGCTACGACCATTATACTTTCTGAAATTCTATCAAAAACTAGTCCGAGATATAATTCTTTTTCAATATCTGTTGCTTCCTCAATATAAATTCTATTTACTATTTTGCCCTCAGGTCCTGTTTGATTTGTTACAAGTTTTTTACCTAATAATTTGTCTGTTGCTTGAGCTACCTCTAAAGGAGAATTACAAACAATTATCCCGCCTGCTTTTCCCCTCGCACCCGAATGAATTTGTGCTTTAACAACCCATTTTGATCCACCAATTTCTCTAGCCTTATTTTCAGCAGTCTCTGGGCTATAAACAATTCCACCTCTCGGTATTGTTACTCCAAAACTAGATAAAATTTCTTTTGCTTGATACTCGTGTATATCCATATTTATTTTTTATTAATTAGTTTATCAATATTAACAACATTTTCTGCCATTCTAGCAGATGCAGCATCTATCATTCTTCCATCAAGTTGAGCAGCTCCCTTACCTTCTTTAGCTGCTTTTTCTAATTCTTCTAAAATTCTTTTAGCTTTATTAACTTCTGTTTCTGGTGGTGAAAAAACATTGTTAGCAAGTTCAATTTGAGATGGGTGTATTGCCCATTTACCCTCTATACCAATAGCAGCTCCACGTTTTGCTGCTGCGATATAAGCATCAGGATCATTAAAATCTCCAAAAGGTCCATCGATTGCTCTTAATCCGTAAGCTCTACAAGTCATAACTAGTTCTGATAATCCATGATGCCACTGATCTCCAGGATAATCAGGATTTAATCCACCAATCACAACTGTTCTTGCTCTTAAACTAGCTGCGTAGTCTGCAACACCAAAATGTAAAGCTTCTAGTCTTTCACTTGATTTTGCAATTTCTTTTATATTCGACATTCCTAAAGCAGTTTCAATTAAACACTCTATTCCAATTTTATTTTTTAATTTTTTATTAACTTCTATTTGTGTCAATAGACAATCAACCATATATACATCGCTAGCAGTTCCTGCTTTCGGTACTAAGATGGTGTCAACATTTTCACCAGCTTGTTCAACAATTTCTACCAAATCACTATACATATAATGTGTATCAAGACTATTAATTCTAACTGAAATTGTTTTTCCATTTTCTCTCCAATTCATTTCATTAAGAGCTTTAATAATATTTGCTCTTGCTGATATTTTGTCATTGGGAGAAACTGCGTCCTCTAAATCTAAGAAAATATAATCTGCCGTAGAGTTTAAAGCTTTCTCAAACATTTTTGGAGAAGAGCCTGGAACTGCAAGTTCACTTCTTTGCAGTCTAGATTTTGCAGGTTTATAGTATTGATGACTCATAATTACTAAAAATTATGTTTTTTTTAGATCTATTTAAACTATATTTTTTATAAACATTTTTATTGTATTAATTATATATATAAATTTTAGTACTAAAAATAATACTTTCACTATCTTTTTTTTTTGTTATAGATTTCGAAAATGATTAAAGCAGAGGTCAAATAAATTATGGCTTTTCCAACTAAAGCAAAATACGTAATTATTGGGGCAGGAATTCACGGCCTAAGTACTGCTTGGCACTTAGCTGAAAAAATTAAAAAAAATGGAAATGGAAGCAATAACGATATTGTTGTTATAGACAAAGGTGGAATTTCTTCAGGTGCAAGTGGAATAGCATGTGGTGTTGTAAGAAATAATTATTTCCAACCTGCTATGAGAGAGCTTATGGCTCACAGTGTGAATGTTTGGGAAAGTGATCCAAAAAAATTTAGCTATCATCCTGTTGGCTATATGCAAATTAGTCCTGAAAGCATGAGAGAAGATGTAACTACAATTTATGAACAGCAGAAAGCAATTAGTTATGAATCTACATTCATAGAAGGTAAAAAAGATTCAACAGAATACATGAAAGGCATATTTGACGATTGGCAAGCACAAGGTATTACTTCTGTATTACATGAAAAAAGAGGTGGTTATGCGAATAACTCGGCTGCTATTTATGGAATAGCTGATAAAGCAGAGGCTTTAGGAGTAAAAATAATTACTGGCACAGAAGTTACAGGATTTAAAAGAGGAAGTAATAGCAAAGCAGTAACAGGTGTTGAAACTTCAAAAGGCACTATTGATTGTGAACAAGTAGTAATTGGTGCTGGACCATGGGTTAAAACTTTTTGGGACAAACTTGAACTGCCTAACAAAATTTCAATTAAAGATGAAAAAGGAAATATTCATAACGATTTACCAATGTGGAAGTATTGGTTTTTAACTGAAGGAGTTTTGGGAGTTGATCCAAACTTTCAAAAAACTAATGATGGTAAAATGCCTCCTGTAATTCATGTTGATAGTGATGCGCCTTTATATTCAGATGTAGATAAATCTCTAATAACAGACAAGATGTGGGGAATTTATTACAAACCAGATTTTAATTTTAATGGAGTTCAAGGTGGAGCTTCTCCTTATGAATTAAATAAACCAGCAGATGAAGTTAAAGTAGATCCATATGGTATTGATTCTCCTGAATATCAAACAACGGATGAATTTGCTCACATGTGGTGTTCAGCATTAGCACACTGCCAAAAAAGATTTGAAGGAAAAATAAATGTTTATCACAAAGGACCTTCCGGTGGATTGGGATGTTTCACGCCAGATTCATTTCCAGTTTTTGATCGTTTTTGTGAAAATGTTTATTTCATTGCAGACTCGAACCATGGATACAAAATGATTGGTGTCGGAGAATTAGTTGCAGATGAAATGTTAGGTAAAGAAAGAGATTTATTAAAACCATTTAGATTCAACCGATACGAGAAAGGTGAACTTCACCCTACTTCGAGCAGTCCATTCCCATGGAGTTAGTTTTAACTACTACTTATAAAAATTATATATAATTATTATAATCAAGAATCCTAGACACTAATATATTTTTCCGTTAACGTAACTTTAAAAAAAAATTCATTAAGGGGGAATAAAATGACCGACCTAGAAAAACACGTTAATCAGCCAGGTAGATCTAAACTAGTAAAACAAGTTAGAGCTAAAATTAATGAACTTGGAATAGAATATATTTTTTTTCAATTTATTTCTGTTACTGGTAGAGTTGTGGGTAAAGGTATTCCTACTGATCACTGGGAAAGAACTTGTGAAAAAGGTTTTCAATTAGTTTATGGAGCAACAGCAAACTTATTTGTTGATCGTCATGGTAATTACATTGGGTACGGTCCTGAAGCAAAAGAGTTGGTAGGAATCCCTGATCCAGAAACTTTTTGTCAATTACCTTGGGATAAAAAAGTTGCAAGAGTATTTGTTACTTGTTTTAGAAATAGAGAAGAAAGAGAAAATCCTGGAGCTCATTTAACTTCAGATTGCCGTGGTAATTTAAGAATACACGCTCAAGAATTTAAGAAAAAACATGGTTACCAATTAAGAGTTGGAACTGAACCAGAGATGATGTGGTTAACTAAAAATGAAGATGGAACACCAACTGGTAAAGGTTTTTCAAAACCATATTGCTATCATATTGATCAATTTGAGTCTTTAAGACCAGTTTTCATGAAAGTTTTTGAATACGCTAGAGCAATGGGTTTTGATATGATTCAAGGTGATCATGAAGATGCACCTGGACAACTAGAATTAAACTGGATGTATGATGATGTTTTAAGAAATGCAGATAGACTTTCAACTTATAGACAAATTTGTGCTCAAGTTGCTAGAGAATTTAATTTAATAGCTTGTTTTATGACTAAACCTTTTATGGGTGTATCAGCAAGTGGCTGTCATACAAACATGTCTCTATGGACAGGTGGAAAAGATGTCGTTAATAAATTATCTCACAAGTCTTTACCAGCAATGGATCATGTATTCACTTATGTGGAAGGTGGAAAAAATACTTTCATGCCGGACACTAAAGATGTTCAATTACCAGGTAAAATTGGTTTGAAAGCTATTGGTGGTGTTATGAAACATTTAGGTGCTTTAACTGCAATAGGATCTTCTACTGTAAACTCTTATAGAAGATTATGGGATACAGGTTTTTGGGCACCAGTTTATGCTGACTGGGGATACCAAAATAGAACTTGTGGATTAAGAGTATCAGCACCAGGAAGATTTGAATATCGTTCAGTTGATTCAATGCATAATCCTTATTTGATGGGTTCTGGTTTGTTAAAATGTTTTAATGATGGTATTTCAAATAATATTGATCCAGGAAAACCAGAGTCTAGAAGTATGTATGAAGCTCAAGCAGCAGGTAAAGAAGTTAAAAAATTACCTTTAAGTCTTGGTGAAGCACTTGATCGTTTAGCTGAGGATGAAGTGATTAAATCAGCTATGCCAGATGAAATGTACAAAGTCTTTCATTGGTATAAAAATGATGAGTGGGAAAAGTTTTTAGGTGCAACAACTCAATGGGATCTGGATACTTATCTAGACTGTCTACCATAGGTCTTTAATAAAATAAAAAGGGGTAAATTATATGTGTGGAATTGCAGGTTTAATTCATAGAGGTAAATCTTCTAATGTTGGAAGCGAATTGCAAGGTATGCTTCAAGCATTAAAACATAGAGGTGAAGACTCAACAGGTTACGCTTTATATGCTGATACAGATGGCAAAAATTTTGTCATGCGTTTTAAAGTTGGTGAAAATGTTGGTGAAGGAAGTTCATCGGTTATGGAAGATGTTTCGGTTTATGATGAAAGAAAAAAAATTGTTGATCAATATCTTTCTGAAATGGGAGCTAAAATTGTTAAAGAAGAAAGAACACTCCCATATTCATTAAGGTATGAAATTGATTATAATACAAAAGACTTGTTAGAATTTTCTCAAAAAATAGAAAGTATTCCAGGTGTTGAGATCCTTTCAATGGGTAAATCTTTAGAAGTAATTAAAGATCTAGGTAATGCAAAAATGGTTTGTGATAGATACAGTTTAGATAAAGTTGTAGGCACACATGCTATTGGTCATGCTAGAATGGCTACAGAATCTGGTGTTGATATTAAATCTGCTCACCCATTCTGGGGATATCCTTTTAGTGATGTATCTGTTGTTCATAATGGACAACTTACAAATTACTGGAATAACAGAAGAGCTTTAGAAAATAAAGGAATGAGATTTATGTCTGAATGTGACTCTGAATTAATCGCAGTTTATATTGCACAAAAAATGAGAGAAGGAGCAACTCTTGAAGAAGGTATGAAAGAATCTTTATCTGGTCTTGATGGAGTGTTTACATACTTTGTAGCAACCAAAGATTCATTAGGAATGGCAAAAGACACTATGGCAGCAAAACCTTTGGTTCTTTACGAGTCAGATGATTTAGTTGCAATGGGTTCTGAAGAAATAGCAATCAGATCAGTTCTTCCACAAGAAATTGATACATATGATCCTTTTGATGGAGAGGTTAAAGTATGGCAAATCTAAAAACTAGTGAGAAAAAATCTAAATCCCAGTCAATGGGTATGCACACTGAAGTTTTAACAGGAAGAACTCAACAAAAATTTTTTAACCCTGATGAAGCTGAAAACTTTTATTATTTTGGTACATACGATGTTGATTTCAACAAAAGAACAGATCTTGATGTAAAAAATATGACTGCTCCTGAGGCTAATAAAGAAATCGATAATTTAATGAGTCAAGGTTATGGAACAATTGTTATTAAAAATCCTCAAGGAAAACATAGTTTAGGTGTTGGTATTTTAAATAAATTAAACTTAATCTTTGAAGGAAGTTTAGGTTATTTTGGTATGGGTTCATGTGATGGTCCAATTGTTAGAATTAACGGTAGAGTTGGTTGGTCTTGTGCTGAAAACTTAATGGCTGGAAAAGTTGTTATTGAAAAAAATGCAGGATCTTGTTTTGGAGCAGCTATTAGAGGTGGAGATTTAATTTGCAAAGGAAGTGTTGGCGCTAGAACAGGTATAGATATGAAAGGTGGATCTATTATTGTTGGTGGTGACGCTGGAGCATTCACAGGTTTCATGATGCAACGGGGAAGAATAATTATTTTAGGAGACGTTGGAATAAACTTAGGTGACTCTATGTACGATGGTACAATTTTTGTTGGAGGAAAAATAGGATCTTATGGAAGTGATGCTGTAGATGCCGAATTAACAAAGAGTGATCTGGATTGGTTAAAAAGAAAATTAAAAGTTGCAGAAATTGGTGAAAAGTTTGATGTAAGTAAAATGAAAAAAATTGTAGCAGGTAAAAAACTTTGGAATTATGACAATTTAGAACCTACTGAAAAGAAAGGAGCAATTTAATGCCTAAGAAAAAATCAAAAAAAAATGGAAAAGGTGTTGGTGGAAAAGCTGACGTTCATGCTCATGAAGAAGGTAAAAGAAACAAAAGTTTACTCGGTTATAATGCTATTTTCACTCCTGAAGTTATAGACGATATTCATATTAAATCTCAATTGGGAAGATACAGAATGCGTGGAATGGCATTAATGAAAAAAATTCCTACTTTTGATGATTTAGTTTTCTTACCAGGTACTCTTACAAGATTTGTAATTGAAGGTTACAGAGAAAAATGTGAAACTAAAACTGTAATTGGTCCAAGATGTGAAAATCCAATTGAGTTAGATATTCCTGTTTACATTACTGGTATGAGTTTTGGTGCACTTTCTTATGAAGCTAAAACAGCTTTAGCAAGAGGAGCAACAATGGCTGGAAGCGCAACATGTTCTGGTGAAGGCGGAATGATACCTGATGAAAGAAGATATTCTGAAAAATGGTATTACCAATGTATTCAATCAAGATATGGTTTTAACCCACATCATGCTCAACTTGCTGACGCGATAGAAGTCTTTATTGGTCAAGGACAAAAAGTTGGAATGGGTGGTCACTTAATGGGGCAAAAGGTTACTGATCAAGTTGCAGAAATGAGATCTTTACCTTCTGGAATTGATCAAAGGTCTCCAGCAAGGCACCCTGATTGGTTAGGTCCGGATGACTTAGCTCTAAAAGTTCAAGAATTAAGACAACTAACAAAAAACAAAGTGCCAATTCAATTAAAATTAGGTGCTTCAAAAGTTTATGATGATGTTCGTATGGCTGCAAAGTGTGACCCAGACTCTATCTTTTTAGATGGTATGGAAGGTTCAACTGGTGCGGGACCTCACATAGCTGCTGCAAATACTGGTATTCCAGGTATTGCTGGCATAAGAGAAGCTAGAAGAGCTTTGGACGATGTTGGTAAAACAGGAAAAGTAACATTAATTTACGCTGGTGGTGTTAGAGATGGCGCTGATATGGCGAAAGCTTTGGCACTAGGTGCTGATGCAATAGCAATTGGAACAGGAGCATTAATGGCTTTGAATTGCAACAAAGATATCCCAGAAGCTAACTTTGAAAAAGAAATGGGAGTAAAAGCTGGTGAATGTTACCATTGTCATACTGGACGTTGTCCAGTAGGTGTTGCTACTCAAGATACCAAGTTAAGAAAAAGATTAAATCCTGATGATGCTGCTTTAAGAGTTTATAACTATTTACATTCAATGACGTTAGAAGCTCAACTGCTAGCTAGAGCATGTGGTAAAACAAATATCCACTCATTAGAGCCAGAAGATTTAGCTGCATTAACATCTGAAGCATCTGCTTTAGCAAAAGTGCCGTTAGCAGGAACTAATTACACTGTTGGTGTTGATAACTTTCATAAAATATAGAGGTAAATATGGTTAAGAAAAAAAATAAAAAGATTAAAAGCAAACCAAAAAAAGAGAAAAAAATGAAGCTTGGTACTTTTAAAGAAACAGCAAGAGAAAAACTAATTGGTCAACATATTGGTTACAGATATGACGTTAATCTACTTCCAGACTATAAAAAAATTACACCATTTCTAAAAAAATATGTGGAAGCTATGGGTTGGGATGATCTTAACTGGCTAGAAGATGTGCATATGGGTTATGAAGAAGGAAGACCTGCTGTATTCTGTAGAAATGCTAATGGATGGGTTACTATTCCTAAAACGATTAAACTACCAAACAACCAACAAGATAGAGATATGATTGCAAGAGAGCTTTTAATTAAGTTTCAAATGTCTCCAAAACATCCTCTTGTTGATTTAAAAAAAGCTTATTTAAAATTCTAATAACACAATTCAAGGTTGTTTATTTTTTAAAAATCTAGTGTTCACAATAGGTTTTTAACAATTCTTTTATTTGTATCATTCTAAAAAATTTAATAGAGTTTTAAAAACTAATATGGAGAGAGATATATGACTGATCAGTTAGGGGCTCTTACAACCATATTTACAGAATTTTACTACTGGGTAACAGTGGTACTGATGTTTTTAATTCACGTCGGTTTCTGTATGTATGAAGTTGGAGCATCTCGATACAAACATCACCAACATACTCTTATGAAAAATACAATGCTGATACCTTTGGTAACAGTAACTTGGTTTTTCTTTGGTTGGTGGATTTACTGGGCATTCCCAACAGGACCGGGACTAGCCCCATCAATAATGAATGAAAGTGCTGCATTGATAACCGATGAAAGTACTTTTAGTGCGAAATGGTATTTGCCAAATACTGAGTTTATGGCGATCAACTTGAATGATCACATAAGTGGAGTATTCTGGGCAGCCTTCTTACTATTCTCATGGACAGCTGCTTCTATCGTTTCAGGAGCAATCATTGAAAGAATTACAACTTTTGCATTTGGAATTTTAGCAATTGCAATTGGGTCTGTATTTTGGACAATTGATGCTGCTTGGGGATGGCACTTTGATGGATGGATGTTAAAACTTTTAGGATATCATGATGCTTATGCATCAGGTGTAATTCACGCTATTGCTGGTGGATTTGCCTTAGGTGTTCTTATGGTTTTAGGACCAAGAATTGGAAAATTCTCATCAAGTGGTGAACCAAGAAATATAGGACCAAGAAATCCTTGGCTAGTAACAATTGGATTATTTTTAATTTATACTGGTTTCTGGGGATTCTATGCGGCATGTAATATACCGATATTTGATCTTGGACCTGAATATGGAATGGAAGGTGTAACATACTGGACAGCTACAAACATATACGTAACCCCTACTACACTTAGTGGTATTACAATGAACTTCTTGATGTCGTTATCAGGTGGATTATTAGCTGGTTATGTGATCGCTAAAGGTGATCCTTTCTGGACTTACTCAAGTGGACTAGCAGGTGTTATCTGTGCTTCGGCTGGAAATGATTTATATCATCCAATTCAAGCAATGATCATTGGTATGATCGGTGTTGTAATTGCATACAAACTACATTACTGGGTTGAACGTAAGTTCAAAATCGATGATGCGGTTGGTGCAGTAGCAGTACATGGTTATGCTGGTGTTGTTGGTCTAATCATTTGTGGATTTGTTTTAAATGGCTATCCTTCTTCTGGATACAGTGTTGGAGCTATGTGGGACGGATCAACTTATGCATCAATCAATCCATTAGGACAATTCCTAGGAGCAATAATAATGTTCGTAGTACTTGGACTAATACCAGGCTATGTCATAGCTAAAATACTAAACGGAATGGGTAAATTAAGAATCCCACGTGAAGTAGAAATAGCTGGACTAGACTATGAAATGATGGAGTCTGCTAAAGGTGATGAAAAAGCAGTTTCATCTGCAACTAGGTAAAGGAGAAATATATGGCTACAGTAACAAACTGGATAGATCATTTAAGTGCTAAGGAGGTTGTCGGAGCAGTTTATCCGGGAGCTGGATCTAGCGAAACTTTACTGGTTATTCTGGGTGTAGTGATCTGGATTGGTTGGCATGTTCTTACTAACAAATCTGAAAGTGAAGAACTTTCAAGATTAGCTAGAAAGAAACATGGTGCTAATGATCATAAAAGCAATATTACCGATTGGTAATTAAAAGAAAAATTTGGGCGCTACTTAATTGTGGCGCCCTTTTTTTTTGATTAAAATATGACAGATAAAAATAACGAAGAACTTCGACCTACCAAAATGAGAGGAGTAGCTTTTCCTAAAGCTAAGTATGGTGTAGTGCTTGCTATAATTATAATAATAGTTGTAAATTTAATTTATTATAAAGAAACTATTTTTTCTTTTTTTAGATAATTGTGATAAACTAAATCATGTCTAAAAACCTATTCAAAATTGCTCAGCAAAAAAAAATAAAATATTTTCTAATAAGTTTTGTTGATCTATTTGGAGTGTTAAGATCTAAATTAGTTCCTGCTCAAGCTATAAAGGAAATGCAAAGCGCTGGAGCTGGATTTGCTGGTTTCGCAGCATGGCTTGATATGTCGCCAGCAGATTCGGATATGTTTGGTGTACCTGACCCTGATAGTTTAATTCAATTACCTTGGAATAAAGAAGTTGGTTGGTTAGCATCAGACTTGTGGATGAATGGCAAACCTGTTGAAGCATCCCCAAGAGTAATGCTTAAAAGACAAATTGAAAAACTTAAAAAGCAAAATCTAACAATGAAATCAGGTGTAGAATGCGAATATTTTTTAATTTCTCCAGATGGAAATTCTATTGCTGACCCTAGAGATACTCAATCCAAACCTTGTTACGATCAATCAGCATTAATGAGAAGATATGATTTAATTAAAGAAATTTGTGACAGCATGATTGAAATGGGTTGGGGTCCATATCAGAACGATCACGAGGATGCTAATGGTCAATTTGAAATGAATTGGGATTATTCGGATTGTTTAAAAACTGCAGATAGACATACATTTTTTAAGTATATGGTTAAAACTATTTCTGAAAAACATGGTTTAAGAGCAACGTTTATGCCTAAACCGTTTGAAAATTTAACCGGTAACGGATGTCATGCGCATATATCTGTATGGCAAGGTAAAAAAAATAAATTTTTAGATAAATCAGATAAACTCGGTTTGAGCAAAATGGCTTATAATTTTTTGGGCGGCGTTATTAAGAGCGCTTCTTCTTTATCAGCTTTTTTTAATCCGACAATTAATAGTTATAGAAGAATAAATGCTCCACCAACAAAATCTGGCGCAACATGGTCTCCTAGTAGCATATCTTACACTGGTAATAACAGAACACACATGATCAGAATCCCTGATCCAGGTAGATTTGAATTAAGATTAATGGATGGATCTGTTAATCCATATTTATTACAAGCCAGTGTATTAGCCGCAGGATTATATGGTTTAAAAAATAAAATTGATCCAGGAAAACCACTTCATTGTAATATGTATGAAGATCATGAAAAATACCCAAATCTTCCAAAACTTCCTGATGAGTTAGAACAGTCATTAGAACTATTAAAAAATAATAAAGAAATGAATGAAGCTTTTGGTAAAGAAGTAGTCAAAAGTTATATTAAATTAAGAAGTTCGGAGATTAAAGAATTTAAATTAAAGGAAAATTTTAGCAAAAAACAAAGTGTTACAAAGTGGGAAAAAAATAATACTTTAGACTGTTAGATTATGACAATTTTATCTAACGGTCATCAATGGAAATATTCTGAATTCATTGATAATAAAAATTATTCTTTTGATAAAAATCAAATATTAAGTTCACTCTCTAAAAAAGAAATAGACGATGCTTATTCTAGTATTTCAAAATGGGAAAGATACGCACCTACTCCATTGATATCTTTAAATAAATTGTCAAAAGAGTTAAGTCTTAAAAATATTTACTATAAAGATGAAAGTAAAAGATTTGATTTAAAATCATTTAAAGCGCTGGGTGGTGCTTATGCTGTTGAAAAAGTAACTCAAGGAAATAAAGACACAATTGTTGCTACTGCAACCGCTGGAAACCATGGAAGATCTGTTGCCTGGGGTGCAAGAAGATTAGGTTTAAAGTGTAAAATTTTTATTAGTGAATTTGTAAGTGATGCTAGAGGTCAGGCCATGGCAGATCTTGGAGCAGATGTAGTTAAAGTAAAAGGTAATTATGAAAAATCATTAATTGAATGCATCAAACAATCCACAAAAAATAATTGGCAGATAGTTCAAGATGTTGCTTGGAAAAATTATATGGAAGTTCCTAAATATACAATGGCTGGGTACACGGTTATGATGAAAGAAATTATAGATCTAATCAAAAATGAAGAAATTACTCATATAATATTGCAGGCTGGAGTCGGAGGTATGGCAGGAGCAATGGTTGCGGGTATCGCAAGATACTTAGATAATATTCCGGTTACTTTAGTGGTTGAACCTGACAGTGCTGCTTGTGTTATGGAGAGTATTAAAACTGGAAGAATAGAAAAGATTGATATTAAAAGAGAAAGTTTAATGGGTGGAATGTCTTGTGGCGAAGTGTCTTTAGTTCCATGGGAGATTTTAAAAAATTCCGTTAAACATTGCATCAGTTTACCAGATGATGATATTGCAAAAACTATGAAATTACTTGGAAATGCAAGCTTTAGTGACGAAGGCATAATAGCAGGTGAAAATTCTGCACCAGGAGTAATCAGTTTAATTGCTAGCTGCGAAGATCAAAATATAAAACTAAATTTAAAATTAAATCAAAACTCAAATGTTTTAGTAATTGGCTGTGAAGGTGATACAGATCAAGAAATGTATCAAAAGCTTTTAAAAGAATAATTATTAATTGTATCAGTGAAAAAGATTATAAGAAAAAAAGTTGATAATTTAGATTATTACAAAATTTTTAAGCCTCAACTAACACCAAAAAAAATGCTCGAACTTGGAGTGTTTGGTGGAGCTTACTTTGGTTTGAAAATAAAAGAATATCCAAAATCTTGGTTTTCAAAATCTAAAATAAGTAAAAATTTTGATGTAAATTTAAATCGTTTTAAAGTTAAGTCAGGTTTATCAAGGGATCATTGGATAAAAAAAGGATGGATATTTAAAGAAGATCCTCTTGGTTGGTTTCAATGGTACTGCAGATTTTCAATGGGAAGACGTATACCTCATATTGATGAAATTCAAATCAAAAGATGGAAAAATTTTACAAGACATGTCAAAGCAATAAAAAAAAATTGTGAAGAAGGAGATTTGAGATGCAGAAGAAGACAAAGACAAGCAATACTTCAATGGGCGTATGATCCTTTTATTTAATAATTATTAAAATTGTTTTTATTAATCCATTCAATTGTTTGATTGGTAAATTCATATAATTTTTGACCACACGTTTCTATTTAAGATTATAAAATTCTTGTTTCATTTTTTATAATCCATTGATGTTAACTCGTATAAACGACTGATAGTACGTTTAAATGGTTTTTCTAACAATTTTGATGAGGTAAATTCATCTAGGTTTTGATTTGCTGTAACTGCTATTGGAATGTTTTTGTCATAAATTACATCTAATAAAGTAATAAAACGTTGTTGTTGATTTGAATTAATGTCATCAAATTGTGGTATTTGATTTATTACAATAAATTTACAGTTTTTAATAATTTCTAAATAATCTTCTGCACCTAAGTTTTTATCACATAGTTCTTTAAAGTTAAATCTAACAATTCCTTCGTAAAAATTTTCTATTTTGAAATCTCTACCTTTGACATTGATTATTTTTAAAGAATGTTTTTTATCTTTTGTAATAGTTCTAAAAAATTTATTTATTTTAAAATTAGTTTCCTGATTAAGTGGATAAAAATATCTTTGTTTTTGATTATTATTTGATTTTCTATAATCATCATCAATCTTGAGCTCACATTCTATAGAATTCTGTTCCATAATTTTAATAAAAGGTTTAAATTGATCTCTTTGAAGACCATCTTTATATAGTTCAGAGATTTTAGTATTAGAAGTTACAATAATTTTAATATCTTCTTTAAAAATTTGATCAAACAATTTTCCTAAAATCATAGCATCTACTATATTTGTGACTTGAAATTCATCAAAATAAATTAATGAAGCATTTGATTTTAAGTTTTTTACAAAATGATTAATTATATTTTCTTCTTCTTTTCCCTTTTTTTGATGTACAAAGTCATGAAAGCTTAACATAAACTCATTGAAGTGGAATCTTGATTTTTTTTCTTTTAAGTGATCAAAAAAAAAATTTAAAATCATAGTTTTACCTACGCCAACATCACCATATAAATAAAAACCTTTTTTAGATGATTTTTTTGAAAACAATTTTAAAAAATAAGATTGAAAATTTCCTTGGTAGTATTGCTCTAATCTCTTAACTACTTCTATTTGATTTGAATTAACTTCTAATTGTAGATTGTTACAATAAGATATAAATTCTTTTTGAAATTTTTTTACCATTAATTTTTTTTTGTTTTAAAATCGATACCATATTCTGATCTAGGTCCTTTTCGTAAGCCAAATGGTCCTGGTATAAAAATTGTCATAGGGTTCGTACCTTCTTTTAAGTCTACTCTATGATGAGCATTTGCTGAACGAAATCCTATGTAACCAGATTTTCTCCAAAATTTACCTTTTTTGGTTGTCTCCCAATACCCTCCTCTTAAAATTATTGTAATATATGGACATAAATGATTGTGTACGCCTTCACCATGATCATCAGCGAGCATTTCATGGATTAAGATATTAAAAGGAAACCATTTAGGTCTATATCTAAACAAAACATAGTATCTATTCATCCAAGGTTTAGCTTCATTATATCTTGGGTGAGAAGGTCCTCTATCTAAAACTACTTTTTTTCTACCAATCTTATCTAAAAATTTTAAGAACATTCTTAGTTATATTGAACGATAGATCCATTTCTAATTATAAATAAACTTTTATTAAAAATAAAAGGTTCAGACATAAAATTATTTGAGACTTTAACAGTATCATTTGTTTTTCCAGTTATTAAATCTGCTATTATCATTTTACCGTCATTATTTGTTAAGTATAAATTTGTATTTCCTAAAACAAAACCAATTGGATTTATATTTTTACGCTTTTTGACTTTGTAATTATTATAAAGATTTGTTATTCTTATTATATTTCCATTTTTTTTTTCTAATACATACAAATAACCTTCATTAGATACAGTAAAAATCAAATTTTCGATAACAGAAGGTGTGATATTGGAATTAACTTCGTTAATCCAATTTGTAACTCCTGTTTTGACATCAATAGAATAAAATTCACCTTTATTATTTGAAAAAAAAATTGATCGTCCGTCAGAAACTAATTTTGAAGTTTTCAAATTATAAGATTCATTAATTATATTGCTACTTTGAGTTGGAAGTTGCCAAGCTATTAAACCAGTTTCTTTATCTACTGCAGTAATATCTGCAATTGAATTATTAAAAATGACCAAATTATCAACAATAATAAGAGAGTTTTTAGTGTCTGACATTACAAAAGAGTCCTCTGATTGGAAATTCCATAATTCAGTCCCATCATTTAAACTAAAAGATCTTAGGGTATTTTTATAATCAATAACAAAAAATTTATTTCCATCTTTCTTTACTTCTGAATTGAAAGAATAATCTCCATTATTTGACCAATTTAATTCACCAGATTTAATGTTAATAGAATAATATTTTGCAATATTGTCTGCTATTAATAAATCTTGATCGTGTTGTAAAAAATATAATTTAGGTTTTAATTTTTTTTCAGATTTTTTATAATGGTTTTTTTTCCAAATAATCTTACTATTTTTATCATACCTAGTAATAGTTCCTTTTCTATCAAAAAATATAAGTCCATCATTTAAAAAAATTGGTTTATAGTTTAATTGATTTGTGTCTTCTATTTTAGAAAATTTATAAGTACCATTTTTTTTGTTTAAACCATTATAATTTAGTGCTCCTAAATTATTTTGATTATTTATAATACTCTCATTAATTTTGATTTTTGACAAATCTAACTTTAATTTGGGATTTAATTCTTTAATTATTTTTTTTTGTTTGGTAAATAATTTTTTTATATTTTTTTGGTTCTCTATTTTTTCCTCTTTGTCATTCCAAATACGAGATGTCTCGCTAATAGAACAATTGGATAAAAAAAATAATGCAAAAATTAATAAAATTAATCTAATCACTAAAATCTCTATTCAATCTTTTTTGTACCTGAAGCTTTATATCAGAGTTAGCATCTTCTAAGTTGACAATTTGATTGAAAAATTCTTTTGATTTTTGTTTTTCGTCTTTGGAATAGAAATACTCAGCCATTAAATATAAAGCATGTGATTTCCATACACTTTCAGAATTGATCAATGGATTTAAAATATTTAGTAAATCGCTTTCTTGAGTTTGGTCAGCGTTAAATAATGCTTTTTTATATATTACTAAGTTCTTTATTTCTTTATCTAAAGACGTTTTTTCAATCAAAATATCGAAGTAATTATTAATCTCGCTCTGATTTGTAATCAATTTATTATCAATGATAAAATACAAAGATAAAGTTGAATACGTTGGGTTTTGCTCATTAATAATTTCAATTAAATTTTGAACTGTTTTTTCTTTCGTATTTTCTGAATGACTTAAAGTAATTGAATTAAATTTATTAGAGATTTCTTTTTTCTTATTAGTTTTGTATTTATCAAAACTGTAAGCACCTACTAGGATAATAATCAAAAATACTATTGTTGAAATAATCTTATTTTTATTATTAACAAAAAAGTTTCTTACTTTTTCATTTCTTGTATTATTATTTATGATTGAAATATCTTCGTCCATAACTAAATCATATTCCTTAAAACATATTGGAGTATGCCTCCATTTTTATAATATTCTAGTTCATTTTTGGTATCAATTCTGCATAAAGTTTTAACTTTTTTGCTGTCCCCTGAAGCATATTTTATCTCTATAGTCACTTCATCTGACGGATTTATTCCTTTTTCAACATCAAGCACACTTATTAATTCTGAACCAATTAGATTTAAGTTTTTTCTATTTACGCCATTTGTAAATTGTAAAGGTAAAATCCCCATTCCTATTAAATTTGATCTATGGATACGTTCAAAACTTTCAGCAATTACAGCTTTTATTCCTAATAATTTTGTTCCTTTTGCAGCCCAGTCTCTTGAAGAGCCAGTTCCATACTCCTTGCCACCTATGACAACTAAATCAATTCCTCTTTTTTTATACTCAACAACAGCATCATAAACGGGTAACACTTTTTCTTCTGGATATATTTTCGTAAAGCCCCCTTCAGTTCCAGGAGCCATCTCATTTCTAATTCTAATATTTGCAAATGTTCCTCTCATCATTACTTCATGATTTCCTCTTCTTGATCCATAAGAATTATAATCTTTTGGAAGTATTTGGTGTTCCATAAAATATTCTCCAGTCGGGCTTTCTTTTTGAATGTTTCCTGCTGGTGAGATGTGATCTGTAGTAACCATATCTCCTAAAATTAATAAAGGTCTTGCATCTTTAATTTCTTTAAATCCTTCTGGTTCATCTGGTAAATTATCAAAAAAAGGAGGTTTTTTTACGTAAGTTGATCCCTCATCCCAACTGTAAATGCTACTTTCTTCTGTTTTAATTTTTTGCCATTGACTAGGTCCTTCTGAAACATTTGAGTATCTTTTAATAAACATTTCGGCATTTAAAGATTTTTTTAAAGTTTCTTCAATTTCTTTATTTGATGGCCAGATATCTTTTAAGTAAACATCATTTCCTTCTTTGTTTTTACCAAGTGCATCTTTATACAAATCAACTTCCATATGACCGGCTATTGCATAAGCAACAACTAATGGAGGAGAAGCTAAATAATTTGCCTTAATATGAGGTGATATTCTTCCTTCGAAATTTCTATTACCAGATAAAACAGAGACAGCATAAATATTTTCTTTTTGGATTGCTTCCACTATATTTTCAGGCAATGGGCCTGAATTACCGATACATGTTGTGCAACCATAGCCCACTAAATTAAAACCTAGTTTATCTAGATAAGTATTTAATCCAGCATTTGCTAAGTAATCAGTTACTACTTGAGAGCCTGGTGCTAAAGATGTTTTAACCCAAGGTTTTACTTCTAATCCTAATTCAACAGCCCTTTTTGCAAGTAATCCAGCTCCAATTAAAACATTTGGATTTGATGTGTTGGTGCAAGAAGTTATTGCCGCAATTAAAATTGAACCATCTTTTATTTCATAATCAGTATTTGAAACCTTTGAAACTGAGTGATCTTTTTTATTTGTAGCATCTTCTAAAACTTTTTTAAATGAAGTCGATGCATCAGTTAATAAAACTTTATCCTGTGGTCTTTTAGGTCCAGAAATGGTTGGAACCACCGTAGACATATCTAATGAGATAGTGTCAGTAAATTCTATTTCATCACTTGCCCATAAACCTTGTTCTTTTGCATATTGTTCAACAACATCAACTGTATGCTGATCTCTACCAGAAAATTTTAGATATCTTAATGTTTCATCGTCAATAGGGAAAAAACCACATGTTGCGCCATACTCAGGAGCCATGTTTGCAATAGTTGCTCTATCAGCAAGAGTTAAATTTTTTAAGCCTTCTCCATAAAATTCAACAAATTTTCCAACCACACCTTTATCTCTTAACATTTTAACTACAGTTAAAACTAAATCAGTTGCCGTTGTTCCTTCTGGCATTTTATTTTTAACTTCAAAACCTATAACTTCAGGGATCAACATTGAAATTGGTTGACCTAACATCCCTGCTTCAGCTTCAATACCTCCAACACCCCAACCTAATACTGATAGTCCATTGACCATTGTAGTATGGCTATCTGTACCAACTAAAGTATCTGGGAATAAATATTTATCTCCTTTAAATTCTTCTGACCAAACTACTTTAGATAAATATTCTAGATTTACTTGATGACAAATTCCTGTGCCAGGTGGAACTATTCTAAAATTATTAAATGCCTTTTGGCCCCATTTCAAAAAAGAATATCTTTCTCCATTTCTTTTAAATTCTATATCAACATTATTTTCAAAAGAGTCTGCTTTTGCAGATTGATCAACTTGAACTGAATGATCAATTACAAGATCTACTGCAGAAAGAGGATTAATTTTATTAGGATCTTTATTTTTATCTTTTACAGCCTCTCTCATAGCTGCAAGATCTGCTACAGCTGGAATACCAGTATAGTCTTGTAGTAAAACTCTCGCAGGTCGATATGCTATTTCTGTGTTTGATTTTTTTTTCTTTAACCAATCTTTAATTGAATTGATTTGATCTTGATTTACAGATAAATCATCCTCATATCTTAATAAATTTTCTAATAGAACTTTCAAAGATTTTGGTAATTTAGAAATACCATCCAATCCATTTTTTTCAGCTATATCGAGTGAAAAATATTTATAACTCTTTTCACCAACCGTGATGTCAGTTAAAGAATTATAAGAGTTTTTTGTGCCTGGTTTCATAATTTTTAGTAATAAAAAGTTGCTATACAACTTAATAGGAGCGCTGACATAACATAATTAAACCATTTAATAAATTTCTCATTTGTCGCGAATTTCCTCATAAATTTTCCTAAAAAAGTCCAAAATATAATACTAATAATAGCAAATAAAAAAGCAATTCCCAACATCCACATAGAATAATTTATAAAATTTATTCCTGATTCCGTGTAAGTAGATGCGGCAATAATAGCTACTATTACTCCCTTTGGATTTAAAAATTGATAAAGAAAGGTTTCAATAAAATTTACAGGTTTTAAATTTCCTTTTTCATTTGAAGACTTAGAAAATGAAATTTTATATGAAAGATAAATTAAAAAAATAGTTCCTGTACCAATTAAAATTTTTTGTATTATTGGATAAATATTAAATACATTTATTAATCCAAAATTAACTACTGCTAACATTGTTGTAAAACCAAAAATAACACCAAGCATCAATGGAATAGATTTTTTTATTCCATGAATAAATCCTGAATGTGATGCAACAACATTGTTAGGTCCAGGAGAACAGCTAGTTACAAACATAAAAAGTGAAAGTGATAAAATTTCAGGATGCATCTTAAGCTATTGATAATCCATCTTCAGATTTTTGAGATGGATGAACTAATATAACTTTACCTTCTTTGTCAATAGAACCTAAAATAAGTACTTGAGAAATGACTCCTGCAATATTTTTTTCAGGAAAATTACAGATGCCAATTACTTGTTTTCCGATTAAATTATCTTTATTATAATAATGTGTAATTTGAGCAGATGACTGTTTGATCCCAATTTCACTGCCAAAATCTACTTTAACTACTAAAGATGGTTTTCTAGCTTTTTCATTTTTTTCAACTGAAACTACTGTACCAACTCGAATATCAACTTTGTCAAAAATATCATAGGTAATTTGTTCTTTCATATAATTAATATATAATGGAAGTTAAATATGAGTACAGAAAATAATTCAAATCTTTTGTTCAATAACTCTTTAAAAATATTGACCGACTTGATAGGCTTTAAAACTATTTCCGGAGAAGATAATAGTTCGCTGATTAACTATTGTGATGATATTTTAAAACAGCTAGGTGCTACCTCTTTTAGAACTTATGATGATGAAAAAAAAAGAGTTAATTTGTTTGCAACTCTCAAATCAAAAAATTCTAATAATAAAAAACCGATAATCTTATCTGGACATACCGATGTTGTTCCTGTTTCTAAAGGATGGAGCACAGATCCTTTTAAGGCAACAATAAAAGACGACAAACTTTATGGAAGAGGGTCTTGTGACATGAAAGGTTTCATAGCCTGTACTTTAGCATTTGCGCCCATTTATTCTAAAGCAAATCTAGATCGAGATATTCATTTTTCTTTTACCTTTGATGAAGAAACAGCATGTCAAGGTGCACCAATATTAATTGAAGAACTAAAGAAAAGAAATATCAAGGATGGAATTTGTATTATTGGTGAACCGACTAATATGAAAATAATTGATGCTCACAAAGGATGCTATGAATATACGACTTACTTTAAAGGTTTAGCGGGTCATAGTTCGGCACCTCACAAGGGTGTAAGCGCTGTAGAATATGCTTCAAGGTATGTGAACAAATTAATTGAATTAAGAGAAAAACTTAAAGAAAAAGCACCAAATGACTCTATTTTTGATCCATCACATTCAACCCTATCAATTGGTGGAATATTTGGAGGCATTGCTCACAATGTAATTGCAGATAAATGTCATGTTAACTGGGAAACAAGACCTGTTGTAAAAGAAGATGCTATATTTTTAAATCAAGAATTAGACAAGTATGCAAATGAAGTATTATTGCCTGAAATGAAAAAAATTTTTCCTAATTCATCCATCGAAAAAGAAGTAATTGGAGAAATAATTGGTTTTAATAGAGTAGAAAAGTCAGATGCTTGTGAATTAATTTCAAGTTTAACCGGAGATAATTCAAGACAAGTTGTTTCTTTTGGAACTGAAGCAGGTTTGTTTCAAGAAATTGGTATTAGTACTGTTGTATGTGGTCCTGGTTCAATTGAACAAGCTCATAAAATTGATGAGTTTATTATTTTAGATGAACTAAAAAAATGCTTAAAATTGCTTGAAGGAATAAAAACAAATTCTATTTCAAAATAAGTAAGCCCGCCGCATTAATGCAACGGGCTTTATTATAACTAAACAATTTACTTATTATCTTTTAGATATTGCTAGATGAACAACAGCACCTAAAGATGCTCCAATTATCCAAGCATATCCTCCTCCTCCACCTAAGTTAGCGAAGAAATCCCCTAAACCTAAAATTAAGATGTTTGGCCATACAGTTCCAACAGCAATATATCCTGAAAGAATCCATGCTAAAATTGCTTTATGGTTGAACCCACCATTGTAATGATATTTGGCTTTTGCGCTATCATCAAATAATGCATCAACATCTAATTTTTCTCTTTTGATAATATAATAATCAACAATCATAATACCAAAAACTGGAGCTAAGATTGCTCCAAGTGTATTAACAAATGGAAATAATCCCATTTGAGTAATAACAGCGACCCACATACCACCAATTACAAAACCAAAACCAGCGGTAATTAATCCACCAGTTTTAAAATTAATTTTACTTGGCATCAAATTGGCTAGGTCATAAGCAGGAGGTATAAAGTTTGCAACCATATTAATTCCAACTGTTGCAGCAAAAAATGCAAATGCAGCAATTATTGTTAAACCTAGATTATCTACTTTAGCTACCATGTCTGTTGGACTTGAAACGTATTCACCAAAAATCGCAATTGTTCCACCAGTTATCATTAAAGTAATGAAAGAAAATAAAATTACGTTTCCTACCAATCCCCATAGATTACCTTTTCTCATTTCATCTTCATTTTTAACAAATCTAGCAAAGTCACCAAAATTGATTACCACTGCTGCAAAATATCCAACCATAATTGAAAATACAGCTAAGAAAGCTCCAAATGATCCTAAGCCTTCAAAACCACCAGTTCTTTCTCCACTAGAAAATATATTTCCAACTTCTGAAAATAATCCACCACCAGCTTTAGCCCAGATAATTATCATTAATAGTATCATAACTGCATAAACTGCAGGTCCTGCAAAGTTTAAAAATCTTTTAACAAGATCTACACCTTGCCAAAATAGATAAACTTGGAACAATGATACAAATATAAATGAAATCCACATTACACCTGTCATACCAAGAAGCATAACTTCACCCTCTATACCTGTAATACCTGTAATTAGAAGTGCTACAGCAGTTGACGCTGCATAGGTTTGTGCTCCGTACCAAAACATTGCAACAAGACCTCTGGCCATTGCTGGAAAGTTTGCTCCAAATACACCCATACTTACACGAGCAAATACTGGATATGGAATTCCATGTTTTACACTTGGTTTACCTGATAAGTTTACAAGCCACATTATAAAAAATCCTGCAAGAATTAATGCAGCAAATACAGCCCAGCCATTTAATCCTGATGCTAAAAATAAAGATGCTGCCAAAGTATAACCAAATAAACTTTGAACATCATTGGCCCATACGTTAAAGATTTCGAACCATCCCCAATTTTTTTTACTAACTGGAGTTGGTGCCAAATCTGAATTGTAGAGTTTTGACGATCTACTCATATTGATCTCCTTTTTTATTGTTACTGTTTGAATAAAATCAAACCTTTATTTAATCTCTTAATGCGATGATAATTACTTTAAAAGTTATAGTAAATAAAAAAAAAAATCAATTTAAACTAGAAATTATTAATATCGCAATATTTAATTTATTAATTTAGCAAAAAACCTAAAATGAACACCAATGTATATATATTTCTTATTTTAGTTTTTTAACTAAATTAAAATTAGTCGTTCCATCCACTGACAGCTTTAACTTCAAGATATTCTTCAAGTCCTAACTTGCCAGCTTCACGGCCTATACCAGAATGTTTGTACCCACCGAAAGGTGCATCAGGAGCTAAGCCTGCACCATTAATATCAACCATTCCTGATCTAAGTTTTCTTGCAACACGGTTTGCTTTTTCTTGATCTTGAGTTTGGATAAAATTTAAAAGTCCATAAGGAGTATCGTTTGCAATTTCAATTGCTTCTTCTTCTGTTTCAAAAGGGATTATTGATAAAACTGGTCCAAAAATTTCTGTTCTGGCAATTTGCATTTGATTATTTACATCTGCAAAAGCTGTTGGTTTTACAAAATATCCTTTGTCTAAACCATCTGGTTTACCTGTTCCTCCAGCAACTAGTTTTGCACCCTCATCAATTCCAACTTGGATTAAAGATTGAATCTTATCAAATTGAGTTTTTGATACAACAGGTCCAATATGATCACCCTCTTTAGTAGCAACATCAACTTTCATCGAATTAGCAAAGTTTTTTACTCTTTCAACTGTCTCATCATAAATTGATTTCTCAACTAACATTCTAGTAGGTGCATTACAGGATTGTCCTGTATTTCTAAAACATCTTAAAGCACCTCTTTCAACTGCTTCAGCATCTGCATCCTTAAAAATAATGTTTGCTCCTTTACCTCCAAGTTCCAAGCTTACTCTTTTAAAATCCTTTGCAGCATTTTTAGAAATTAGAGCCCCTGCTCTTGTAGAACCTGTAAATGAAACCATGTTAATATCTGGATGACTAGTTAGCGCATCTCCTGTTACTGCACCATCACCATTAACCAAATTAAATACACCTTTTGGTAATTTTATTTCATCAATCATTTCAGCTAATATCATTGAAGATAAAGGAGCAATCTCAGATGGTTTAAGTACCATTGTGCAACCTGTTGCTATAGCTGGAATAACTTTAAGACAAACTTGATTCATTGGCCAATTCCAAGGTGTAATTAAAGCACAAACACCTTTTGGTTCATGTAAAATTTTATTATTAGGAGCGTGATCTCCTAAAATTTCTTCAAATGTGTACTCTTTTAAAACTCTAATATATGATTTTATATGACTTGCTCCCGTTCCAGCTTGTAATTGAGTAGAAAAATCAATAGGGGCTCCCATTTCTAATGAAATAGCATTAGCCATATCGGCCCATCTGTTTTTATAAATATCATATAAGGCTTCAAGATATTTTAGTCTTTCCGCTTTTGAAGTGAATGCCCAAGTTTCAAATGCTTTTTTTGCAGCACTTACTGCATCATTAACATCTTCAACTCCACCTAAAGATATTACCGCACACTCTTCCTCTGTTGAAGGATCAATAACTTTATAATCGTTAGTTTTTTTTGGAGCAACCCACTGACCATTAATATAAAAATTTTTTTTATCTAACATATTGAGAAACTAACCTTTCCTTATGATTTTGCAAATAAATTTGTTAACTCATAAACAATTGTAGCTGCGGCCAAAGAAGTAACTTCAGCATGATCGTAAGCAGGAGATACTTCAACTACATCTGCGGAAACTAAATTTAAACCAGATAATCCTCTTAAAACATTTACCATTTCTCTAGTAGTCATTCCTGCAATTTCTGGAGTGCCAGTACCTGGTGCAAAAGCAGGATCTAATACATCAATATCTATTGATAAATATAATGGATTATCACCTACTCTTTTTCTAATTCGTTCTGCTATTTTATCTGTTCCTTCAGTTTGAAATTCATCGCAATGAATTATTTTAAAACCAAAACTTTCATCATTTTTAATATCATCTCTACTATAAAGTGGGCCTCTAATACCAACATGCATTGAGGCATCATCTAAAAATAAACCTTCCTCTCTTGCTCTTCTAAAAGGAGTGCCATGTGTGTACGGAGCTCCAAAATAAGTATCCCAAGTATCAAGATGAGCATCAAAATGAACTAAAGAAACTGGCCCATTAGTTTTTTTGTTAATAGCTCTTAAAAGTGGTACCGCAATTGTATGATCGCCACCTAAACTAATAATACCTCCAACTTTATTTAATAAATCTGTTGCACCAGCTTCAATTTGTTTTATCGCTTCATCAATACTAAATGGATTACATGTAATATCTCCAGCATCTGCTACTTGTTGTACTTTAAATGGCTCAACATCATAATCAGGATGATAATTGGTTCTTAAATGCCTCGAAGCTTGACGAATACTTTGTGGACCAAATCTCGCACCTGGTCTGTAACTTGTTCCAGCATCAAAGGGGACACCTACAATTGCAACATCACAACTTTCAACATCTCTTAATTCTGGAAGTCTTGCAAATGTAGATGGACCAGCAAATCTTGGTAC
>QBXA01000003.1 GCA_003283905.1 Pelagibacteraceae bacterium AG-319-F18 | reverse complement strand
TTTACAACCAACCCAAGCTTAATGAGAAAAGCTGGAGCAAAAGATTACAAATCTTATTCAAAAAAAATTCTTAAAATTTGTAATAATAAACCTGTATCACTTGAAGTATTTGCTGATGATTACAAAGAAATGAAAAATCAAGCAATGAAAATTAATACTTGGGGAAAAAATGTTTATGTAAAAGTGCCAGTTTCTAATTCTAAGGGTAAATTTATGAGCCAAATTATTAAAGAGCTAAATAATCAAAATATAAAACTTAACATAACTGCTGTTTATAACGCTAAACAAACTGAAAAAATTTTAAAATTAATTAATAAAAAAACAAAAGTGATTATTTCTATTTTTGCAGGAAGAGCAGGTGATACAGGTAAAGATCCAGTACCAGAATTTATTAAGAGTATTAAATTAGCTAAAACGTTTAAGAATGTTGAGATATTATGGGCTAGTGTTCGTGAGCCTTATAATTATTTGCAAGCAAAACAATTAAGTTGTCATATCATTACTGCGCCACCAGCTATTATTGAAAAAATAGAAAAATTTGGAAAATCATTTGATCAACTAACAAAAGAAACAGTTAAAGCTTTTCTAGTAGACAGTAAAAAATCTAATTTTAAAATCTAGCCTGGAATTGGTTGCGGGGGACGGATTTGAACCGCCGACCTTCAGGTTATGAGCCTGACGAGCTACCAGACTGCTCCACCCCGCGATATACTTAAATTCTATTTTTAAGTTTGTTTAACTTTTTAACTCTCTTGATATTATCTTGCATTATTCTCTTTTTCTTTTCTGATGGTTTTTCATAGGTATTTTTTAATTTAATTACTTTAAAAAACCCATCACGTTGAAGTTTTCTTTTGAGAACTCTAAGTGCTTGTTCAATATTATTATCTTTAACTTCAATTTTCATAAATATTATTAATTGTGAGTAGTTATCATTATAAAATTTTGATGTCTATTAAATTTATTCAATGTTTGAAATTTCTTTTGTTAATCTTGCTTTTTCTTTTTCTTTTTTTTCTCTTTTAATTCTTCGTTCTGCTTTTTCTAAAGCCTCCACAAGATCTTTTTGACTAAATAAATTTAGAGCAACAGGATCTTTCGGATTTAAATTGTTATAATTCCAATAGCTCTTATTTCTTATAGAAGTAACTGAATTTTTAGTTATACCAACTAGTTTTGCAATCTGTGAATCTTTAAGCATATTATGTTCTCTAATCAACCATAATGCTGAGTCTGGTTTGTCCTGCCTTTTAGATAAGGGTATATATTTTTTTATTTTCTTTTCGTTATTAGATATCTCGATATCAGTATTTTTGATAAGTAGGGGCCGATTTTCATCTTTAGACGATAATTCAATTTCTTCTCTAGAAAGTTGACCTGAAATTATTGGGTTATAAGCTTTAATTCCTTTTGCAACCTCACCATCAGCTATTCCTTGAATTTCAACTTCGTGTAAGTTACAAAAATTTGCAATTTGTTTGAAAGTAAGTGTTGTATTTTCAACTAACCAAACAGCTGTAGCCATTGGCATCAAAGGTGCGTTTGACATTTAATTTTTTTTATCTGATTTAAAGTTTTGAAATTTTTTATTAAATTTACTTATTCTACCTTTATCCATTAACTTTTGTTTTCCACCTGTCCATGCAGAATGAGATTTTGGATCAATTTCTAATTTAAGTAAATCACCCTCAGCACCCCAAGTTGATTTTGTTTCAAATTGAGTTCCATCAGTCATTTCGACTTTAATTGTGTGATAATTAGGGTGTATGTCTTTTTTCATATCGAGACTTATAGCAAAAGAATTTTATAACACAATTAAAAGTTAACTAAATTTTCCAACATTTTTTCATTAATTGCAACACTTGAAGCTTTAATATCAATCTTATTAATAGCAAATTTACTTATATCATTTACTATTCCGCCAGCTTCTCTAACTATTATGGCTCCAGCAGCAACATCCCAAAGGTTAATGTTATTATGAAAAAATCCATCAAGTCTTCCTGATGCTACATAAGCCAGGTCTAATGCAGCACACCCACTATATCTCATGTTGAGATCACTAAATTTGACACCTTCATGGTTACTTGAAAATAGACAATCATCAATCGAGTTCTTTTTTGAGACTCTTAGTCTTTGGTTGTTTAAGAAGGCTCCTTTATCTTTTTCAGCAAAAAACATTTCATCTTTGATTGGATCGAAAATTAAACCACTTACAATTTCCTCTTTGGATTGAAGAGCTATGCAGATTGCAAAGTGAGGTATTCCATGCAAAAAGTTTGTTGTTCCATCAATTGGGTCAATAATCCAAATATTTTCTTTATCATTATTTTTAATTATTCCAGTTTCTTCAGTTATAAAAGAGTAGTTTTTTTTAATTTTTGATAATTCTTCAATTAAAATTTTTTCTACATGTTTGTCTGTTTTTGTAACAAAATCATAAGGTCCTTTTTTTGATACTTGTAATTTTTCAACCTCTCCAAAATCTCTAATTACAGATTTAGATGCTTTTTCTGCAGCTTTGATCATTACATTAAGATTTGCAGATATAGAAATCATTGTGATTATATTTTTTTTATATACTCGAGGGTTCTTGTATCAATAATTACTTCATCCCCTGATTCTATAAAAGGTGGAACCAGAATATTTAAACCATTATCCAGAGTGGCTGGTTTATATGATGATGAAACAGTTTGACCCTTAAGTGCTACATCTGTTGTTTCAATTTTACATGTTACTTGATTTGGAAGCTCAACTGAAATTGGGTTATCGTTATAAAAACTTACGGAGACTTCAAGATTTTCAGTCATTAACTTTCCTTTTTTTCCAACAATATCTTTTTTAATTTCAATTTGGTCATATGTTTCAGGGTTCATAAAAATATAATTATTTTCATCATCATATAGATAGTTAAAATCTGTTTCCTCTAGAGATGCTTTTTCAACAGTTTCACTAGATCTAAATCTTTCATTTAATTTTGTGTTTTTTCCCACACTTTTCATTTCTACTTGGGCAAATGCTCCACCTTTACCTGGTTTTACATGTTGAGTTTTGAGAACTTGCCATAAATCATTTTTGTATTCTAAAAGCATACCTATTCTAATTTCTCCAGCATTAATTTTCATGTAAGTTTTTCTATAGTTTCTAAGGGTTTATATTTTTTATTATTCCAAACGTAGCCTGAGATAGCTAATAAATTAGCATTGTTCAATAACAGTTTTTTATAATTATTAAAATTTATTCCTCCAATAGCAACTATCGGGGTTTTGGTTAACTTTTTTGCTTTATTTAAAATTGTAGTTGTAGCCTTAAACTTTACTTTTTTTGTTTTAGTAGAAAAAAAAGCTCCAAAGGAAATATAACTAGCTTTTTCTTTGATAGCAGTTTTTGCTAATCTGATAGAGTTATGGCAGGTAATTCCAATAATTTTATTTCCAATTATTTTTCTTACATTGCTTATGTCCATATCTTTATGACCTAAATGGCAACCATCAGCTTTAAGTTTTTTTGAAAGTATTGGATCATCATTTACTAAAAATTTTACACTGTTTTTTTTACAAATCTGCTTAATTCTTTTTCCAATTAAAATTTTTTCCTTAAATGAATATTTTTTGAGCCTCATTTGAAAAAGACCAACCTTATTAGTTTTTAGCACTTCCTTTAAGTCTTGATAAAATTGAGGATATATATAGTTCGGAGAAATAAGATAAATAAATTTTTTTTTACTTATTCTCAAGATCGCTAGACCATTTTCCTTGAGCAGCTAAAGTATTCATTTTTGCTCTATGATTAAAAATATTTTGAGTTCCTTTGATATCTTTAATATCTTCTGACCAAAATTTTAATGCACTTTGTTGCAGAGCTCTTCCATAAGAGTAAGTCATTATAAAATTAGTATCATTATTTTTATTAATTAAATTTAAATTTTCTGTTGCCTCAACTTCTGATTGCCCCCCTGATAAAAAAGCAATTCCAGGAACTTCATTTGGAACAGATCTTTTAAGGCATTCAAGTGTTTTAGAAGAAACCTCTTCATTAGAAATTTTATCTTTTGACTTATTTCCTGCAAGAATCATATTTGGTTTTAAAATCATGCCTGTTAAATCAATCTTATGAATGATTAACTCTTCAAAACATTTTTGAATTACTTCAGAAGTTTTAGCTAAACAGTCTTCTGCTGAATGTTCACCATCCATTAAGACTTCTGGTTCAACAATTGGAACCATCCCACATTCTTGAACTAAAGCAGAATATCTTGCTAATGCGTGCGCATTTGAATTGATTGCAAGTTTACTAGGATATTTTTCTCCAATATTATAAACACCTCTCCATTTTGTAAATCTTGCACCAAGTTCATAATATTTTTTTAATCTTTCTCTAAGTCCATCTAAACCCTCAGTAACTTTTTCTTCTAACGAATTTGCTAAATCTTTTGCACCAGTGTCTACTTTAATTCCTGGAACTGCTCCTGTTTCATTGATCATAGTTGGGATTGATTTTCCATAATTTGATGTCTGATTGATTGTTTCATCATATAGGATAACGCCACCAATACAGTCTTTCATGCTCTCTGCCGCAAAAAGTGTTTCTCTAAAAAGAAGTCTATTTTCTGGTGATGATTGAATGTTTACTGACTCTAATCTTTTAGTCATAGTTCCATTACTTTCGTCTGCAGCAAGTATGCCTTTGCCGTTTGAAAGTATTTTTAGAGCAATTTTATTAAGTTCTGACATTTTAGTTTAAAGCTTTTATACCAGGAAGTTCTTTTCCTTCAAGATATTCCAAAAAAGCTCCTCCAGCAGTTGAAACAAAATTAAATGTGTCTAATTTATTAAATTTATTTATAACGGCTACAGTTTCTCCTCCACCTGCTACAGCATAAATCTTATCCTTTATTCTTTTTTTGGAGATAATTTCTAAAATTTTTTTCGTTCCGTTAGCAAAGCTTGGATTTTCAAAATACCCAGCTGGACCATTCCATAATAAAGTGTTTGAATCATTAATTATATTTTTTATGGAAGCAATAGTCTTAGGTCCAATATCTAATATCATCTCATCATTATTAACTTCATTAATCTCTTTTATTGTTCCACTCCCATCTAGTGTTTTTGAAACTACAACATCAAGGGGATAATATATTTTACAATCATGAGTTTCAGATTTTTTCAATATTTCTCCCACAAGGTTTTTATAACCCTCATCGCACACTGATTTACCTATATTTATTCCTGTATTTTTAAGCATTGCATTGCCCATCCCACCTACAATAATTATATTATCAAAATCTTTTATTAAATTTGAGATAATTTTAATCTTTGTAGAGATTTTTGAACCTCCAATTATACAAGAAACAGGTCTTACAATCTTAGATGTTATTCTTTTCAAGGCATTTATTTCCTCAACAAATTGTAAACCACAATAGGAAGGAAGATACCTAGTAATTCCTTCAATTGAAGAATGTGCTCTATGAGAACATGAGAAAGCATCATTAACATATATATCACCTAGACTTGAAATTTTTTTTGAGAAAGAATCTTCATTTTTTTCTTCTCCTTCATAAAAACGAATATTTTCCATCATCATAATTGAGCCATCCGTAATTTTATCGATTTCAGCTAAAGTTTTTTCATTAAACCCATTTTTATTGAATATAACTTCTCTATTTAAAAGGTCAGATAATTTTTTCGAAATTGGTTTTAGAGACATTCCATTAATAACTTTTCCATTTGGTCGCCCAATATGAGAAAATATTATTACTTTGGCTTCTTTTTCTATTAATAGTTTTATAGTAGGTAGGATTTTTATTATTCGTGATGCTTCAGTTATTGCTCCATTTTTCATAGGAACATTTAAGTCTACTCTGACTATTACTTTTTTTCCCTTTAAAGTAAGATCTTGATCTAAAATACTTTTCATTAAAATTTAAATCTTATGAAGATATTCAGCTATATCACACATTCTATTTGAAAAACCCCACTCGTTATCATACCACGCAGAAATTTTTCCCATATCTTTGCCGACAACATTTGTTAAAGAAGAGTCAATTATTGCTGAAGCAGAATTGTGATTAAAGTCAATTGATACTAAATTTTCTTTAGTAATTTCTAAAATTTTTTTTGATTGCTTTTTAGAAGCGGAAGTAAAAGCATTATTGATTTTTTCTTTTGTTATTTCTTTTTTTGTGCAAAAAACAAGTTCTATTAAAGAGACGTTAGGAGTTGGAACTCTCATTGCTACACCCTCTAGCTTTCCTCTTAAATCAGGAATAATCTCCCCAATAGCTTTTGAGGCTCCTGTAGATGTTGGGACTATAGACTGACTTGCGGATCTTGCTCTTCTTGGATCTTTATGAGAATTATCTAAAATTCTCTGATCACTGGTGAAAGCATGAATTGTAGTCATAAAACCTTTTACAATTTCAAAATTTTTATGAAGAATATTTGCAACTGGAGCTAAACAATTAGTAGTACATGAAGCTGCAGAAATTATTTGATCATGCTTGGTAAGTTTATCTTCGTTAACACCAAAAACAATAGTTTTATCTGCATTTTTACAAGGAGCAGAAACGATAACTTTTTTTGCACCATTGTTAATGTGTGCTAATAGTTTTTCTTTTGAATTAAATTTTCCTGTGCACTCAAAAACACAATCAACACCAAATTTTTTCCAGTTAATATCTTCTATCTTAGACTCTTGGGAAAAAGTGATTTTATTTTTATTAATAATCAAATGATTTTTATCATAATCAAGATCAGCATTAAATTTTCCATGAATAGAATCATATTTAATTAAAGAACAGGTTGCTTCTGAATTAGACCTGTTATTGATGTGTTTTATTTTAATATTTTTATTTTGACTTTCAATAATTGCTCTAATAACCATTCGACCAATTCTTCCCATTCCGTTAATTCCAATATTTATTTTCATATCTAATCTTTAACAAGTTTTTTTGATCTGTTAGCAATGTTCACCGCAGTTAAACCAAAATGTTTGTAAATTTCCTTATATGGTGCACTTTTACCAAATTTATCAATTCCAAAAGTTAAACCATTACTGCCAACATATTTTTTCCAAATATCTGTTGATCCAGCCTCTATAGAAATTTTCATTTTTGTTTCACTGATAATTTTTTGTTTGTATAAATTAGATTGTAAGTTAAAAAGATCTTGGCACGGCATTGATATAACTTTAGAATATATCTTATCTTTGGCTAATTTATGACTAGTTTCGATTGCCAAATTAACCTCAGAACCACTTGCAAGTATAGTTAAATGAATTTTTTTGTTTGTTCGTAAAACCTCATAAGCCCCAAAAGAGCATTTGTTATTCTTTGAATATTTTTTTCTTATTGGATCAAGGTTTTGTCTAGTTAAAGATAAAACACTTGGTGTTTTTGGACTTTTTAATGCATGCTCCCAACATTCAATAGTTTCCATTCTATCAGCAGGTCTGAAAACATTTAGATTTGGAATAGAACGTAAGCCTGACAATTGTTCTATTGGTTGATGAGTTGGACCATCTTCTCCAAGACCAATTGAATCATGAGTCATAACATAAATAACTCTTTGTTCCATTAATGCCGATAATCTTATTGATGGTTTGCAATAATCTGAAAATATTAAAAATGTACCACCATAAGGAATAAAATTGCTATGCAGAGCAAGCCCATTCATTATTCCACTCATTGCATGTTCTCTCACACCATAGTGAATGTAATCACTGTTAAAGTTACCAGGTTTTATTATTTTATGATGTTTAGTTTTAGTATTGTTTGAACCGGCTAAATCAGCAGAACCCCCAATTAAATTATTGCTAACACTAGTTAATGCGCTCAAAGTTAGCTCTGAAGATTTTCTTGTTGCTAAACTTTTTAGTTCTTTAATCGCGTTCTGTTTTTCTTTTTTTAAAATTTTTGTAAAATTATTTTTTAGTAAATTGTTTATTGTTATCTTTTTTTTTTTAAGAATTTTGTTCCACTTATTCTCAAGTTTTTGACCCTTTTTACCAATTTTTTTCCACTGATTTAAAATTTTATTTGGAATTTCAAAAGGTTTGTAATTCCAATTTAGAATTTTTCTTACAAGTTTGATTTCATCTAAACCTAGAGGACTTCCATGTACAGATGATTTACCTGACTTATTAGGTGAACCATAACCAATTTTAGTTTTACAAGAAATAACAGTTGGTTTTTTTGCATTTTGTACTTTTTTTAAAGCCTTATAAATTTCTTTTTGATTGTGACCATTGATAAGAATATATTTCCAGCCATAACTTTCAAATCTTTTCTTAAAGTTATCTGAAACTGCTAAACTAGTTGGTCCGTCAATCGATATTGAATTATTATCAAAAAGCATCACTAAATTTTTGAGTTTTAAATGTCCAGCCAAACTCATTGCCTCATGACTTATTCCTTCCATTAAACAGCCATCCCCAGCAAGAACATAGGTTTTGTGATTTATGATTTTTTTACCAAGTTTTTTTTTTAGAATTTCCTCGGCAACTGCAAAGCCAACAGCATTTGCAATTCCCTGACCAAGAGGACCTGTTGTAGTCTCAATACCAGTTTTAGGACGATACTCTGGATGACCTGCACAAATTGAATTAAGCTGTCTAAACTTTTTTATACTATTGAGTGAAATACTTTTATACCCAGTTAAGTACAATAAAGAGTAAAGCAACATAGAGCCATGACCTGCAGACAAAACAAATCTGTCTCTATTTAGCCAATTTGGATTTTTAGGATTAAATCTTAAAAAATTTTTAAACAGAACAGTTGCAACATCTGCCATGCCCATTGGCATACCAGGGTGACCAGAATTTGCTTTCTGTACAGCATCAATTGAAAGAAATCTGATGCAATTTGCCAAATCATTGTGTAGTTTTCTCAAAATTATCCTGACTAGACTAAGAAGAATCTATTTAATAATATAAACATATATATATGAATTCTATAATCGAAAAAGAAAAAAAATTAAATGATGCTTTATCAGAGTTAAAAAATTTAGATCTTAGTAATCCTGATTTAAAAAATAATATTGATAATTTGAGTTCTCAAAAAACTCAATTAGAAATTGAAAAATCTGAATTAGAGGATAAATACAAATCTCTTTTACAAGAACACGCAAATTTAGCAAAAAAACTTGAAGAAATTCAAAATAAAGAAAAATTAGAACAAAAAAAACAAACAGAGTTCGCTGAAAAAATTGATGAATTAAATCAGGAAACAGATATTTTGTTGGAAGAAATAGATAAATGGCAAATGTAAGTATTAAATTTAATAATAAAGAGTTTTTGTTATCATGTGAGGACGGTCAAGAAGAACATCTTGAAGAATTGCTAATTCACATTAATAAAAAATTTAATGATCTTAAAAATAATCTTGGAAATTTAGGAGAAAATAAGCTTCTTTTAATTACAGCAGTTAAAATTATGGATGAGTACTATGAGACGAAAAAAAAAGTTGATCAAAAGAAAAATGAATTTAAAGATCTTTCTAACAAATTTAGGGAATTAAAATCACTTATTTATGATTATAGAGATAAAAAAGAGGAAGAGATTAAAGAATTAAATAATAATCATTTAAATTTTAAAAATGAAATTGAGACTAATCATAAAAAATATGAACAATTAATTGATGAGGCAGCAGATGAAATATCTAATTTTATTGAAAAAGCTAAATTAGAAAATATCTCTCAATAAATTTCTGTGAATAAATCCCAAATAAGAAAAAAAATTTTAAAAATTAGAAAAAAAAAATTTGATAAGAATTTAAAAATCAATTCAGATAAATTTATTTCTTTTTTAAAAATAAATAGATCAAATCTTAAAAATGTTGGTGGTTATTACCCATCAAATTATGAAATAGATGATTTAGATATTTTAGATTTATTAGAAAATTTTTTTTTTAAAGTATCACTGCCAATTATAAAAAAAAATAATCAAATAAACTTTTATAAGTGGTCAAGTAATGATCCATTAAAAATAAATAAATTTGGTATTCCCGAACCTTTATCCTCTAAGATTGTTTATCCAGATATTCTGTTAGTCCCATTAGTAGCTTATGATAATAATTTAAATCGATTAGGTTATGGCGGTGGTTTTTATGATCGTTATATTGAAAAAATTGAAAAGGTTAAAAAGGTTATAAAAATTGGTTTAGCTTTTTCTTTCCAGAAAATATCATCTATACCAATAAATCAATATGATAAAAGATTAGATTTTATAATTACAGAAAAAGAAATTTTAAGATGAGAATATTATTTTTAGGTGATGTGGTTGGTATTTCAGGTTGTTCAAAATTGATGAATAATTTGATGAATGAAATTAAATCAAAAAATATAGATTTTGTAATTATAAATGGTGAGAATGCAGCTTCTCAAGGCGTTGGTTTAACAAGAGAAATATGTCTTGATTTTTTCAATTGTGGAGTAGATGTGATTACAACTGGAAACCATGTGTGGGACCAAAAAGAAATAATGGAATATATAGATAAAGAAGAGAGATTATTACGTCCAAAAAATCTTTTTGAGCCAGCCCCAGGAAGAGGGTTTAATATTTATAATACTAAAGAAAATATTAGAATTGGAGTGCTTAATTTAATGGGAAATGTTTTCATGAAAAAATGTGAGGATGTTTTTGAAATTTCAGAAAAATTTATGAAACAATATAAGTTAAAACAAGATTATGATTTTCTTGTAGTTGATTTTCATGGCGAAATAACAAGTGAAAAAAATGCAATAGGTCATTATTTTGATGGCAAAGCCTCTTTAGTAGTTGGAACACATACGCATATCCCAACTAATGATGCAAGAATATTAACAGGTGGTACGGGTTACCAAACTGATGCTGGTATGTGTGGTGACTATAACTCTGTTATTGGAATGAATGCAGAGAACTCACTGAACAGATTTTTAAAAAAGAATTCAATAAAACATTTTCCTGCAACTGGTGATGCTACTTTGTGTGGTGTTATTATTGAATGTAATATACAAACTGGATTAGCTACAAATATTGAAAGTTATATTTATGGAGCTCAATTAAAAAATAGACAATAAAGTTATGGCAGGACACTCACATTGGGCAGGAATTAAACACAAAAAAGGAAAAGCTGATAAGCAGCGTTCTAAAATATTTTCAAAATTATCAAAAGAAATCACAGTAGCAGCAAAACTTGGCGATAAAGACCCAGCAATGAATCCAAGATTAAGATCTGCAATCCAAGCAGCAAGATCTGCCAACATGCCAAAAGATAATATCGAAAGAGCAATAGATAAATCCTCAGCAGCATCAGGTGTTAATTTTGAAAATCTTAGATATGAAGGATTCGGTCCAGATAAAATTGCTGTAATTGTAGAAACTTTAACAGATAACAAAAATAGAACTGCCTCTAATATAAGAACTATATTTCAAAAAAGTGGTGGAAGTTTGGGTATGCAAGGATCGGCATCACATAATTTTAATCAATTAGGCATTATTAAAATTGATAAACAAGAAATTTCTGATGAAAAAATTTTTGAGCTTGCAATAGATTCTGGGGCTGATGAATGCATTTCTCATGATGAATTTCATGAAATTCAATGTTCAATGAGTGAAATTTATAATGTTAAGAAAAAATTAGAAGCAGTTATTACAAATTTTATTTCGACAGATATAGAATGGATAGCACTAAATAATGCTAATGTTGAAAAAGACAGGCAAGAAACTGTAATTGAATTTTTAGATTCATTAGAGGATGATGATGATGTGCAAAATGTTTTTTCTAATGCAAACTTTGGAAATAAATAATGCTTGTAATTGGAATTGACCCAGGTATCTCAGGCTCTATATGTTTCTTTCAAGATGGAAAAATAATTGATGTGGTAGAAATGCCAACGATGACTGAAGGAAAAAAAAATAAAAAACAAGTCAATGGTTCTCAAATTTTTAATGAAATTTTAGATAGAACTAAAAAGTTAGATAAAAAGGATATAAAAGTAGTTATTGAGCAAGTATCAGCAATGCCAGGCCAAGGTGTAACTAGTATGTTTAACTTTGGTCAATCATTTGGAATTTTAAAGGGAATATGTTCTGCAATGCAATTACCCATGTACTTTGTAAGACCTGCTAAATGGAAGAAATATTTTAATCTTATTAATTCTGAAAAAGATGCAAGTAGAACAAGAGCAATTGAGATTTTCCCTTATTTTTCAAGTCATTTATCAAAAAAAAAAGACTCTAATAAAGCCGATGCTATATTGATAGCAAGTTTTTATTATGAAACTTACAAAATTAGAGAATAGATAAAAATATTAAGACAAATTCATGACACATTTAAGTGTGAAGAGTTCAATATGGAAGCTGATATCGCATCACAGGCAGTAGGATTAGGCGCTAATACTGATTTTTCTTTAATGAGTCTATTTTTAAGGGCTGATATAATTGTTAAATCTGTGTTGATTATTTTAATAGTTTGCTCGATTTATTCATGGGCGGTAATAATAGAGAAAATAAGATTATTTAAAAAAATTAATAAATCATCAGAAGAGTTTGAGGAAAAATTTTGGAACTCTAAATCAGCAGAAACATTTTATAATAGTTTACCAACTAAAGTTGATGATCCTATGGCAGTAGTTTTTCAAGATGCCATGGAAAGTTTACTTAAAAAAAAAAATAAAAATAACTTAAGTGAGAGAATGACTACTTTTTTAGAAGTTGGAATTGAAAAACAGATGTCTAAAATTGATAAAGGCTTTACTTTTTTAGCAACAGTAGGATCTACGGCACCTTTTATTGGTTTATTTGGTACAGTGTGGGGTATAATGAATTCATTTCAATCTATTGCAATTTCAAGAAATACAAGTTTGGCAATTGTAGCTCCGGGGATAGCGGAAGCACTTTTTGCTACTGCATTAGGATTATTGGCAGCAATCCCTGCTGTAGTTGCTTATAATAAATTTAACACAGACTCACAAAAATATTCTCAAAAATTAGAAAACTTTTCAAAAAGATTTCTAACAATAATTTAAATGGCATTTAAATTAAATCGTTCATCAAAAGAACCTATGAGCGAAATTAACGTGACTCCATTCGTAGATGTTATGCTGGTTCTTCTCATCATTTTTATGGTTACGGCCCCATTATTAACTGTTGGAGTACAAGTAGATTTACCAGAGAGTTCTGCAGACTCACTTCCAGAAGAGGCAGAACCACTTACTTTATCTATTAACTCAAAAGGTGAGATATTCATTCAAGAGGCAAAAGTTGAATTTGATAGCATAATTGTAAAAGTTTTAGCAGTTTCAAAAAATAGAACAGACACAAGAATTTATGTTCGTGGTGACAAAACTATTAATTATGGAAGAGTGCTTGAAATAATGGGCCTACTATCAGGTTCCGGCTTTACCAAAGTGGCACTAATATCAGAACCATTAAAGCAAAGGTAATTTAAGTGAATAGAAGTTTGATTATTTCTTCTGTTTTACATGGTGCTTTAATTTTTATTACAGCTATGAGTTTACCTTTTTTAGCAAAAAAACCAGTTGATATTCCACCAATAGTTTCAGTTGAACTTATACAGATCGCAGAAAAGACAAATATACCATTTGCTCCAAAAGCAAAAAAAATAATTGAAAAAAAAAAGAAGAAAAAATTAAAAGAAAAGAAAAAAAAATTAGTATCAGAACAAGCACCTCCAAAAAAAGTTAAAAAAATAAAAACCAAAACCGTTGTTTCATTGGATGAAAAAAAACAAAAAATTGATAATCAAACTCCTGAAGCAGTTCCATTACCAGATAAAACAGTTAAGAAAATTGAGACAAAAAAAGAAAATAAACAAAACCCTGACAAATTAAATGAAGAGGTAAAACAAGTTTCAGAGTTTGAAAAAAAAGAATTAGTTGACCTGGACAATATTGCAAAATTAATTGACAAAGCAAAAGAAGATACAGCTGAGATAATTAAAAAAAATAATGACATTACTCAAGATCAAGATAAGAATATTGTAACTTCAGGATTAACTATAAGTGAAGAGGATGCTTTAAAAGCCCAAATTTTTGGATGTTGGAGTATTCCTCTTGGGTTACCTTATAATGAAGATTTATTAGTAAGAATTAAACTATTGCTTGAGCCAGATGGTTCAGTAGTAAAAACTGAAATTTTAGATCACGCTAGAATGAATAAACCAGGTCAAGGCTTTTACAAAGTATTAGCTGAAAGTGCTTTAAGAGCTGTAAAATTATGCCAACCTCTAAGAGTCCCAACAACTGGCTATGAAAGATGGAAAGAATTACAATTAAATTTTGATGCAAGAGAGATGCTAGAAGGTTAAGATATAAAAATGAAAAAAAATTTTATATTTTTATTTTTAATAATTATAATTCCTATTAAGGCTTTTGCTTTAATTGAAGTAGATATTACCAGGGGAAATTTAAACCCACTACCGTTAGCAGTTTCACCATTATCAATTGACGATCAATCAAAAAAAAGTTTTGAAAGAATTTTAAATAAGCAAAATATTGGATCTGAAATTTCAATTATAGTTGAAAATAATTTAAGAACATCTGGTTTGTTTAATACACTAAATAAAGACGCTTTTTTACAAGCACCAGATATTGCAAATTTAAAACCTAGATTTGAGGATTGGAATTTAATTAAAGCTCAAGCACTTATTACTGGCAAAGTGACATATGTTGATGAAAAATTAAGGGTTGAATTTAGATTGTGGGATGTTTTGGCAGCCAAAGAGATGATGGCATTAGCTTTCACTACAGTACCAAGCAATTGGAGAAGAGTGGGGCACATTATATCAGATAAAGTTTACAAGAGATTGACTGGTGAAAAAGGATATTTTGATACAAGAATAATTTATGTTGCTGAAGAAGGTCCAAAAACACAAAGGAAAAAAAGACTGGCTATTATGGATCAAGATGGTGCAAATAATAAATTTCTTACACTTGGAAATGAGCTTGTATTAACTCCTAGGTTTAATCCCACTAGTCAAATGGTTACATATTTGTCGTACTTTAAAAATCTACCAAGAGTATATCTTTTAGATATTGAAACAGGAACTCAAGAGGTTGTTGGTGATTTTCCGGGGATGACTTTTGCACCAAGATTTTCTCCTGATGGTAAAAAAATAATAATGAGTTTTGCTAAGGATGGAAAATCAGACATATATACTATGGATTTAGAAAATAGATTAGTTGAAAAAATTACAAATCATCCTTCAATTGACACTTCACCATCTTATTCTCCAAATGGGAAGTTTATAGCTTTTAATTCTGACAGAAGTGGTTATCAGCAAATTTATATTATGAGAAATAATGGAACCGATGTTAAAAGAATTTCATTTGGAAATGGTATTTATGGAACACCTGTATGGTCACCAAGAGGAGATTTGATAGCTTTTACAAAATTACATAAAGGAAAATTTTATATCGGAGTTATGAGAACAGATGGTAAAGGTGAAAGATTGCTGACTGAAAATTATTATCAGGAAGCACCATCTTGGTCTCCAAATGGTAGAGTTTTAATATTTTATCGAGAAACTAAGACTAACGCAAAAGGCGAAGGTTTTTCTGCAAAGCTATGGTCAATTGATTTAACAGGCTATAATGAGCGTTTAGTAGAAACAGAAACGGATGCCTCTGACCCATCATGGTCATCTTTATTAAGCAATTGATTGTTGGATTTATTGAAATTACTTGATTTTTTAACTTGAAACATCTATTTAGTTGTGAAAAAGTAAGTAATTGAAATTAGCAGCAAGGAGCAATTTAATGATACTAAGCAAAATTTTAAAAAACGGATTTCTAATACTAGCGGCGTGCCTGGTTTTAACAGCCTGTGCAACAAAAAAAGAAGTTGCCGCTCCTGATATTTCAGGTCAAATGCAAGGTGACACTTATACAGGAACAGATACAGTTAACTATTTAGCTGATGGAGTTCCAGATAGAGTTTTCTTTGCAACAAATGAATCAATTTTAACTACAGCTTCTAGAGAAACGTTAAGAGCACAAGCTGCTTGGTTAAGAAAAAATTCTAACTTCAATGTAGTTCTAGAAGGACATGCTGATGAGAGAGGAACAAGGGAATATAATTTAGCTTTAGGAGAAAGAAGAGCTAATTCAGCTAAAGACTATTTAATGACCTATGGAATTTCTTCAGACAGAATTTCTGTACTAAGTTATGGAAAAGAAAGACCAGTTGATGCTGGCTCTACACCTCTGGCTTGGTCAAAAAACAGAAGATCAGTAACTGTTAAAGCAAATTAAAAATTTTAATTTAAAGACCCTAAAACTTTTAAGCTTTAGGGTCTTTTTTTTGCCATTTTTATAACCATAAATCTAAATATCAATGAGATTTACATCAAAATTAATTTTACTAATTCTTTTTAATCTAAGTTTTTTTTATAATTCTTTTGCAGACAATCATAATATTTATGAAACTTTGGAAATTATTAAGAATGACCTTAAAACTCTTGAAAGAGCAGTTTATTCTGGGTCAATTGAAATCAAAAAATCTAATAATGAAGTCTCAAATATTGAGCTAGGCACTAACTCCGAAGATGTACTTACTAGGCACTTATTAAAATTATCTGAGGTAGAGGATCAATTTAGACAATTAACTAATAAGTTTGAGGAAATTAATTTTAAGATTGATAAATTATCTAATAGGTTGTCAAAAATTCAAGCTGATAATCAAATACGATTTCAAGATATAGAGTCGGCAATGAGTTCTGGTGAAATCACAACACAGCTAACTTCAAAACCAAAAACTGATGCAAAAAGTGAAATATTGCCAGGAAGTTCTCAGCCTCAAGATCTTGGTACAATTTCATATAAAGATACCGAGACACCAGAAACATCTCAACAAATTCAATCTGTAGATACTACTGCATCTGTTGTGACCGAAACTTTTCAAGCAGAAGAGAAAATATTACCACAAGATTTAACTCCAAAAAAACAGTATGAATTTGCAACAAGTTTTTTAAAAGTTGGCGATTATAGTACTGCTGAAAGAGCTTTTAGAGAATTTGTTGTATCTAATAGTGAACATGAACTAGCTGGTAGTGCTCAGTACTGGTATGCTGAAACATTTAGAATAAGACAACTTTATACTGATGCTGCTTCAGCTTATTTAGAAGGTTATCAAAAATATCCAAAAGGTAGTAAAGCGCCTATAAATTTATTAAAACTTGGTGTATCAATGGTCCAGATTGGAGAAAAAGATCAAGGTTGTAAAATGATAAATGGAGTAAAGTTACAATATCCTGAGGCAAACCAATCAGTAATTCAAAAAGCAAAATATGAGTCCAAAAAATTTGAATGCACTAAAGAAGACTCATAAGTTTTTATTAAATAAATTAAAAGATAGACGAACTCTTCAAATTTACAAAAAATTTGAGACTGAATTAACTATTAATAAAAATTTTATTGTAGCTGTTTCAGGTGGCCCAGATAGTCTTGCATTGTCTTTTTTAACAAAGATTTATTCAATTAAAAAATCTTTAGATGTAAAATATTTTATTATCGATCACAGATTAAGAAAAAATTCGAAATCAGAAGCTGAATATGTTCAAAAAAAATTAAATAATTTTTCTATAAAACTAAATATTTTAACATGGAGAGGATTAAAGCCTAAAAAAAATATTCAGGCTATAGCTAGAGATAAAAGGTATCAATTATTAGGCGATATGGCAAAAAAATACAGAATAAAAAATATTTTGCTCGGCCATCATTTAGATGATTTATTTGAAAATTTTTTTATAAGAATTTTAAGAGGAAGTGGTCTACAAGGATTAATTTCATTAGATAGAGAAACTAAGATAAATAAAATTAATCTTATTAGACCTTTAATCAATATAGATAAAAAAGATTTAATTTATATTAGTAATTATATTTTTGGGTCATATATAAAAGACCCATCAAATGAAGATGATAAATTTAAAAGAGTAAAAATAAGAAATTTTTTAAATCAATTAAATTTAGAAGGACTTGATAGAAAAAAGTTTTTTTTAACAATTAAAAACTTAAAAATTGCTAACGAAAATATAAGATTTTATACAAAAAAAAATTTAGAGAAAAATGTAACAATTTTGAAAAATAAACAAAATGCTATCTTAAAAGAAAATTTTTTTTCTCAATCTAATGAAGTTGTATTTAGATCATTAGCCGAAGTAATAAAAATTATTGGAAAAAAATATTATTCTGTCAGAGGAAAAAAAATTGATAAAATTATCAGTTTAATAAATTCCAAATCTTCATTTAAAGTTACTTTGGGTGGCTGTATAATTAAAAAGGTTAATGAAACAGTAATTTTGTCTAAAGAGTAATAAAATTCATTTATTTAATGATATTTTGTCACTTGTTAAACTCATAATAATTCTTATCTTATAACCATGAATTTAAAAAATTTAGCAATGTGGGGTATCATTGTCTTTTTGACTATAGGCCTTTACAATATGTTTAAAAATCCTCAGTCAAATATCAGGGAAGGCAACCAAATTATTTTTTCAGAATTTTTGACTTCCGTGGAAAATGGAGAAGTTTTAAAAGTTGAAATTCAAGGCAACAATATAAAAGGAGTATTTTCAAATGGTAACTCATTTACCACATATTCTCCTAATGACCCGAATTTAATTGAAAAATTATCTGACAAAGGAGTAAGCATTTCTGCTTCGCCTTTAGATGAAAAAATGCCCTCATTATTTGGTGTTCTTTTATCTTGGTTTCCAATGTTGCTACTTATAGCGGTATGGATTTTTTTTATGAGACAAATGCAAGGTGGCAAAGGTGGTGCGATGGGATTTGGAAAATCTAAAGCTAAAATGATGAATGAACTAAAAGGAAAGGTTACATTTAACGATGTTGCTGGGATCGAAGAAGCAAAAGAAGAAGTAGAAGAAATAGTAGAATTTTTAAAAGATCCAAAAAAATTTAGCCGATTGGGAGGAAAAATTCCAAGAGGAGCTCTATTAGTTGGGCCTCCGGGTACTGGAAAAACATTATTAGCAAGAGCAATTGCTGGTGAAGCTGGTGTTCCTTTTTTTACAATTTCAGGTTCAGATTTTGTAGAAATGTTTGTTGGAGTTGGTGCTTCAAGAGTAAGAGATATGTTTGAGCAAGGTAAAAAAAATTCGCCATGTATAATTTTTATAGATGAAATAGATGCAGTTGGTAGAAGTAGGGGTGCAGGTTTAGGTGGTGGAAATGATGAAAGAGAACAAACTTTAAACCAATTATTAGTAGAAATGGATGGATTTGATACTAATGAAGGCGTTATTATAATAGCAGCAACTAACAGACCTGACGTGCTTGATCCAGCCTTACTAAGACCCGGAAGATTTGATAGACAGGTAGTTGTTTCAAATCCAGATATTATAGGAAGAGAAAAAATCTTAAAAGTCCACGTCAAGAAAATTAAGATGGCACCAGATGTAAATTTAAGAACTATAGCTAGAGGAACCCCAGGTTTTTCAGGAGCAGATCTTGCTAATCTAGTTAATGAGTCAGCTTTATTGGCCGCAAGGAAAAATAAAAGAATTGTTACTTTAGTTGAGTTTGAAGAGGCCAAAGATAAGGTAATGATGGGATCCGAAAGACGCTCAATGGTAATGACAGAAGATGAAAAAAAATTAACAGCATATCATGAAGGTGGTCATGCTTTGGTGTCATTTAATATGCCTAGTTACGACCCAATTCATAAAGCTACAATAATTCCAAGAGGTAGAGCACTTGGTATGGTTATGAATTTACCAGAGAGAGATAAACATGGATATTCAATTAAATACCTAAAAGCAAGAATGGCTATATGTTTTGGCGGTAGGGTCGCAGAAGAATTAATTTTTGGGAAAGACAATATATCTACAGGTGCTGGTGGTGGTAATGGGTCAGATATCAACCAAGCAACTCAACTTGCCAGAGCCATGGTAACAAAGTATGGAATGAGTGAAGAAATGGGCCCAATTGAATATGGTGAAAACCAGGAAGAAGTATTTTTAGGAAGATCAGTTACTCAAACACAATCAGTTTCAGAAGAAGTAGCTAAAAAAATAGATAAAGAAATTAGAAAACTAATTGATGAGGGGTATAATCAGGCTACAAAAATATTAACTGAAAAAATTGATGATCTACACAAAATTGCTAAAGCTCTGATTACTTATGAAACTTTAACAGGTGAAGAAATTGAGAATATTATCAACAAAGATTTATACCCAAAAGATAAAATACTTGAAAAACCAGAAGAAAATGATGATCAAAACTCAGCTTTAGGCGCTATGGGTTTAAAACCAAAAATAGTTCATTAACAAAGAGAAATGAAAAGATATTACACTAGAGCGTGTAATTTCTATTATGGTAATGAGTCCAAGTTATTAGTTAATAACAATAAATCAATTCCCCTTAATGGAAATAAAAAAATTTCGTTTGACCATATTGAAATAATATCAAGAACTTTAAAAAAAAAAATTTCTGTGAAAAAAATTAATAGTTTAACAAAATCATTAAGAGTACAAATCAAAATAGATTTAAAAAAAATAAGAGCAAAAAAAAAAAATTTTGCAAATTTAAATTTTTTAAAAGTGCCAAATTTAATGGGAGTATTAAATCTTACTCCAGACAGTTTTTCTGATGGAGGAAAATTTAATATAGGTAATAAAGGTTTAAAATATGCATTAAAGATGTTTAACTCAGGAGCAAATATTATTGATATAGGTGGGGAGTCTACAAGACCGGGATCAAAAACAATTGATAATGAAGTAGAATGGAAAAGAATAGAAAAACTTATTAAATCAATAGGTAAAAAAATTCCAATTTCATTAGATACCAGAAAATCTGAAGTTATGAAAAAAGGAATTAAATATGGTGTTAAAATTATAAATGATGTGTCTGGATTAAATTATGACTCTGAAACTATTAATGTTTTAAAAAAATATAAAACTCCATTTGTTATCCAGCATTCACAAGGAACACCTGAAAAAATGCAAATTAAACCGCGTTATAAAAATGAATTATTAGATATTTATGATTTTTTTGAAGATAAAATAAAATTTTTAAGAAAAATAGGTATTCAACATAACAATATAATTATTGATCCAGGTATAGGTTTTGGAAAAAATTTAAACCATAATATTAATCTAATTAGTAATATTTCCATTTTCCATTCACTTGGTTTTCCTATACTTGTTGGTAATTCAAGAAAAAGATTTATTAAAGAAATAGTGGGAAAAAATGACACTAAAAGCAGAATAGGAGGAACAGTTGCATCTTCAATTTATCTAATGATGCAAGGTGTTCAAATTTTAAGAATTCATGATGTAAATGAATTGCTTCAGGGCGTAAAAGTCTTTAAAGAAATGATAAAATAATAATGTCAAAAAAATATTTTGGAACTGATGGAATAAGAGGTGCAATTAATAGCAGGCATATTAATGGTGATATGTTTTTTAAGTTTGGATTAGCATCAGGAACATATTTTAAATCTCAAAAAAAAAGAAAACAAATAGCGATTATAGCTAAAGATACAAGGCTATCTGGTTATGCCTTAGAATCTGCGCTTGTTTCAGGATTAGCTTCAGCCGGAATGCATGTTTATACATTTGGGCCTATGCCAACAAATGGTTTGGCCATGTTAACTAAAACAATGAAAGCTAATATGGGTATTATGATAACTGCTTCTCATAATCCTCATAATGATAATGGTTTAAAATTATTTGGTCCAGATGGAATGAAATTATCTGACAAAATTGAAAAAAAAATTGAAAAATTAATAGATAAAAAAATTTCAAAAAATCTTTCTAGTCCTGAAAAGTTAGGTAGAGTAAAAAGATTAGAGAGCGGGACAAAAGAATATTTAAAAATAATAAAAAAAAATTTTCCGAAAGAATTTAATTTAAGAGGACTAAGAATAGTAATCGATTGTGCAAATGGTGCAGGTTATAAAGCTGGACCAGAATTGCTGAAGTCTTTAGGAGCAAAAGTGATTGCTATTGGTGTTAATCCAAATGGAGTAAATATTAATCAAAATTGTGGTTCGACACATCCTAATAAGATTAAATTTGCAGTAAAAAAATACAAAGCTCATCTTGGTATTTCTTTAGATGGTGATGCTGATAGAATCATTATGAGCGATGAAGTAGGAAATATAATTGATGGAGATCAAATAATTTCAGCAATAGCTACAAGATGGAAAAACAAAAAAATGTTAAGAGGTGGAGTTATTGGAACTTTGATGTCTAATTATGGTTTGGAAAAATTTTTTGAAGCAAATAAAATAAAATTTATTAGAGCAAATGTTGGAGATAGATATGTAAAAAAACAAATGCAAAAAAATAATTTTAATCTAGGTGGTGAGCAGTCTGGACATATTATTTTAGGTAAATTTGCTACAACTGGAGATGGTTTGTTGGTAGCTCTAGAAGTGCTATTTGCAATAAGAAAAGGAAAAAAAGCTAGTTCTTTTTTTAATAATTTTAAAAAAACTCCACAAATTTTAGAAAATATTTCAGTAAAAGATAAATCTATACTTAAAAACTCAGATGTTAAAAAATCTATAAAAAAAGCTGAAAAATTAATGAAAGGTTATGGAAGAATATTGGTAAGAGAGTCTGGCACTGAGTCTAAAATAAGAGTCATGGGCGAAAGTGAAGACAAAAAACTTTTAGAAAAGTGTATAAATATTATTACAAAAAAAATAAAGTGAAGCCCAATTCCAAAGTATTAATCATTGCAGGATCCGACTCATCAGGTGGTGCTGGAATTCAAGCTGACATCAAAACTATTACAGCGCTTGGTTCTTATGCTATGACAGCAATTACTGCTATTACAGCTCAAAACACATTAGGAGTTAAATCAATTGTTCCAATTCTGCCAAAAGAAATTACAAATCAAATTTTATTTACTGCAAGAGATATTATGCCTGATGCAATTAAGATTGGAATGTTGCATTCTGCCAAAGTAATTGAGTCGGTAATTAATTCTCTTAAAATTATTAAAGTTAAAAAAATAGTTCTTGATCCTGTAATGGTTGCAAAAGGTGGAACAAAATTAATAGATGATAAAGCAATTAAATTATTGATAGATAAGCTGGTAAAAAAAGCAACATTAATCACTCCCAATATTCCTGAAGCTGAAATATTAACTAATACAAATATAAAATGTAAAGAAGATATGATCTTTGCTGCTTATAAATTAATTGAAATTGGAGCAAATAGTGTATTAATCAAAGGAGGACATTTAAAAACAAAGATAGTCCAAGATATATTTGTCTCAGAGTCAGATATTAAAATTTTTAATAGTAAAAGATACAAAACAAAAAATACCCATGGAACAGGTTGTACTTTATCTAGTGCAATCACTACATTTTTATCATGTGGAAAACCCATAAAGAAATCTTGTGAGCTTGGCATTAAGTATGTAAATTCTGGAATTAAAACTAATCCTAAATACGGAAAAGGTCATGGTCCAATTAATCATCTTCATACAATCAATATAGAAAGAAAATTCAAGTAATGAAAAATATAGTTGTAGTTGGGTCTCAGTGGGGTGATGAAGGAAAAGGTAAAATTGTAGACTGGCTTTCACAACAAGCAGATGTTGTAATTAGATTTCAAGGAGGACATAATGCAGGTCACACACTAGTAATTGATGGTGTGACTTATAAATTAAGACTATTACCTTCTGGAATTGTAAGAAATAATAAAATTTCAATTATAGGAAATGGAGTTGTAGTTGATCCATGGGCATTATTGGAAGAAATTGAAGAAATAAAATCAAAAGGAGTAGATGTAAATATCAATAATTTTATTATTTCTGAGGCTGCAAATTTAATTTTGCCATTTCATAGGGAAATGGATGAAATTAGAGAGGATGCGGCAGGAAAAGGTAAAATTGGAACAACTAGAAGAGGAATTGGCCCAGCATATGAGGATAAAGTTGGAAGAAGATCTATTAGGGTGATGGATCTTAGGTCTGAAAAAAACTTAGATCAAAGATTAGAGTCTGTTTTAGTTCATCACAATGCAATCAGAAAAGGTCTTGGAAAAAAAATTTTTGAAAAAGAGCAATTAAAATTAGAACTATTAAAGATTGCACCTCAAATATTAAAGTTTTCTCAGCCAGTTTGGCTTAAGATAGATGAGTTTAAAAAACAAAAAAAGAAAATTTTGTTTGAAGGTGCTCAGGGAATTTTACTAGATGTGGATCATGGCACTTACCCTTATGTAACATCTTCTAACACAGTTGCATCTAGTGCTGCAACAGGCACAGGATGTGGTCCAAACTCAATTAATTATGTTTTAGGGATTACAAAAGCCTACACAACAAGAGTTGGAGAAGGTCCTTTTCCAACTGAATTAACAGATGATGTAGGAGAATTATTAGGTACTCGAGGAAAAGAGTTTGGAACTGTAACAAGTAGAAAAAGAAGATGTGGTTGGTTTGATGGAGTATTGGTTAGGCAAACAATAAAAATTTCAGGCATAGATGGTATAGCACTTACTAAACTTGATGTACTTGATGAATTGGATGAAATTAAAATGTGTGTTAAATATGAGCTTGATGGAAAAAAAATAGATTATTTACCTGCAGCAGTTGAAGATCAATTAAAAATAAAACCGGTATATAAAATCTTTCCTGGATGGAAAACATCTACTAATGGTATTAAAGATATGGATGCTTTACCTGAAAATGCAAAAAAATATATTTATGCAGTAGAAGAGTTTATAGGTGCTAAAGTTTCAAGTGTATCAACTAGTCCAGAAAGAGACGATACTATTTTAGTTGAAAATCCTTTTGATATTTAATTTGCTGGTAACAGATTTTTAGATTTTGCCATTAGAAGCATTTGCTTTTGTAATTTCTCAAACGCTTTATTTTCGATTTGTCTTACTCTTTCTCTACTAATCTTATGTTTTTTACTTAAATCCTCCAAAGTTGTTGGATTATCATTTAACCTTCTTGAATATAAAATTTCTCTTTCTCTTTCATTTAAGACTTTGATTGAATTTTTTAATAAATCTTTTCTTTGTTCCATTTCTTCTTGTTGCGCAAATTTTAAATCATGGTCTAATTCTTTATCAACTAACCAATCTTGCCATTCATCTCCATCTTCACCAACTTGAGCATTTAATGAAAATTCTTTACCTGAAAGTCTTCTATTCATTGAAACAACTTCATCTTTACTAACATCTAATTTGTTGGCTATTTCATTCACATGCTCATCTCTTAAGTCACCCTCTGCTTGAGGTGCAATTTGGTTTTTTATTTTTTTAAGATTGAAAAATAATTTCTTTTGAGCTGTAGTTGTTCCTATTTTGACTAAACTCCAAGATCTTAAAATATATTCTTGGATAGAAGCTTTGATCCACCACATAGCGTATGTTGCTAATCTAAAACCTTTTTCAGGTTCAAATTTTTTGACAGCTTGCATCAAGCCAACATTGCCCTCAGAAATCATTTCATTTACAGGTAGCCCATATCCTCTGTAACCCATTGCAATTTTAGCTACTAGCCTTAAATGACTCGTTACTAATTTTTCAGCTGCTTTAATATTTCCTGTAGTTTTCCAATTTTTTGCTAACATGTATTCTTCTTCTGCAGCTAGCATTGGAAATTTTTTTATTTGTTCTAAATATGCAGACAGACCACCTTCATTTGAGAGAGCTGGCACATTGCTGTTAAAAGTTGCGTTCATGGAAGTAGTTATTTAATTAACTATATTAAATTTTCAATGATTTATTCGCTAGTATTTCTAAGCATTTTTAATAAATTATTTAGCTCTTGTGGCAAAATTGAGGAAAAAATCATTTCTTCATTAGTTTTAGGGTGAATGAAGCCTAAAGTTTTTGCATGTAAAAATTGTCTATTTAATTTAGAAATTAAACTTTCTAATCCGAAATCAATATTTTTTAGTTTTTTATATTTTTTTTTATATTTATCATCTCCAACAATACTATTTCCCATATGAGTCATATGAACACGAATTTGATGAGTTCTTCCAGTTTCTAATTTACACTCAACTAAACTTAATGTTGGTGTTTTATCGTTTTCAAAAATTTCTATAGTTTTATAATTAGTAATTGCCTGTTTACCTTTAGATCGACTAACTTCCATTAATTGTCTGTTCTTTGAGCTTCGAGTTATAAAAGTGTCAATTCTACCAGATGAAGGTCTTAGTTTGCCCCAAATTAAAAGCTGATAAACTCTTATGATTGTATGATCACTAAATTGTTTTGATAAGTTTTCATGTGTTTCATTATTTTTTGCAATAACTACTAAACCTGAAGTATTTTTATCAATTCTATGTACAATCCCTGGTCTAAGTTCATCACCAATAGTTGATAGTGAGTTTTTATCATAATGCATTAAAGCATTGACAATTGTTTTGTCATAATTTCCTGCACCTGGGTGCATAATTATTTTAGCAGGTTTATTGATTACTAATAAATCCTCATCTTCATGAATTATTTCTAGTTTAAAGTCATAGGGTTTTAAAGAAGCTTCCTGAGGTTCTGGTATGCTAAGGCTTAATTTATCTCCAGTTAAAACTTTTTTTGAAGGACTATTAATAATTTCATCATTTAATTTAAGTTTTTCTTTTATAATTAAATTTTTGATTCTAGTTCTGCTAATCAATTCTTCTCTTTTATTGATTAATACATCAACTCTTAGATTATTTTCATTTTCTTCAACTATAAAATTAATGTTTTTTTTCATAAAATGTAATATTAATACTATATGCGCTTGTAGCTCAATTGGATAGAGCGCCTGACTTCGGATCAGGAGGTTCTGGGTTCGACTCCTAGCAGGCGCACCAATTTATTCACCAATATTAATTAAAGTACCTTTCTCCCTAGCTTTATCAAAAGCATAATAGAACACCGATATTGCTATAAATAAATATAAAGCATTCAAATATATAGCTTGTATAATATTATTGTAGTTTACAGATTGGTTAACTAGAATATTTCTTGTTTCTTCAAAAATATAAACTAGCGGTAGTGCATAAGCTATTGATTGAAAAATTTCTGGTAAAGTTTCTACTGGATAATAAATACATCCAAAAGGCGCTAATAAAAACATTGTTGACCAAGCAATATTTTCAAATGAAGGTCCAAATCTTAGTAGCCCTGCAGAAACAAATAACCCAAGTGTAATACCAAAAATATATAAACTCAAAAAAAGAAAAGCTAAAGGTAAGCCTAAATCTAATAAAGAAATTCCAAATATAGGAGATGTTAGCAATATTGCAGGCACTAATCCGATTAACGCTCTAATTAAAGCAGTAAAAACTAGTGAAACAATAATTTCACTAATTTTCATTGGAGTAATGAATAAATTGGTAAAATTTCTGCTCCATATTTCTTCTAAAAACAACATATTAAGCCCAATACTAGTTCTAAACAAAAAGTCGTAAAGAATTGCACAAGAAAGTATTACTCCAACAGCTCCATTATAGTAGGTGCTGTGATCAGCAAAAAAATTTGAAATAAAACCCCAAAGAGTAATTTGAATAGATGGCCAATAAATTAAATCTAATATTCTTGGAAACGATCTTGTTATTAAATAAAAGTGTCTTAAAAAAAGACCATAAATTCTAGTTAAATTCATTTTTATTTCTCACAAGTTCTAAAAAAACTTCCTCTAAGTTTTTTCTTCCATATTTTGTAATTAGATGATTAGGAGTTCCACTATCTACAATAATACCATCTTTCATCATTAAAACAGAATTACATAATCTCTTAACTTCATCCATATTATGTGAAGCTAGTAATACAGATATATTTTTTTCTATTTTATAATTTTCTAAAAAAGTTCTAACAAAATCTCCTGTTTCAGGGTCCAAAGAAGCTGTGGGCTCATCTAGTAAAAGTACTGAAGGATCATTAATTAAAGCTTTAGCTAAACTAACTCTATTTTTTTGACCTGATGAAAGTTCACCTGTTAATTTATTAAGAAGTTCAGTTAATCTTAATTTTTCAGCTAAATAGTTAATTTGTTCATTTAAGTTGCTTACATTATATAATTTTCCATAGACTACTAAATTTTGTCTAACAGTAAGTTTTTTTGGTAACTCTATATAAGGAGAAATAAAATTCATTTTATGAAGAAGAGAAATTTTATTTTTTTCAATATCCACTCCATTAATTAAGATTTTACCACTAGTCGGCTTCAATAATCCAAGTATCATTCCTATGGTTGTAGTTTTTCCACATCCATTTGGTCCTAGCAAACCAACTATTTCGTTTTCGTTAATTTTAAAGTTGATATTATTAACAGCTTTTTTTGACTTGTAATTTTTTGATAAATTGATTACTTCAATTGAATTTGTCATTTAATATTTTGAGGCTCTGCTCAATCTATCGTTTATTGTTTTGCCAATTCCTTTATTTGGAATTTTTTCAATTGCAATCAACTTATAACCATCTTTTTTAATTGTTCTCAATAATGAGTATAGATTTTTAGCAGATTGCTGAAGATCATTTTTTTTACTTAAATAGTAGTAATTCTTAAAAGAAGTTTTTCTTTTTTTAATCAATACAAAGGCTTCATTTTTTTTTGGTTTTTTAACATTAGTTCTTAACGGAATTCCAGGAGAGTAGTGTAATGGAAATTGACCAGGTGCAATTTTATTTTTTAAATTTGTTTTAATTAAAACTTTTTTCTTTAATACTTTTTGTATTTTTGAAATATCTAATCCCCCAAATCTAAGTATTGTTGGTTTTTTTAAAAGATTAATAATCGTTGACTCTACACCTATTCGACATTTGCCACCGTTTAAAACATATTTTATTTTTGATCCAAATTCTTCAATAACATCAGATGCTTGAACAGAACTTAATCCTGTTGAAATATTTGCGCTTGGAGCTGCTAATGGATAGCTCAAACTTTTAAGCAGTTTTCTGAAGATAGGGTGTTTTGGAAAACGAACAGCTAGACTTTTTTGTTTATTGGTAACAAGTTTTGAAATTTTAGACTTTGGCTTTAATTTTAAAATAAATGTAATTGGTCCTGGACAAAATTTTTCATAGAGTTTAATAAAATTATCAGAAATATGACAATCTTTTTTAAGTTTATTAATATCAAAATAATGAACAATTAATGGGTTGTTCATAGGTCTTTTTTTTAACTTAAATATCTTTTTTACAGATAGGCCCGAATAAGCATTTCCTGCCAATCCATAAACAGTTTCTGTAGGGACAGCTACACACTGGTTTTTATCTAAATATTTCTTAGCTTTTTTGATATTTGATTGAATAGATTTCATGTATTAGTAATTATTATTATATGAAAGATAAAATTTTACCACCTGATAATAATACAAGTTCGCTTGAAGAGTTAACAGATCAAGCAAATAAAATAATTGAGTCTTTGGAAAATGAAAAAGATTTAAATAATTCTGTTGAAAGTTATCAACAATTACTGAGGTTAAATAATATTATCGAAAAAAAATTTCATAAAAATTTTAGATCTATAGGCGAAGAAACTAATAAAAAAGTTAAGGAAATAGTTAAAAAAAAATGAAAACCAAACTTGATAGGATTGCAAAAGATACAAATCATTTTTTAAAAAGATTTCTTAATAGACAGACAAACTCTAATTTAATTCTCGTAATGAAGTATGGTCTATTTCCAGGTGGAAAAAAAATAAGATCTAAAATTTTAGTTGATATTGGTTCATTATTATCAGTAGATTATAAAACATTAATTGCTATCGGCGCAGCTATTGAGTGTATACATGCTTATTCTTTAATACATGATGATTTGCCATGCATGGATAATGACAAAATGAGAAGAGGAAAACCTTCGACTCACATTAAATTTGGAGAGTCCACAGCAGTTCTTGCTGGAAATTCTTTACTTACAATGGCGTTTGAAATTTTAGCTAGTCCTAGTTTAAAAATTAAAAAAAAAATTCAAATAAATTTGATTAAAAAATTATCAGAATGTTCAGGGCATTTAGGTATAGCAGGTGGTCAATACTTAGATTTAAGTTATGAAAAAAAAAAAATTTCTAAAAAAAAAATTATAGAGATGGAAATAAAAAAAACAGGTAAATTATTCAGTTTTTGTTGTGCGGTCCCAGCAATCATTAAAAATAAAAATATTAATGAAATAAAATTTTTTGAGAATATTGGCTCTAATATTGGTTTGTTGTTTCAAATAGCAGATGATTTAATTGATTTTAAGAGTAGTTCAAAAATAGCTGGAAAAAAAACAGAAAAAGATAAAAAAAAAGGTAAAGCAACACTTATAAGCTTGATGGGATATATGAATACAATTAAATATTGTGATAAGATTATCTTAAAAACTAATAAAAGATTAGATAAATATGGTACAAAATCTAAAAATATTAGAGAAACATTAGATTATATTTTAAATAGAGATAGATGATGAAAAATTATAAATTTTTAAATGATATAAATTTTCCATCTGACTTAAGAAAGCTATCAGAACATGATTTACAAAAAGTCTCTGACGAAGTTAGAGAAGAGATGATTGGCGCGGTATCTGAAACTGGAGGACATTTAGGAGCCGGTTTAGGTGTTGTCGAACTGACCGTAGCTCTCCATTATGTTTTTGATACACCTAATGATAAATTAATCTGGGATGTTGGACATCAATCTTATCCACATAAAATTTTAACTGGAAGAAAAAGCAAGATTAGATCTTTAAGACAAGGAAATGGGTTGTCAGGATTTACAAAAAGATCAGAGAGTGAATACGATCCTTTTGGCGCTGCTCATAGCTCAACGTCTATATCTTCAGCTCTAGGAATAGCGGAAGCAAATAAATTAGCAAATAAATCCTCTAATGTAATAGCTGTAATTGGAGATGGCGCAATTAGTGCAGGGATGGCTTATGAGGCTATGAACAATGCAGGAGCTTCAAAAACAAAAATGATTGTTGTTTTAAATGACAACGATATGTCAATTGCAAAACCAGTAGGTGCTATGAGAACTTATTTAGCGAAGTTATTTACTGGAAAAATTTATTTTAGTCTCAGAGAAACATTTAAGTTGATTGCTTCTGCGTTTTCAAAAAGATTTAGCGCTAAAGCAGGTAAAGCTGAAGATTTTCTGCGATCAGCAGTTACTGGAGGTACTTTATTTAGTTCATTAGGATTTTATTATGCAGGTCCAATTGATGGCCATGATTTAACAACTCTTATTCCGATATTAAAAAACGCACGAGATTCTAAGCATGAAGGTCCAATTATGATCCATATTAAAACCCAAAAAGGAAAAGGCTATTCATATGCTGAAAAAGCAACAGACCATTATCATGGTGTTTCAAAATTCAATATTGAGACAGGTGAGCAGGTTAAAAGTGGCAGTAACCTTCCAACATATACAAAAATATTTGCTAACACGTTAGTTAAGCATGCTCAAAAAGATAGTAAAATTGTTGGAATAACAGCTGCAATGCCTAGTGGTACAGGTATGGATATTTTTGGAAAAGAATTTCCTAAAAGAATGTTTGATGTTGGTATAGCTGAGCAACATGCAGTAACTTTTGCCGCTGGTTTAGCTACTGAAGGTTATAAGCCTTATGCTGCAATTTACTCTACTTTTTTACAAAGAGCTTATGATCAGGTTGTTCATGATGTAGCTATTCAAAGTCTACCAGTAAGATTTGCAATAGATAGAGCAGGTTTAGTTGGTGCGGATGGCTCAACGCATGCCGGTTCATTTGATATTACTTATTTATCAACATTGCCCAATTTTATAGTGATGGCAGCAAGTGATGAAGTTGAGTTAGTAAAAATGATAAATACTTCAGTTGATATCAACGACAAACCAAGTGCAATTAGATATCCACGAGGAACAGGAGTTGGGCTTGATCTACCCTCAATTGATGAAAAGATTGAAATTGGAAAAGGAAAAGTTGTTCAAGAAGGAAAACAGGCTTGCATTTTAAGTCTAGGAACAAGACTTGAAGAGTGCAAGTTGGCTGCTGAAGAATTAAAGAATAAAGGTGTATCAGTTACAATTGTTGACGCAAGATTTGCTAAACCTCTAGATCAGAAACTTATCTTAAAATGTGCTAGAGAGCATGAGGTAATGATCACGATAGAAGAGGGATCGATAGGTGGTTTTGGCTCTCATGTTAAAAATTTACTTGCTGAAAAAGGAGTATTTGACAAAGGCTTAAAGTTCAGAGCAATGACGTTGCCAGATATTTTTATTGACCAAGATAACCCAAAAAATATGTATGAGCTAGCAGGATTGAATGCTTCTCAAATTTCAAAAAAAATATTAGATGTTTTGTTTACAAAAGATTCTATTAAAGTAGTAAAAAATTAATAGTTATATTAATTAACTACACTGAGCTTTATTCATTAAATAATGATCTAATAAAACACAATTCATCATAGCTTCACCAATAGGAACAGCTCTTATACCTACGCAAGGATCATGTCTTCCTTTAACTGATATAGTTGTATTTTTTCCAAATTTATTAATAGTTTTTCTAGTTGTTAAAATTGATGATGTAGGTTTTACAGCAAATGAAGCAATAATTTCTTGACCACTTGATATACCACCTAAAATCCCTCCAGCATTATTGGAGTCAAATTTTAATTTTTTACCTCTTTGAGAAATTTCATCTGAATTTTGTTCTCCACTCAATTGTGCTGAATTCATTCCAGCTCCAATATTTACTCCTTTGACGGCATTTATACTCATTAACCCTGAAGCTATATCGGAATCTAATTTTGAATAAATCGGAGCACCTAGTCCTGCAGGTATTCCTCTTGCTCTAATTTCAATTACTGCACCACAGGAAGATCCAGATTTTCTAACACTCAATAAATATTTTTCCCAAAGTTTTAACATAGACTTATCGGGACAGAAAAAAGGATTTTTATAAATTGTTTGATCGTTCCATTGACTAGTATCACATCCCAATATTCCTAGTTGAGTAACAGCACCAATAACTCTAAATTTTTTACCTAATTTTTTTTGTAAAACTAATTTAGCTATCGCACCTGCTGCAACTCTAGCAGCTGTTTCTCTTGCAGAAGATCTTCCACCACCTCTATAATCCCTTATTCCATATTTTTTAAAATAAGTATAATCAGCGTGACCTGGTCTAAATTTATCTTTTATTTTACCATAATCTTTTGACCTCATATCTTTGTTGTAAATAATAAGAGATATAGGTGTTCCGGTGGTTTTTCCCTCAAACACACCAGACAATATTTGAACTTTATCATCTTCTTTTCTTTGAGTTGTAAATTTTGACTGACCTGGTTTTCTTTTATCTAGTTCTAACTGAATATCTTGTTCTTTAAGGCTTATATTCGGTGGGCAGCCATCAACTACACAGCCAATAGCTGGTCCATGAGATTCACCCCAAGTTGAGAAACGAAATAACTTTCCAAAAGTATTAAATGACATTATTTATATTATATAGATTATTTTGTTTAAATTATGAATCAAAAAAACTTACTTGGCCTTAATAATAGTTTTTTGGATCTAGATGATCCAATTCAGCTATTTAAAATATGGATGGATGAAGCAAAAAAATCAGAACCAAACGATCCTAACGCACTTTCATTGGCGACATCAAATAAGGATAATATCCCATCTGTAAGAATGGTTTTATTAAAAGGGTTTAACCAAAATGGATTTGTATTTTACACCAATTTAAATAGTCAAAAAGGGAACGAATTAAAAGAGAATCCTAAAGCAGCAATGTGCTTTCATTGGAAAAGCCTTTTAAGACAAGTAAGAATTAGTGGAATGATAACACAGGTAGATGAAAAAGTTGCTGATCAATATTACAATTCAAGAGATTATGAAAGTAGAATTGGCGCTTGGGCATCAAAACAAAGTAAAGAATTAAATAATAGGGATGAACTTACAAATTCAATTAAAGAGTATAAACAAAAATTTAATGATGAAAATAATGTACCAAGACCTAAACATTGGTCTGGTTGGAATTTATCACCAACAAGAATTGAATTTTGGTTACATGGAGAGAACAGAATTCACGAAAGATTAAACTACACTGCTGACAAAAGTGGCAATTGGATAAAATCTTTATTAAATCCTTAAAAATTTCTATTTAAACTAAATGAAGTTAGACTTTTAAGAATTTCTTTTTCTTTAGAGTCTTCAAATGCAGTTAAAGAATTTGAGGCAAGATTAATGTAATGTTGAGCTTTTTGATAGCATTCTTCGATAATGTTGTATTTTTTTATTAGAGAAATTACTTTTTTAAAGTCATTGTTATTTCTTGTATCTTTATTAAATAGCTCAACTAACAATTTTTTTTCATTTAAGTTTATTTTTTGAAAAAGTAAGATTGCGGGCAATGTTATTTTTCCTTCAAAAAAATCTTGACCAACCTTTTTTCCAAATAATTTAATATCAGAATTATAATCAAGAGTATCATCAGCAATTTGAAAAGTAAGCCCAAGATTTCTTCCATAAAATTCAAGTGCATCTTTTTCTTTTGTGTCTGTATCAGATAAAATTGCACCTACTTTTGTTGCAGCCGCAAATAGCTCCGCAGTTTTTGCTGAGATAATTTTTAAATAAGTTTCTTCAAGCATGTCAACTTCGCCTTTATGCTGAAGTTGTAAGATTTCTCCTTGGGCAATCTTTGAAGAGGTTGATGATAATAATTTTAAAATTTCTAAGTTTCCATCTTCCACCATCATTTCAAAACATCTACTTAACAAGTAATCCCCAATTAAAACTGACGAATGATTATCCCAGACTTTATTTAGAGTTTCTTTTCCTCTTCTTACAGCACCTTCATCAATTACATCATCATGCATTAATGTTGCGCTATGAATTAATTCTACACAAGCTGCAAGATTTACATCTCTAGAACCTTTAGTATACCCACACAGCTTTGCAGCTCCTAATGTTAAAAGAGCTCGCAGTCTTTTTCCTCCTGTTTCAATATGATAGTCGGTCATTTTTTGTACCAATTCAACATTACTAGCTAATTTTGATTTTATTTTTTCTTCAGTTAGAACAAGTTTGTCTTCAACAGAATTTTTAAGTTGAAAATACGAATCGTTTATCTGATTTTTAAGCTGTACTACTGTTCCCATAATCAATTTAAATTAGTATAATTAAGTTTTATATATTACTTATCAATTGACGCACCTATTTCTTCAATTATAAGTAGACTATATATTCAATTATTAATTCTATAAGGAATAACAATGTTTTCTTTTTTAAGAAAGAAAAAGACAGTAGCTCATATAAAGTTAAGTGGAGTTATAGGAAATGCTGGAAAATTTAAACAAGGAATTGATCTTGCTGGACAAGAAGAGCTTATAAAAAAGGCTTTTTCATTAAAAAAAGCTGCTTGTGTTGCTATTACTATTAATTCGCCTGGTGGATCACCTGTTCAGTCACATTTAATTTATAGTTTGATTAGACAAGAAGCTAAAAAAAATAAAAAAAAAGTAATTGTATTTGCTGAAGATGTAGCAGCATCTGGAGGTTATCTTATTTCATGTGCTGGCGATGAAATTTATGCAAACTCAAGTTCAATTATTGGATCTATTGGAGTGATCTATTCATCATTTGGATTTACAGAATTAATAAAAAAAATTGGCGTGGAAAGAAGAGTTCATACTGCTGGTAAAAACAAAAGTACATTAGATCCATTTCTAGAAGAAAAAAATGAGGACATTGAAAGATTAAAAAGAATTCAATTAGATCTGCATAAAGATTTTATAGACGTAGTAGAAAAAAGTAGAGGTTCTAAATTAAAGAAATCTGAGATTGAACTTTTTTCAGGAGAATTTTGGTCAGGTAGCAAAGCAAAAGATTTAGGACTAATAGATGGAATAGGGGATGCTCATCAAGTTTTAAAAGAAAAATTTGGAGATGATGTAGTTGTTAAAAAATTTGAAAAAACCAAAGGTTGGCTTAGTCAAAAACTTTCATCATCAAACAATCAAGTAGATCAATTAGCCAACATTTTAGATGAAAGGTCAATCTGGCAAAGATATGGTTTCTAAAACAAAAAAACCAAAACAAAAAATTCAATCATTTCAAGAAACAATTTTAAACCTTCAAAAATTTTGGAGTAAAAAGGGATGTATTATTTTACAACCTTATGACATGGAGGTTGGAGCGGGAACATTTCATCCTGCAACAACTTTAAGATCATTGGGCTCAAAATCTTGGAAGGCTGCTTATGTTCAGCCATCAAGAAGACCTACAGATGGAAGATATGGAGACAATCCTAATAGATTACAGCATTATTATCAATTTCAAGTTTTGATAAAACCTTCACCAAATAATATAAAAAAATTATATCTTAACAGTTTATCAGTCATTGGGATTGATCATAATGAACATGATATTAGATTTGCTGAAGATGATTGGGAAAGCCCAACATTAGGTGCGGCTGGTTTAGGTTGGGAAGTTTGGTGTGATGGTATGGAAATAACGCAATTTACATACTTTCAGCAAATGGCAGGCTTTGAATGCAAGCCTGTTTCAGTAGAAATTACTTATGGTTTAGAAAGAATATGTATGTTTACACAACAACAAAAAAATGTTTACGATCTATTATGGAATGATGAGGGGGTAAAGTATCGAGATGTCTTTCATCAAGCAGAAAAAGAATTTTCTGCATATAACTTTGAATATGCAAATATAGATAGTTTATTAAAGATGTTTGATATGCATGAACTGGAAGCAAAATCTCTTGTAGAAAAAAAAATATCACTACCTGCATATGATCAATGTTTAAAAGCAAGTCATGTATTTAATGTTTTAGATGCTCGTGGAGCCATAAGTGTAGCGCAAAGAGCAAGATATATAGGCAGAATTAGAGATATTACAAAAGCCGCTGCAGGAATTTGGTTAGACAGTCAAAGCTAGATGTCAGATTTTTTTTTAGAATTATTTAGTGAGGAAATACCCTCATCACTTCAAAAGAACTTGAGGGAAGATTTATTAGAAAGTTTTAATAAATTATTTGATGAAAAATTTATTTCTTTTAAAAAAAGCTCATCATATTCAACACCCAATAGATTAATAATTGTATTTGAAGGTCTACAAAAAAAGATAATCTTTAAATCTGAAGAAATTAAAGGACCTAATATAGAAGCTCCTGAAGTAGCATTAGAAGGTTTTATTAGATCAAATAACATATCCAAAAAAGATCTTTTTAAAAAAAAAATAGACAAAGGGCAGTTTTATTTTTTTAAGACAAAGTCAAAAAAACTTAATACCCATGACTTGTTAGAAGAATTTGTACCTCTAGTGTTACAAAAAATTCAGTGGAAAAAATCAATGAAGTGGGGTGAGTTTGATTTAAATTGGGGTAGACCATTAAAATCAATATTAGCAGTATTTAATAAAACAAAATTAACTTTTGATTTTCACCACTTGGCTTCATCAAACGCAACTTTTATTGATAAAGAATACGAGGAAAAGAAAAAAATATTTAATGACTTTAAGGAATACAGTAATTTTTTTAAAAAATTAAATATTGTTATTGATCATGAAAAAAGAAAAAATTTAATAGAAAGAAAATTAAACGAAATTACAAATAAGAAAAATATAAAGATTGAAAGTAATCCAAAACTACTTGATGAAGTTGTAGGTTTAACAGATCAACCAAACGTCATATTATGTCAATTTGATAGAAAATTTCTTAATATTCCAAAAGAAATTTTAATTATTACTATGCAGCATCATCAAAAATATTTCCCAACTTTTGATAAAAAAGGAAATATTACAAATGAATTTTTAGTTGTAACAAATAAAAAAGACACAAAAGGTTTCATAAAATTAGGAAATGAAAGAGTTGTAGAAGCCAGATTGAGTGATGCCGAATTCTTCTGGAAGAAAGATAAATCTCAAAATTTAGTCAAAAGAGTTTCAAAATTAAAATCTATGAATTATTTTAAAGGATTAGGAACTTACTTTGATAAAGTTCAAAGGATGAGAAAACTTGGGGGAATGCTTTCAGATGAATTATTAATCAGCAAGGAAAAAGTAGAATTGTCAGCATCAATTTGTAAAGTAGATTTGGTTTCTGAACTTGTGGGAGAGTTTCCAGAACTTCAAGGAATTATGGGCAGTTATTTTGCTGATGCGCAAGGTTTTGAAAAAGAGATATCTCTTGCGATAAGTGAGCAATATTTACCTACTGGCTTTAACTCAAAAGTACCAAAGAAACCTTATAGTATTGCTCTTTCGTTAGCTGATAAAATAGACACACTTGTTGGATTTTTTGGAATAAACCAAAAACCAACTAGTTCTAAAGATCCATTTGCCTTAAGAAGACTTGCTTTAGGAATAATAAAAACAATAGTTGAAAATAAAAAAGATTTTAAAATAAGAGACTTAATTAGCTATTCATCAAGTTTATACTTAGATCAAGGTTTTGAATTTAAAAATGAATTTTTACAAAAAGAATTATCTGATTTTTTGATGGATAGATTAAAATTTTACATGAAAGAAGAGAAAATACGTCATGATATTATTCAGGCTTCAACAAATTCTTTTAATTTAGATCAATCGGTTGTTATTTTTGGTAAAGCTAAAACTTTAAATAAAATTATTGATAAGCCAGATGGAATTGATCTTATCTCAAGCTACAAAAGAGCATCAAATATATTGGATAGTGAATTAAAAGGGCATAAACTTGACATATCAAATACAACTGATCCTGGTATTTTTAAAACAGAACTTGAAAAAAATTTATTTAAAAAGATTAAGGAATTAAGAAAATATTTTCAAAGTATCAATAGAGACGAGAATTTTGAGCAATCACTTACTAATTTAGCTGAGTCAAAAAAAGTAGTTTTTGATTTCTTCGATAATGTAATCGTAAATGAGAAAGACCTCGCAATTAAGAAAAACAGACTGGAACTAATTCAAATGTTATGTAAAACGTTCGATTATTATGTTAATTTTTCTTTAATCAATTCCCATCAATGAAAAAACTAATTTTAAATTTTAAATCTAAAGATAGTAAAAAAATTAAATACCCTAAAAATTTTTTAGGTGGTAAGGGTGTTAATTTATCTGAAATGGGAAGAATGGGTTTACCTGTTCCACCAGGATTTACAATTTCAACAAAAGTATGTGACCTTTTTTATAAAGATAAAAAAAAATTGAATAAAAAATTAGTAGCTCAAATAAAAAAAGAATTAAAGATTATTGAAAAGGATGTGGGTAAAAAATTTGGTGATTTGAAAAATCCTTTATTACTTTCAGTAAGATCTGGAGCAAGAGTATCTATGCCAGGAATGATGGATACAATTTTAAACCTAGGTTTAAACGATAAGACTGTAAATGCCTTAGCTTTAAAAACTTCAAATGGAAGATTTGCTAAAGATAGTTATAGAAGATTTATTCAAATGTATGGTAATGTAGTAATGGGAGTTGAGGGTTATCATTTTGAGGAATTAATTGAAAATTATAAGCTTACAAAAGGAGTTCTTTTAGACACTGATCTTGATGAAAATGATTGGGATGGTTTAATAGTTGATTTTAAAAGAATAGTTAAAGAAAAAACTAAAAAAGATTTTCCTCAAGATGTTTATCAGCAATTACTAGGAGCGATTAGTGCAGTTTTTTTATCTTGGGAGAGCAATAGAGCAAAAGTTTATAGAAAATTAAATCAAATCCCAGCTGAATGGGGAACAGCAGTAAATGTTCAGTCAATGGTTTTTGGTAATATGGGTGATGATTGTGCTACAGGAGTTGTGTTTACAAGAAATCCTTCTGATGGACTAAATGAAATTTATGGTGAATATCTAATTAATGCACAAGGTGAAGATGTTGTTGCTGGTACTAGAACCCCACAATACATAACTAAAAAAGCAAGACAACAGGCTAAAGTAAAAGCTCTTTCAATGGAAGAAGTTATGCCAAATGTTTACAAACAGCTTCACAAAATTTTAAAAAAATTAGAAAAACATTATAAGGACATGCAAGATGTAGAATTCACAGTTGAAAATAAAAAACTATGGATACTTCAAACTAGATCTGGAAAAAGAACGGCTAAATCAGCAGTAAAGATCGCAGTTGATATGGTAAAAGAAAAATTAATTTCAAAAAAAGAAGCCGTTCTAAGGATTGACCCTAATTCCTTAGACACTTTGCTTCATCCTACATTAGATGAAAAAAGTTCAATAAATGTTATAGCAAATGGTTTGCCAGCATCTCCAGGGGCGGCAAGTGGTAAAGTTGTTTTTACTTCTGATGAAGCTGAAAGACTAACTGGAATGATGCAGGATACAATTTTAGTAAGAGTAGAGACATCACCAGAAGATATACAGGGAATGCACGCAGCTAAAGGAATTTTGACTGCAAGAGGAGGAATGACAAGTCATGCAGCTGTTGTAGCTCGAGGAATGGGAAGACCTTGTGTTTCTGGTTCTAGCGAAATTGATATTAATTATGAAAACAAATCATTCAAAACTGCTTCTTTAGAAATTAAAGAAGGTGAAGTTATAACAATTGATGGTTCGACAGGGCGAGTTATATCGGGAAGTGTTGCAACAGTAAAACCAGAAATTTCAGGTGATTTTTCGAAATTAATGTCATGGGCTGATAGTTTTAGAAAATTAAATATTAGAACTAATTCAGAAACACCCAAAGATACTAAAACAGCCAAAGATTTTGGAGCAGAAGGTATTGGCCTGTGTAGAACCGAGCATATGTTTTTTGATGAGGAAAGAATCTTATCGGTTCGTGAAATGATTTTATCTAAAACTAAAGAAGACAGAGCAAAAGCACTAGAAAAACTTTTGCCGCATCAAAAAAAAGATTTTGTAGAAATTTTTAAAATTATGAGCGAACTACCAGTCACCGTTAGGTTGTTAGACCCTCCTCTTCATGAGTTTTTACCAAGAACAAAAAAAGAAATTAATGAGGTTGCAAATGTAGTAGGACTTTCAATAAAAGAAGTTGAAACTAGAATAGAGGAGCTGCATGAACAAAACCCAATGTTGGGGCATAGAGGTTGTAGACTTGGGATATCATTTCCGGAGATTTACGAAATGCAATGTAGAGCTATTTTTGAGGCTTTAGCTGAACTTAAAAAGAATAAAATAAAATCAGCTTTTCCAGAAATTATGATTCCTTTAGTTTCTACTGAAGCTGAAATCAAGATAATGAAAGATTTAGTAATAAATATTGCAAGTGAGGTTCAAAAACAGAATAAGATTAAAGTAGAATTTATGGTTGGAACAATGATTGAGTTACCAAGAGCAGCAATAAAAGCAAGAGAAATAGCTAAGCATGCTGAGTTTTTTAGTTTTGGAACTAACGATTTAACACAAACAACTTTTGGAATTAGCAGAGATGATAGTGGTAAATTTTTAAATGATTACTTGGATAACAAAATATTTTCAATCGATCCATTTGTATCAATAGATGATGGAGTTGCAGACTTAGTTGAAATAGCTGTTGAAAAAGGAAAAAGTCAAAATAAAAAATTGAAACTCGGAATTTGTGGTGAACATGGAGGTGATCCCAAAAGTATAGATTTTTGCTCTAAAGTAGGTTTGAATTATGTTTCTTGTTCACCTTATAGAGTTCCAATTGCTAGATTAGCAGCCGCTCAAGCTGAATTAAAAAAATAATATTTATTAAAAAAAGGGAAAGATTGTTTTTTCAATTTATCAAAAAAATTTATTTAGCTTAATAATTTTTTTTATTATTTTTATATGGTAAGTATTTATTAATGAAACTTACTTACCGTCCAGAGATAGATGGGTTAAGAGCTGTAGCTGTTGGTGCAGTTATTATTTATCACGCTCAAATAAATATTTTAGGCTATCATTTATTTGAAGGTGGTTTTATAGGAGTTGATATATTCTTTGTTATCTCTGGTTATCTTATAACGTCTATTATTTTTAAAGAATTAGTTGAGACAGGTTCTTTTTCTTTCAAATATTTTTATGAAAGAAGGATCAGAAGAATTTTACCTGCGCTCCTTACAGTAATATTAGTATCACTTCCATTTGCTTGGTTTTATTTAATGCCAAGCAGTTTGGTTGAATTTTCAAAATCTATTCTATACTCATTAGGATTTAGTTCTAATTTTTATTTTCATTATTCAGGACAACAATACGCTACTGAAAGCGCTCTATTAAAACCTTTTCTTCATACTTGGTCTTTATCTGTTGAAGAACAATATTATATTTTATTCCCAATATTTTTATTATTTATATTTAAATTTTTTAGGAAATACTTAATACAAATATTAATTATTGGATTTATTTTAAGCATTGGGTTAGCTCAATGGGGAAGTAAAAGTTACCCTTCTTTAACTTTTTATACGTTGCCAACTAGAGGGTGGGAGTTGATTGCAGGTTCAGTTCTTGCATATTTTGAAGTTAAATGGGGTCATAGATGTATAAATAGAAAATTAAATCTTATACTTCCATCCATTGGATTAATATTATTAGGTTATTCTTTTCTATTCTTTAATGACAAGATGAACCATCCATCATTTTATACTCTAAGTCCAATTTTAGGAACTTGTTTAATTATTTGGTTTTCACATGGAGATGAAATTATAACCAAGATTCTCTCAACCAAATTATTTGTCGGAATTGGTTTAATATCTTATTCTTTATATCTTTGGCACTATCCTATTTTTGCTTTTTATAGATATACATTTGCACAGGGATCAATATTAGCAGAAATATTTATTATATTACTACTATTTATAATTTCTTTTTTAACTTACTTTTTTATAGAAAATAAATTTAGAGATAAAAATTTTAATTTTTTGAAAATTTTTTATTTTTTATTTTCTTTAATATTTTTAATTATATTTATTAATTCTTTTTTTATTTTTAAAAAAGGTTTTCCTAAAAGAGCAATAATAGATGGCATAAGTATAGATAAAAATTATTACCTTAAGGAAATTTCTGAATGGGAACAAAGAAATAAAATAGATTTAAGAAATATAGCCCAGAAAAAAATAATAACTATAGTTGGCGACTCACATGCTAGTAACTTTGCTTTATTATTCCAAACAAATCCAGAAATATTCCCAAACTATGTGTTTATACCACTATCAATAGATGATTATAAAATTATTTTAGAAGAAAAAAATAAAAACTCTGAAGAAAATATGCTGATTAGCAAGTCAGACATAGTTATTTTTTCTTTTTTTTATGATGATAATGAATTTAATCAAGTTAGAGAAATGATTAAATTTATAAAAAAAAATACTAATAAAAAGATAGTATTGACCACTAATAATCCAATATTTAATTTATATGGAAGCAGGTTCACAGATCTAGATTTTTTTATGATAAAACATAAAATAAAACCTAATAAAAAACAGTTAATTGAATTAGAAAAGAATTATTATTTATTTTTAAAAAACAATACCAACTATAATCAAATTAATAAAAAATTAGCCAAATTATCAAAAAATAACAATATTAAATTGCTCGACAAATCTTTTTACCAATGTGATCATCTTAAAAAAAGATGTGATGTTCTTACAAATGATTATAAAAAAATCAATTGGGATTCTGATCATCATACATTATATGGAGCTAAATATTTGGGAAATAAAATTTATACATCCAATTGGTTTCTAATAGATTAAAATAAAAAAAATTATAACGTTATGGAGAAAGGTAGAAATTAATATGGATATAGATCTTACAATACTAATTGGAATTTCCGTACTTTTAATAATAATTTATTTGTTTGCTACTTTTAAAAAAAGAATTAAACAAAAAAAAAAAATAGCTGAAATTAACCTAATAACAGAAAAAGGTACGTTAAAAGAACGTTTTAATTTAATATATGAAAAAAATTACTGGAAAAGCAAAGAGTCAATAAGTGGCAATGGCTCTGAAATTCATTACACAGAAAAACTAAGAAATTGGATGATTGATGTGTTACCCAAATACCAAATTAAGAAATTGATAGATGCACCATGTGGTGATTTTAATTGGATGAAGTTTGTTGTTTCAGAGATTGAAATTGAATATTACGGCTTTGATATTGTTGATAGTTTGATTAAAAATAATAATGCACTTTATAGAAATGATAAAGTTCAATTTGACATTGCTAACATCTGTGAAGATAAATTACCCGATTGTGATTTACTAATGGTCAGAGATTGTTTATTTCACTTATCTTATAATGATATTAATAAGTTTTTAAAAAATATTGCAAATACTAACTATAAATATCTTTTAACTACAACACACATAGTTGAAAAAAATTTTGTTAATAAGGATATTAAAAGTGCTGATTATAGACTCATTGACTTATTTAAAGAACCTTTTAATTTTGATAGCAAGAAGGTTATTAATCGTGTTGATGACTTTCCAACTGATTATCCTGTACCTAGAGAGATGATACTTATATGTAAACCTGATGTACCTAAATTTATCAAATATTAATAGATAAAAAAGTGTCTGCTTTAGTGTCTGCTCTTAAAATTAAGAAAAGATAATAGAATTAACGTGGATTAGTTATTAAGGGGCGTTCTGTTGCCAGGTGCCCCGGACCCCGTCTACTTAATTAACAAAGTTAATTAGGCAGCAAGTGCGTAACTTTCGTTAGCAATTATAAATTAGCCCGTTACGGTGGAACAATTCCGAACAAAAGAATAGCCTTTAGTCATCCGTCGAATCTAGTTCACCCCCATAAGTTGTAATGGTGGAGGTGGTGGGTACTGCCCCCACGTCCGCAATGGTTATTACGAAATTCGTTTATCGTCATAGTTGGAAAACCAACATTATTAATATAAAAGTAATTACAGCAGATTCAATAACAATCATGAAATTAACTAAAGAACAATCAGACGAGATAAAAAATCAACAGTCTCAAAGCAACCAAACCAAAAGAGTTACTGCCCCTGAGCTAGAAAAAATTCTCTATGAAGCAATTCCAGCTTTAGATCACGGATTTGTAAGAGTAATTGATTACATGGGTGATGACACTTCAATTGTCCAGTCAGCTAGAGTTTCTTACGGTAAAGGAACCAAGCAAGTTTCAACCGACAAAGGTTTAATTAAATATTTAATGAGACATTGGCATAGTACGCCATTTGAAATGTGTGAAGTAAAATACCACATCAAACTTCCTATATTTATTGCACGACAATGGATCAGACATAGAACAGCAAATGTCAATGAATACTCTGCAAGGTATTCAATTTTAGATAAAGAATTTTATTTGCCATCACAGAATAATTTAGCAGCTCAATCTACTAGTAACAGACAAGGTAGAGGAGATGTTTTGGAAGGCGAGCAAGCCAAAGAAGTTTTAGAACTTTTAAAAAATGATGCTGAAAGAACTTATGATAATTATGAAACGATGTTGAATGAAAGATTTGATGGTTCAACTATTGAAGAAAATAAAAAAGGGTTAGCAAGAGAACTAGCTAGAATGAATTTAACTTTAAATACTTATACCCAGTGGTACTGGAAAACTGATTTATTAAATTTAATGAATTTTTTAAGACTTAGAGCTGATAGTCATGCACAATATGAAATTAGAGTTTATGCAGATATTATGTTGGATACTGTAAAAAAATGGGTTCCAATTACTTATGATGCATTTATGGATTATAGAGTTGGAGGCACTGAGGTTTCTGCAAAAGGAAAAATAATTATACAAAAACTTATTAAAGGTGAAAATGTTGATGTTGATAGTTCAGGACTTTCAAAAAGAGAATGGAATGAATTAATGATTGCTTTTGATCTTAAAGATAAGTTGATTTAATTTTATTTGCAAAATTTAAATATATTTTAGAAATCTCATGATCAGGGTTAGCCTCAACGATAGGCTTTCCTTTATCTCCACATTTTCCAACTTCAGGATTAATTGGTATTTCTCCTAAGAATTCTTTTTGAAATTCTTGTGCAGTTTTTTTAACTCCACCTTCTCCAAAGATTTTATATTTCTTTCCATCATCTCCTGTAAAAAAACTCATATTATCTACTAAACCTAAGATTTTAACCCCAAGCTTATCAAACATTTTAATTCCTCTTTTTACATCCAATAATGCCACTTCTTGAGGCGTTGAGATTATTATTGCTCCATCCATTTTAATTTCTTGTGAAAAAGTTAGTTGTGTATCCCCAGTTCCTGGGGGCATATCAACGATTATAAAATCTAAATCTTTCCAATTAACTTTTTGAGTAAAAGTTTTAATTGCACTTGTCACCATAGGGCCACGCCAAATCATAGGGGTTTGTTGATCTGCTAAAAAACCGATGGACATACATTGAATGTCATACTTTGTAATTGGATCTAATTTTTGACCATCACTTTTTGGTTTTTCATTAATGTCAAACATCTTCGGAATTGACGGACCATAAATATCAGCATCCAGCAACCCAACTTTGCAATCAACTTGTTTTAAAGCTAGAGCAAGATTTGTTGCAAATGTAGATTTTCCAACCCCACCTTTTGCACTTGAAATAGCTATTGTAAATTTTGTTCCTAAGATTGGATTTTTTGTGAATTTCTTTGGCTCTAGCTTCTTTTTCATTGCGTCACTTAATTCTGGCTTTTTATCAGTCATATTTTCATCATTACTTGTTTTTTACGATAAAAACACTATATACTTTGTCATATGTCAGACGATTTCAGAGGCAGAGGTGGAAGTCCTTGGGGTTCACCCCCAGGAGGAGGAAATGGTTCAGGAAAAGGACCAAAGCCACCAGACATAGATGCAATTATTAGAGATATTCAAAACAAAATTAATAAATTTTTACCTGGAGGAAGTAAATCAGGCGGAAAACCAATTGGTTTAATTTTAATTATTTTACTTTTTGTATGGCTTGCAAGTGGGCTTTATAGAGTATTACCCGACGAACAGGGGGTAGTTTTAAGATTTGGTAAATTTGTAAAAACAACTCAACCTGGTCTTAACTATCACATACCTTTTCCAGTAGAGACAGTTGAAACCCCTAAAGTTACAAAAGTTAATAGAATGGATATTGGTTTCAGATCTGAAAGAGATAGTGGTTTCACCACAGGAGGCGGAGTGGCAGATGTTCCACAGGAAAGCTTGATGTTAACAGGTGATGAAAATATTGTTAATATAGACTTTTCAGTATTTTGGGTCATTAAAGATGCAGGAAAATTTTTATTTGAAATTCAAGACCCTCAAGGAACTGTAAAAGCAGCAGCAGAGACAGCCATGAGAGAAGTAATTGCCAAAAGTGATATTCAGCCAATTTTAACTGAAGGAAGAGCTAAAATTGAAATTGAAACACAAGATATTATTCAATCAATATTAGACGAATACAATAGCGGAATTCAAATTACACAAGTACAAACTCAAAAAGCGGATCCACCAGATCAAGTTATTGATGCATTTAGAGATGTACAAGCTGCAAGAGCTGACATGGAAAGATCTAAAAATGAAGCTGAAGCTTATGCTAACGATGTTATCCCAAGAGCAAGAGGGGAAGCTGCAAAAATAATGCAAGCAGCAGAAGCATACAAACAAAGAGTTGTTGCCGCATCAGAGGGTGAAGCTAGCAGATTTGTATCTATTTACAATGAGTATGTAAAAGCCAAAAAAGTAACTAAAGACAGAATGTATCTTGAAACTATGGAAAAAGTTTTAGCTGACATAGATAAAGTAATTATTGATAAAAATTCAGGTTCAGGAGTCGTTCCTTATTTGCCATTACCTCAATTAGGAAAAAAGAAAGCAAGTAATTAAATGAAAGCGCAAAAAATATTATTCCCAATAGTAGCTGTATTAGGTGCTCTAGTTTTCTTTTCAGTATTTATTGTTAAAGAAGTTAATCAAGCAATTGTTCTTCAGTTTGGTGACCCTAAAAAAATTATTATCGAACCTGGTTTAAATTTTAAAGTTCCTTTTATTCAAAATGTTGTTTTTTTAGATAGTCGGATTTTAAATTTAGATACACCACCAGCTGAAGTTATTGCATCTGATCAAAAAAGATTAATAGTTGATGCTTTTGCAAGATTTCAAATTATTGATCCTTTAAAATTTTATATATCTGTAGGAAATGAAAGAGTTGCTAGATCAAGATTATCAACAATTATTAACTCTAGAATTAGAAATGTTTTAGGACAACAAGAATTACAAACATTGCTATCAAAAGATAGGTCAAAGCAAATGTCTTTAATTCAAGAAGGTGTAAATACAGAAGCTCAAAAATTTGGTATTAAAATTGTAGATGTAAGAATTAAAAGAGCAGATCTTCCTCAAGCAAACAGTGAAGCAATTTATCGAAGAATGCAGACTGAAAGGGAGAGAGAAGCTAAAGAATTTAGAGCAAGAGGTGCAGAGATGGCAGTAACCATTACTTCAACTGCTGATAAAAAAGTTTCAGTAATTTTAGCAAATGCAAATAAAGACTCTGAAATTATGAAAGGAGAAGGCGATGGGGAAAGAAACAAAATCTTTGCTGAAGCATTTGGAAGAGATCCTGAATTCTTTGCTTTTTATAGAGCAATGCAAGCATACGAAACTGCTTTAATTGGTGGAGATACATCTTTGATTTTATCCCCTGACAGTGAATTTTTTAAATTTTTTGGAAATATAAAACCTAAATCAGAATAACTTATTTATTATGAAAGAATTGATCATAGCATTTGGTCTCTTTCTTTTTATAGAAGGAATTTTGTATGCCATATTTCCATCAAAAATGAAAAGTATGTTAAAAAAATTAGAACTTGTAAAAGATAGTCAACTTAGATCGGGTGGGTTAATTTTTGCAATTATAGGATTTATAATTATTTATTATATTAAAGGTTAGTATGAAAAAAATTAAGCTTATATTTCTCACGTTAATTTTAACTTTCAGTTTTTCATTTCATTCAAACTCACATTCAGTACCGGCATCTTTTGCAGATCTTGCGGAAAGATTAATGCCTTCAGTTGTAAATATATCAACTACTCAAACTGTAGTAACTAGAAGCAATCCATTTCCTGGTTTAGAATTCCCTCCAGGATCTCCTTTCGGAGATATGTTTAAAGAATTTGGAACACCTCAAGAAAGAAAGTCAGTAGCTCTAGGCTCTGGTTTCATTATTGATGAAAAAGGAATTGTTGTTACAAATAATCATGTAATTCAGGATGCTGAAGATATTATTGTAAGAGTTAATGGTAATCAGGAATTTAAAGCTAAAGTTTTAGGAGCAGATCCTTTAATGGATATTGCAGTATTACAATTAGAAACAGATGAAAAATTTAAGCCTGTTGCTTTTGGCGATTCTGATAAAGCTAGAATAGGTGATTGGGTTATTGCAATAGGTAACCCTTTTGGCTTAGGTGGAACTGTTACATCAGGAATTATTTCGGCAAGAAATAGATCAATTGGATTATCTAGATATGAGAATTTTATACAAACAGATGCATCAATTAACTCCGGCAACTCAGGAGGACCTTTGTTTAATATGAAAGGAAATGTAATTGGAATTAACACAGCTATCCTTGGTAGAAATGGATCAATTGGAATCGGTTTTTCAATACCTTCCAACAGTGCAAAAACTGTTATTAGTCAACTAATTGAATTTGGAGAAACTAAAAGAGGATGGTTAGGAGTTAGAATACAAGATGTGACGCAAGAAATTGCTGATGTTGAAAAGTTAGATGAGCCTAGAGGGGCATTAGTTGCAAGTGTTGCAGAAAATAGTCCTTCAGAAAAAGCAGGAATTAAAGCTGGAGATATTATTTTAGAATTTAATGGTAAAAAAATTCAACAAATGAAAGAGCTTCCAACTATTGTTGCTAAAACCGAGGTTGGTAAAAACGTTAAGGTAAAAATTTGGAGAAATAAAAAAGAATTAACAAAAAATGTTTTATTAGGAAGGCTAGAAACTTCAGATGATTTTAAAGTAAGTAAAAAAAAATCTGAACATCCAAAAGATATAATTATAGAAGATTTAAAAATTACAGTTAGAAAGTTAACAAAAGAAGATATTAAGACCAGAAAACTTCCCAATCAAACTTCAGGATTAATTGTAACAAAAATTGGCAATACAAGTCCCTTACTTAATTCAATAAGTCCCGATAGTATAATTGTTGAAGCACAAAAAACTAAAATAAGAAGTGTAAATGATTTAGAAAAAATAGTAAAAGATGTTTTAAAATCTAATCAAAAAACATTACTACTTGCCATATATAATACTCAAAACCAAAGAAGATATATTGGTGTTAAATTAGATTAGTCATGGATTTAAAGTCCAAGATTATTTTGATTTCTGGACCAACAGCTTCAGGAAAATCTAATTTTTCAGTTAAACTTGCTAAAAAAATTAATGGTGAAATTATTAATGCAGATAGCATGCAAGTTTACAAAGAATTAAAAATTTTATCTACACGCCCTGATCCTAAAGACTATCAAAAAATAAAACATCATTTGTATGGCTTTCAAAGTGTTAGAAATAATTTTTCGACAGGAGATTGGTTGAAATATGCAATTAAAAAAATTCAGGAAGTAAGAGGAAGAAAAAGAACACCAATTTTTGTCGGTGGAACAGGATTATATTTTAAGACTTTAACTGATGGATTGATAAGTATTCCAAATATTCCAATTAAATTTAGAAATAAGATAAGAACTTTACATAAAAAATTAGGTCAAAAGAAATTTTATCAAAAACTTATAAAACTTGATCCAAAATCAAAAGAAAAAATTAATTCAACAGATACTCAAAGATCAATAAGAGCTTATGAGGTAAAGCAATTTACGAAAAAATCTCTTCATAATTGGTTTGAAAATACAAAATCTTATTTTAATAAAGATGATTTTTTAAAAATTTATATTGATTATCCACGTGAAGACCTAATTCAACAAATTAGTAAAAGAACCGAACAAATGATTAAGATTGGTGCAATTAAAGAAGTTAAAAAATTTATCAAATTAAAAGTTAGGAAAGATAAGAGCGTCAATAAAGCCATCGGCATCAATGAGATAAAAGAATATCTGCAAGAAAGAAAAGATTTGGGTTATGTTATTGAAAAAATATCAATAAAGACTAGGCAATACGCTAAAAGACAAAGCACTTGGGCTAGAGGTAACATGACGAGTTGGTTAAAATTACGACCTCAAGATTTAAATAAATTTTTAAAAAAAATTAAATAATTCATTCTAAAACTTGACCAATCAGTACAACTTCAGCTAGATTGCGAAATGCCAAAATTATATACTGGAGCAGAAATTTTATTTAAATGCCTTGAAGAGCAAAAAGTAAAACATATTTTTGGTTATCCCGGTGGAGCAGTTCTTCCAATTTATGATGAGCTTAAAAATCATTCTTCAGTAAAACATATTTTAGTAAGACATGAACAAGGAGCCGGTCATGCAGCGGAAGGCTATGCAAGATCTTCTGGTAAGCCTGGAGTTGTTTTAGTTACCTCTGGACCTGGTGCAACGAATGTTGTTACCGCATTAACAGATGCATATATGGACTCGGTGCCATTAGTTTGTATTTCAGGACAAGTACCAACTCATTTAATTGGAACAGATGCATTTCAGGAATGTGATACAACTGGAATTACAAGACCTTGCACAAAACATAATTGGTTAGTAAAAGATGTTAAGGATCTTCAAAGAACAATACATCAAGCATTCGAGGTTGCAACTACTGGTCGACCTGGACCTGTACTAGTAGATATTCCAAAAGACATTCAGTTTGCAAAAGCCAAATATGTTTCTCTAAAAAAAGAAAAAAAAATAGAAATTAAAAATAAAAATAGATTTAATCAAATAGACATTGATCAATTAATTGAGTTAATGAACAAAGCTTCAAAACCAATTTTTTATACAGGAGGTGGTGTTGTAAACTCGGGACCAAAGGCAAGCGAACTTTTAAGAGAATTAGTTGCATTAACTGGTTTTCCAATCACTTCAACTCTTCAGGGTCTCGGTTCTTATCCTGGAGATGACAATCAATTTTTAGGAATGCTTGGAATGCATGGTACTTACGAAGCTAATAATGCCATGCACGATTGTGACTTATTAATTAATATTGGTGCTAGATTTGATGATCGTATTACCGGTAAAATTGATGAGTTCTCTCCCAAATCAAAAAAAGTACATATTGATATTGATCCCTCATCAATAAATAAAATTATAAAAGTAGATTTAGCAATTGTTGGAGACGTAACCGATGTTATCAAATCAACTACTAAAACTTTAAAAAAGAAAAATTTAAATTTAGAAAAATCAAATAAACAAAAAATTTCAAAATGGTGGCAACAAATACAAAAATGGAGAACAAAACAATCTTTAAACTTTATTAATAGTGATAAAATAATTAAGCCACAACATGCTGTTCAAAGACTTTATGAATTAACTAAAAATCAAGATACTTTTATTACAACAGAAGTTGGTCAGCACCAAATGTGGGCTGCACAACACTATAAATTTAATAAACCAAATAGATGGATGACTTCAGGTGGTCTTGGTACCATGGGTTATGGTTTGCCAGCTGCGGTGGGAGTACAATTAGCTCATCCAAAAAAATTAGTCGTTGATATTGCTGGAGAAGCATCAATTTTGATGACAATGCAAGAGATGTCTACAGCTGTTCAATATAATCTACCTATTAAAATCTTTATTTTAAATAATCAGTATATGGGCATGGTTAGACAATGGCAGGAATTGCTTCATGAAAAAAATTATTCTGAAAGTTACACAGAAGCTTTGCCTGATTTTGTAAAATTAGCAGAGGCTTATGGGTGTGTTGGTGTTAGAGCAAAAAATCCAGATGAATTGGATGAAAAAATTCAAGAAATGATAAATGTAGACAAACCAGTGATTTTTGATTGTCATGTAGATCAAGCAGAAAATTGTTTTCCAATGATTCCATCAGGAAAACCTCACAATCAAATGTTGTTAGGTCCAAAAGATCAAGAAGAAAACAAAATTACAGGCAAAGGGAAGGCATTAGTTTAAATGGCAAAATCTAAATCAGCTTACAGTATTCCAAGTAAAATTGGTAAGTTAGAAACCCATATATTAGTTGTTTGGGTGGATAATGAAGCAAGTGTTTTGTCACGAGTAGTAGGTCTTTTTTCTGGTAGAGGATATAATATAGAATCTCTTACAGTTGCAGAAGTTGATCAAAAAGAAAACCTTTCAAGAATTACTATTGTAACCACAGGAACTCCAGAGGTTATTAAGCAAATAGTATTACAATTAAAAAAATTAGTTCCAGTTCATAAAGTTGCTAATTTTAAAAGAGAAGATAAAAATGTAATTTTTAAAGAGATGGCATTGTTTAAAATTGTAGGAAATTCTTCTAAAATTAAAAAAGTTTTAAATGTTTGTAAAAAATTTAATCCAGTTATATTAGATCAGACAAATAAATCTGCTGTAATTCAAATAACTGCAATGAGAAAAGAAATAGATAAAATGACAAAAAATTTAAAATCGCACGGTCTTATAAGTGTCTCAAGAACTGGAGCGGTTGCAATGACTAGAGGCGCTGGAATATTTAACTAATTAATTAAGGAGAAAAAAAATGAAAATGTTTTATGAAAAAGATGCAGATGTTGATCTAATTAAAGGAAAAAAAATTGCAATTTTTGGTTATGGAAGCCAAGGACATGCTCATGCTTTAAACTTAAAAGATAGTGGTGTTAAAGAAATAGTTGTGGCTCTTAGAGAAGGATCTTCAAGTATTGCGAAAGCTGAGTCTAAAGGTTTAAAAGTTATGAATTTATCAGATGCAGCTGCCTGGGCAGATGTTGTTATGATTTTAACACCTGATGAATTACAAGCTGAGATTTATAAAAATCATATAGAGCAAAGAGTAAAAGAAGGAACAAGTATTGCATTTGCTCATGGATTAAATGTTCATTACGATTTAATTAAAGCTAGAAAAGATTTAGATGTATTTATGGTTGCTCCGAAAGGACCCGGTCATTTAGTTAGAAGTGAGTATGAAAAAGGTGGTGGAGTTCCATGTTTGTTTGCTGTTCATCAAGATGGCTCAGGTAAAGCTAGAGATCTTGCTTTATCATATGCATCTGCAGTGGGTGGTGGAAGATCAGGAATTATTGAAACTACATTTAAGGATGAGGTTGAAACAGATTTATTTGGAGAACAAACCGTTTTATGTGGTGGCTTAGTTGAGTTGATTAAAAATGGTTATGAAACTTTAACTGAAGCAGGTTATGAACCTGAAATGGCTTACTTTGAAACTGTTCATGAAGTTAAATTAATTGTCGATTTAATTTATGAAGGTGGAATTGCAAACATGAACTATTCTATTTCTAATACTGCTGAGTATGGCGAATATGTTTCAGGTCCTAGAATTATTAATAAAGAGGAAACTAAAAAAAAAATGAAAGAAGTTTTGGCTGATATTCAATCAGGAAAATTCACAAAAGAGTGGATGGATGAATGTAAAAATGGTCAAAAAAACTTTCTTGCAACCAGAGCTAAATTAGCAGAACATTCAGTAGAGAAAGTCGGAGCTGAACTTAGAGCAATGATGCCTTGGATAGCTAAGAAAAAATTAGTAGATAGCGATAAAAGTTAAATTTTAGCTGAAAATTATAACTATAATAATCGAATTATTTCACCTATACTTTTTTAAATAAATTTAAAAAAGAGGGGAATAATGAAGATAAAAAACTTAATTAGAATACTATTATCTTTGGTTTTAGTATTTGGATTTTCTTCAGCATGGGCAAAAACTATAAAGTGGTCTATGCAAGGAGATAGTCTTACACTAGATCCACACGCACAAAACGAAGGCCCAACTACTCAGGTCTCTAGGCAAGTATACGAAGCACTTGTTCAAAGAGGTTTGGATATGAAAATAGGACCTGCGTTAGCTACAAAATGGAAAGCTACAGATCCAAATACATGGATTTTTACTTTAAGAGAGGATGTTAAATTTTCTGATGGTTCTAAAATGACGTCTGAAGATGTTGTTTTCAGTATATTAAGAGCTAAACAAAGAACATCGGATTTTAAAGAATATATCAGCACAGTATCAGGTGTTGAAGCTGCTGGTGATTATTCAGTTAAAATAACAACAAGTAAGCCAAATCCAATTCTTTTAAACCAATTGTCTAACATTTTTATAATGTCTAAGAAATGGTCTGAAGAAAACTTTGCGATGTCTCCACAAAATTGGGATGCTAGCCAAGAAACTTTTTCAGCAACTAATGCTATGGGAACTGGACCTTTTAAAATAACTTTAAGAGAACCTAATACAAAAACAGTGTTTAAAAAAAATAAACATTGGTGGGGTGAAATGAAAGACAAGAAAGTAACTCAAATTGAATTACTTCCAATTAAAAATGCAGCTACTAGAGTTGCAGCTTTGTTATCTGGAGAAATTGATTTAGTTACAGATGCACCTGTTCAGGATTTAAAACGTATTGGATCTTCTTCAGGACATAAAGTAGAAAGCACACCACAGATGAGAACAATTTTTCTTGGAATGGACCAAGCTGTAGATAAATTGAGATCAGGTAATACTGGTGACAATCCATTTAAGAAAAAAGAAGTAAGACAAGCTTTTTATCAAGCGATAGATATTGAAGCTATCAAGAAAAAAGTTATGAGAGGTTTAAGTGAACCTGCTGGAATAATAACTTTTCCAGGAGTAAACGGTTATACTACAGATCTTGATAAAAGATTACCTTACGATGTTGATGCTGCAAAAAAACTATTAGCTGAAGCAGGTTATCCTGATGGTTTTAATATTGAGCTAAGATGTCCAAATGATAGATATGTAAATGACGAAGCTATTTGCACAGCTGTTGTTGGAATGTTAGGTAAAATAGGCGTTAATGTAAATCTATTTGCTCAAACTAAGAGTAAGCACTTTAAAGAACTTAAAGATAACCAAGGTGATTTTTATATGCTTGGTTGGGGTGTTCCTACTTTAGATAGTCACTATGTTTTTCATTATTTATATGAAAGTGGTGCTAGCTGGAATAAAGTTAACTTTAGTAACTCAGAAGTTGATGCTGCAATCAGAGTTATGGAAGGTGAAGTTGACCTAGACAAAAGGAATGCTGCAATTGCAAAAGCTTGGAAAATTGTGAAAGATGATATTTCTTATCTTCCTCTTCACCACCAAGTAATTTCTTGGGCGTCTAAAAGTGGAATTAATGTACCTATCAGACCGAATAACGAACCGTTATTCAGAACTGCTAACTTTAATTAAATAAATTTTTTATAAGCCCCCTAAATATTGGGGGCTTGTAATTTAATAATTTTCATAAATTGATAAAATACTTTTTCAAAAGATTATTTCAGTCTGCCTTGGTAATGTTAGTCGTTGCCTTCGTATCTTTTTCTTTATTTAATTTTGTAGGAGATCCAATAAATAACATGGTTGGAGAAGAAACATCTGATGAAGAAAGAGCAGAAATTAGAGAAACTTTAGGTTTAATGGATCCTATTCATATTCAATTTACTAGATTTGTAGTAAATGCGTCTAAGGGAGAATTTGGAATTTCTTATCAATTAAGAAGACCTGTTTCAGAATTAATAACAGAAAGAATGCCTGCAACCATTGAGCTTGTGGTAATTTCAGCACTAATTGCTCTTATTTCTGGGACATTATTAGGAGTTTATACAGGAATAAATAGGAAAGGTTTTTTAAGTGATATCATTTTAGCGGTATCATTGCTCGGAGTATCGCTCCCCACATTCGTTATTGGTATATTATTTATTTATCTTTTTTCAGTAATTTTAGGAATATTACCATCTTTTGGAAGAGGCGAGGTAGTTGATTTGGGATTTTGGACTACAGGATTTCTAACTATCTCTGGGTTAAAAGCAATTATACTTCCTTCAGTTACTCTTAGCCTTTTTCAAATGACATATATAATTAGACTTGTGCGAGCTGAAATGATGGAGATTTTACAAACTGATTATATTAAATTTGCAAGAGCAAGAGGAATAAGTGAAAAAAGTATAAAATATAAACATGCATTAAAAAATGGCTTAATCCCTGTAATAACTATTGCTGGAATTAATATTGGAACACTTATTGCATTTTCAATAATTACCGAAACAGTTTTTCAATGGCCAGGAATGGGATTTTTATTTATTCAAGCTGTACAATTTGTAGATATTCCTATTATGTCTGCTTATTTAGTTTTTATAGCTTTTGTCTTTGTAATGATTAATTTTATAGTAGATATTTTATATTATTTTATAGATCCAAGAATTAGAGTTAAAGGAGATGTTTCAAGTGGATAACAATACTCTTAGCGCCTGGGGCAGAATTAAAGATAGTGATATTTATTATAGTTTTATTAAATCTCCAACAGCAATTATATCTTCAATAATTTTATTTATAATATTCTTTTGTTCATTTTTTGTGGAGTTAGTTACACCCTACAACCCTTTTGATCCATCTTCTTTATCTTTAATGGATGCATTTACTCCTCCATCATGGACTGAAGAAGGTTTGGCAAAATTTATTTTAGGAACAGATGGTCAAGGAAGAGATATGTTATCAACAATTCTTTATGGTTCTAGAATTTCATTAATTGTTGGTTTTTCAGCAATCATATTTAGTTTGATATTAGGTGTTGGCTTAGGGTTAACTGCGGGATATTTTGGTGGAAAATATGAGATGATTGTAATGAGATTAACTGATGTTCAATTAACAGTACCAAGTATTCTAATGGCTCTTTTAGTTGATGGGATAGCAAGAGGATTAATTACAAGAGAGATGCATGATGAGATGGCAATTTATGTTTTGATATTTGCAATTGGAATTTCAGAGTGGCCTCAATTTGCAAGAGTTTCAAGAGCTGCTACTCTAGTAGAAAAAAATAAAGATTATGTTTCAGCATCAACTATAATTGGAGTTTCAAATATAGTAATTATGTTTAAACATATTTTACCAAATATTTTGCGCCCAGTATTAGTAATTGGAACTATAGGACTAGCACTTGCAATTATTGCTGAGTCAACATTAAGCTTTTTAGGTGTTGGTGTGCCACCTACCACCCCATCATTAGGAACACTAATTAGACTTGGTAATGATTTCTTATTTTCGGGTGAGTGGTGGATTACTTTTTTTCCAGCAATTTTTTTAGTTATACTAGCATTCTCAATTAATTTATTAGGGGATTGGATGAGAGATACTCTTAACCCAAAATTGAATAAATGAGTTTCCTTAAAATAAATAATTTAAGTGTCGATTATCAAATGAGAAAAGAAACTGTTTATGCGGCCAAAAATGTAAATATTGAAGTAAATAAAGGTGAAATATTAGGGTTAGTTGGCGAGTCAGGATCAGGAAAAAGTACAGTAGGAAATGCAATAATCAATTTAATTGATGAACCAGGTAAAGTTTCAAGTGGTTCGGTTATATTAGGAGATATAAATATTCATGAAGATCCTAAAAATATTATTAAATATAGAGGTAAAAAAATTGGACTGATATTTCAAGATCCTCAAACTTCTCTTAATCCTATACTTACAATTGGTGAACAGTTAATTGAAACTATTCAAACTCATCTTGATTTAAGTAATGAAGAAGCAAAAAATAGATCAATAAATTTGTTAAAAGAAGTTGGAATTAAAGATGCTGAAAGTAGATTTGATAACTACCCACATCAATTTTCAGGAGGAATGAGACAGAGAGTGGTAATTTCACTTGCTTTATGTTGTGAACCTGAACTTTTAATTGCAGATGAACCAACTACTGCTTTAGATGTTTCTATTCAATCACAAATTCTTGATTTAATTAAAAGATTAACTAAAGAAAGAAATCTAGCTGCAATTTTAATTACTCATGATATGGGAGTGATAGCAGAGACAGCGGATAGAGTAGCCGTAATGAAAAGTGGAAAATTAGTAGAAATTGGTGTTACTAAAGAAATATTAACTAATCCCAAAGAAAGTTATACTAAAAGTTTAGTTAGTTCTGTTCCTCCAACAAATAAAAAAATATCTAGATTTGTAATTATAGAAAAAGAAAATAAAAATAATAAAGAAAATAATTTAAAAATATTAAATAGATGGACTAAGAAAGAAATTGTGAAACAAGACTTAGTTCAGGTGAAAAATCTTAGTAAAAGTTTTGATGATAATTTTTTTACTGAAAGTTCTAAAAATTCAATAATGGCAGTTAATGATGTTTCGTTTTATATTAAACAAGGTGAAACATTTGGATTGGTAGGTGAGAGTGGTAGTGGAAAGTCTACCATAGCAAAAATGATTGTAAATTTATTTAAACCTAGTTCTGGAGATATTTTCTTTGATAATATTTGTATTACAAAAATTAAGAAAAATTTAGAAATGATGAAATTTAGAAAACAAATACAAATGATATTTCAAGATCCTTACTCATCTTTAAATGGAAGATTAAAAGTTAAAGATATAGTTTCAGAACCAATTAAACTTCACAATCCTTCTATAAGTAGAAAAGATTTAGATAATTATGTTTTTGATTTACTAGAGTCAGTTGAGCTAATACAAAATTCAGTAGATCGCTATCCACATGAATTTTCTGGTGGTCAAAGACAAAGAATATCTATTGCAAGAGCCTTAGCCACACAACCAAGACTTCTTGTTTGTGATGAACCTACGTCTGCTTTAGATGTGAGTATTCAAGCTCAAATATTAAACTTATTAAAAGATCTTCAGGAACAGCTTAATTTAACAATATTATTTATAAGCCATGATTTACCAGTTGTTAGACAAATGTGTGATAGAATTGGAGTGTTAAAAGATGGTAAATTATGTGAAGTTTCAAATACAGAAAAATTGTTTTTGGAACCACAACATAATTATACTAAAGAACTTTTGCATCTAATGCCAAAAATTGAGTCTATTTATAATTAATTTTGAAGCCCCTATAATGGACGGATTTTAAGATTAATTTTACTTATTATTTTGCATTCTCTCTTATAGATTGTATTATACATTTTCAAAAAATTTAAGTTATGGCTGATAAAGATAGAATCTTTATATTTGATACTACTATGCGTGATGGTGAGCAATCACCAGGTGCGTCTATGAGTTTGGAAGAAAAAATCCAAATCGCAAGAGTATTTGATGAATTGGGTATTGATATTATTGAAGCTGGTTTTCCAATTGCATCTCCTGGAGATTTTGAGGCCGTTTCAGAAGTTAGTAAAATTTTAAAAAATTCTATTCCAGCAGGTCTTTCTAGACATTCCGTGAAAGATATAGATAGAGCCTATGAAGCATTAAAACATGCTCCAAGATTTAGAATTCATACATTTATCTCAACAAGTCCTTTACACATGAAGCACAAGCTTAACATGTCACCAGAGGACGTTTACGAGTCAATTGGAAAACATGTTGCTTATGCTAGGAAATTTACTGACGATGTTGAGTGGTCATGTGAAGATGGAACAAGGACTGACATGGACTATATGTGCAAGACAGTTGAGCTTGCTATAAAAAATGGCGCAACTACAATAAATATTCCAGATACAGTTGGGTATACGATCCCATCTGAGTTTACAAAGATAATAGAAACGTTATTAAACAAAGTTCCAAATATTGATAAAGCAATTTTATCTACTCATTGTCATAATGATTTGGGATTAGCAGTTGCAAACTCTTTAGCTGGTGTTCAGGCGGGTGCAAGACAAATTGAATGTACAATAAATGGCTTAGGTGAAAGAGCAGGTAATGCTGCACTAGAGGAAGTTGTAATGGCTATTAAGACACGACCAGATTTGATGCCTTATGATACAGGAATTAATACAACATTGTTGAGCAAAGCATCTAAAATTGTTTCGAATGCTACTGGATTTCCAGTTCAATACAATAAAGCTATTGTTGGTAAAAATGCTTTTGCTCATGAAGCAGGAATTCACCAAGATGGAATGTTAAAAAATAGACAAACATACGAAATTATGACACCTGAAAGTGTAGGAGTAAAACAAACTTCTTTAGTAATGGGTAAACATTCAGGAAGACATGCATTTAAAGATAAGATGAATAGTTTAGGTTATCCAGATCTTACTGATGATGTAGTAAGTAATGCATTTGCAAAATTTAAAGTTTTAGCAGATAAGAAAAAGCATGTTTATGATGAGGATATTATTGCATTAGTAGATGATAGTTTAATTATTGATAATAAGATAAATGCAATCAACTTAAAATCATTAAAAGTTTTTGCTGGAACTGGTGAACCACAAAGAGCAGAGATGACTTTAGATGTTTATGGAGATGTAAAACAAGCTTCAGAAACAGGCGATGGTCCTGTTGATGCAATATTTAAATGTATTAAAACTCTTTATCCGCACGACGTTAATTTACAACTTTATCAAGTTCACGCCGTAACAGAAGGAACGGATGCACAAGCAACTGTAAGTGTTAAAATCGAGGAAAAAGGAAAAACAACAGTAGGCCAAGCAGCTGACACAGATACATTAGTTGCATCAGCAAATGCTTATATTAATGCATTAAATAAAATGATTATTAAACGAGATAAAACAGCTCCAATGGAGCAAGAAAATCAAAAAGTGAGAGGCATATAAAATGGGACTATTCGACAAAGTTAAAGAAATTTGGAGCCAAGATATGGCGATCGATCTTGGAACAGCTAACACACTAGTTGTTTTAAAAGGAAAAGGTGTAGTTTTGAATGAACCTTCTGTTGTTGCAATAGTAGATCAAGGTGGAAAGAAAAATGTTTTGGCAGTTGGTGATGAAGCAAAAACAATGCTTGGTAGAACGCCTGGAAACATAAGTGCAATTAGACCTTTAAGAGATGGTGTAATCGCAGACTTCATCGTTACTGAAGAAATGATAAAACATTTTATAAAAAAAGTTCATAAAGGAAGTACATTTGCAAATCCAAGAATTTTAATTTGTGTTCCAACAGGCTCAACACCAGTTGAGAGGAAAGCAATTCAAGATAGTGCACTTGCAGCAGGTGCTAGAAGAGTTCAGTTAATTGAAGAGCCTATAGCTGCTGCTATTGGAGCGGGGCTTCCAATTTCTGAAGCAACAGGATCTATGGTAGTAGATATTGGCGGTGGAACTAGTGAGATTGCTATCATGTCTTTAGGTGGACTAGTTTATTCTAAGTCTTTAAGAATTGCAGGTGATGCAATGGATGGAGCAATTGTCAATTATATGAGAAAAGAATACAACTTATTAATAGGAGATACTACTGCAGAAAAAATTAAAAAAGAAATGGGAACAGCATTAGCCTCAGGTACAAATACTTATCCAGTCAAAGGTAGAGATCTTAGATCTGGTACGCCAAAAGAAGTTAACATTACAGAGGAAGATACAGCAGAAGCATTAAATGACATCATGAGGGAAATGGTTAATGCAATTAAAACCGCATTGGAAAATACTCCCCCAGAACTATCAGCGGATTTAGTAGATATGGGTTTAACATTAACTGGTGGTGGAGCTTTGTTAAAAAATATTGATAAAAGATTTTCTAAAGAAACTGGATTACCTGTTCATGTTGCAGATGATCCATTATCTTGTGTAGCCGTTGGTACAGGGAAAGCATTAGATCAGGAAGAAACATTTTCTACTATGTTATCTGAATACTAAGATCAATGGCTTCAAGCAGGGATGATTTTGTAATTGCCATTCGGTCAGCTTTTTTAAAAAAAAAAGATAAACAAAAATTTTCGTTATTAACCTTAATTTTTTCATCTTTTATTGTAATTGTATTAAGTAATTTTAATTTTAAAGCTATTCAAATTGTTAAATTAAGTATTAATGAGGCGATATATAGATCTTCAACTTTAATATCTGCTCCAGAAAATTACATAAAAAGTTTAAAAAAAGACTTTGATCAGCATATGAGATTGTATAAAACGCACAAAGCAACAAAAATAGAATTAGAAAATTTAAAACAAAAACAATTAACAAATGATTTTTTAAAAATAGAAAATAAAAAATTAAGATCATTGATTGATGAAAATATCGAAACAAAAGAAATATTTGCAAAAGTTTTAATTGACAAAGAAAGCCCATATCTAAAATCAGTTGTTTTAAATAAAGGTTCAAAAGACAATGTTAAAATCGGAATGGCAATTGTGGATGGGGTTTACCTTGTTGGACAAATCATAGAGGTTAATTATACTAATTCGAGGGCATTATTATTATCCGATCTTAACAGTAAAATACCATCTGTTTTAGCTCCTAATGACATCCAGGCTGTAATCTCTGGAACTGGAAGTAATTATGGAATAATTGAACACACTCAAGATGAAATTGAAAAAAATTTGAATGAAAGTGAAATAATAGCTTACTCATCAGGTCTTGGCGGGTTATTTAAGCCTGGTATCCCGATTGGGAAAATATCTATAGGTTCAAATGGAAAAATAAACTTTTTTTCAGATTTTACACAGCTTAATTATGTAAAAATAACTTCTTACAAAATAGGTAGCAAGAAATAATGTCGTCATTGAATAAAAGTTCATTTTTAAAAATTTTTTTATCTTACCTTCCAATACTTATGCTTTTTTTTTCAGTTTTTAATGAATTTGATTTTAATTATTTAAAACTTGAATATTTTTCATTCAATTTTGTACATATATTAATTTTTTTTTGGACATTAAGAAACCCAGACCATCTAAGTTATCTTGCAATTTTTTTTGCAGGTATAATTAATGATGTAGTAATTGGAATACCAATAGGAATTAGTAGTTTTTGTTATTTACTTCTATGTTCTGTAACTGCCTATATTAGAGATATAACTTTATCTCCAAATTTTATTAAAGATTGGATATCGTTGTTATTTACAATTTTATTAATAAACTCAATTCAAGTATTAGTTTTAGATTTAATATTTTTGATAACAGTTGATCATATGAATTACTTGATTAATTCAGGATTCACTTTTTTATTTTATCCAATATTTTTTGTTGTTTTTAATTTTTTGAATCAGAGAATTTCAATTCAGCAAAATGATTAAATCGAAACCAGGAATCAGAAAAACAGATGTTATAAATAGAAGAATGTTTATAATTGGAGCAGCTAAAATAGTTGTTTTTGCAGGTATCGTTGCTCGCCTATTTTCTCTTCAAATTAATGAGAATAAAAAATATCTTACACTTTCTGATAAAAATAGAATTAGAGAGTGGAAATTACCTCCAACTAGAGGAGACATAGTTGACTATTTCGGTAATGTAATTGCTGGAAATTTAAAAGTTTATCAATTGCATATAATTCCTGAGCAAGTTGAGAATTTTAATTATTTATTGTTGAGATTAAAAAATCTTTTAGAATTAAGCGATAAAAAAATTCAACGAATTAATAAGTTAAAAGCTGAACTAAAGCCTTGGGATAGCATAATTGTTTCTGAAAATTTAAGCTGGAGTCAATTTGTAAAAATCAATAATTATTTATATGACTTAATTGGTGTTAAACCAGTCATGACTATTTCTAGAAATTATCCCTTTAAAGAAGCATATACACATGTTCTTGGGTATGTCAGTCAGCCTAACGAAAAAGAAATTTTAGAAAATGAAGTTGTTCAGGAAAGATTTGTTCCAGGAATGAAAATCGGAAAATTAGGATTGGAAAAAAGACTTGAAAATCATTTGATAGGCACAAATGCTATTCAACGGTATGAAGTTAATGCTTATGGTAAAAGAATTAATCAACTTGAACATCAAAAAGGAGAACAGGGATTAAAAATACGTTTAACAGTTGATACTGAAATACAAAAAGCTTGTGGGGGATTACTAAAAGGAAAAGCAGGGTCCATAAGTGTAATGGATATTTATACTGGAGATATTATTGCTATGTATTCCTCACCTTCTTATGATCCAAATTTGTTTCTTTTTGGAATAAGTCAAGATGAGTGGCAATTAATAAGAAATAATCCACTTAAACCTTTAGTAAATAAAACTCTTTCTGGTCTCTACTCTCCAGGATCTACGATAAAGCCAATCGTTGCGCTATCAGCTTTAGAAAATAATGTTATCAATACAAAGTTCAAAGTCAAATGTACGGGTAAAATGGAATTGTATGGACAAACATTTCATTGCTGGAAAGAGAAAGGGCATGGCTGGGTAAGTTTAAAAAATGCAATGAAACAATCTTGTGATACTTATTTTTATGAAGTTTCGAGATTGCTGGGTGTTGATAGATTAAATAATACTGCTGAAAAGTTTGGTTTAGGAAAAAAAGTTCTTGGTGAATATTTTGATATAGAAAAAAAAGGATTATTTCCTAATACAAAATGGAAAAAAAATAATCTTGGTAAAGGCTGGGTGCTAGGAGAAACACTCATAACAGGCATTGGTCAAGGGTATATACAATCTACTCCTTTACAACTTTGTATGATGACAGCACAAATTGCAAATGGTGGTTATGCAATAAAACCAAAAATAATTGTAGACAATAATCCATTATCTTTTGAGGAAGCAAAACAGTCAATGGAGAAAGGATTGTTATATGACACTGAAACTAAGTCATTTAAAGACAAAAAATTATTTAAAGACAAAAAAAATATTAAGATAGTTCAAGAAGCAATGTTCAGTTCTACAAATGAAAGATTTGGAACTTCTTACAGATCAAGAATTGACGACCCTAGATATCAATTCGCAGGAAAAACAGGAACAGCTCAAGTAAAAAGAATTAGCAAAAGAGAGCGTGAATTAGATTTAGAATTAGAACAAATACCATACAAAGATAGAGATCATGCTTTATATGTTGCTTATGGACCTTATATTAATCCAAGATATGCACTCAGTATCATTGTTGAACATGGTGGTTCTGGTAGTAGAACAGCCGCACCTATAGCAAAAAAATTATTTAAATTAATAATTGATAGGCATGATTTAAGAAATAAACAATCAAATTTTGAGAGGATCACGATTTAAATGTTTCAAAATGACAGATTGAATAACGAGATTACATTATTTGAAAAAATAAAAAATTTAGATTACATTTTAGTAACCTCAGTCATTCTTCTTTCAATAGTAAGTGTATTTGTAATGTATTCTACAGATGGAGGTGAAATTCTTTTTCATACAAAAAATCATTTTGTTAAACTCTCTGTTTTTTTTCCATTAATGATATTTATTGCTTTCTTTAACTTAAAATTTTGGCATAATTTTTCATATGTATTTTACTTTTTAGTAATTTTGTTGTTAATTTGGGTTTCTTTTTTTGGAATTAAATCTTCAGGATCACAAAGATGGTTGGATGCATATTTATTTGTACTTCAACCTTCAGAATTAATGAAAGTAGCAATTATTTTGTGTCTTGCAAAATATTATCATAGATTAAAAATTGAAAACGTAAATTCTTTAACAAGTATAGTTGTAGTTTTATCAATTATTTTGGTTCCTATTATATTTGTAATTTCTCAACCTGATTTGGGTACTTCAATATTGATAGCCTCAAGTGGATTAATCATTTTGTGGTTAGGTGGTGTAAAAATTAAATATTTTATTTATTCTTTTATTGCTTTTTTGATTTCACTTCCTTTTATAATCTCATTCTTAAAACCCTATCAGAAATTAAGAATACTAACCTTTTTAGATCCAGACAGAGATCCTTTAGGAGCCGGGTATCAAATTATACAATCCAAAATAGCAATAGGTTCAGGAGGTTTTGAGGGCAAAGGTTTTTTAAAAGGAACTCAGAGTTATTTAGACTTTTTACCAGAAAAACATACAGATTTTATTTTTACTTTATTTTCTGAGGAATTTGGATTTATAGGTTCTATTGGTCTTTTGTTATTGTATTCAATAATAATTTTTAGAATTATCAGGATAGGATCAATCTCAAGGAGTAATTTTGCTAGACTATTTTGCTTTGGATATGCTTTCGCAATCTTTATTTACATAGTTGTAAATTTATCAATGGTTTTGGGTCTACTCCCAATAGTTGGCTCTCCACTTCCGATAATGTCTTATGGAGGGTCCTCGATGCTCGCAACCATGATTGGTTTTGGTATTGTATTAAGTGCGAAAATCAATCACAAACAAATTATTTCATAAAAAACAAATTAAAATTTGCATAATTTGTCACTCTTATATTTTAACTTTTACTTGTATAACAATTTTTATGAATAAAGATCTTAAAGTAGGAATAGTAGGAGCAGGAATACAGGGTGTATCAAATGCACTATTTCTTCAAAAAAAAGGTTTTAATGTAACTATCTTTGATCGAGATAATCCAGGAAGTCAGGCAGCATCTTATGGAAATGCGGGACATTTTTCTCCGTATGCTTCAGTTCCTCTTAATAGACCTGATGTTTTGGCAGATGTGCCATCAATGCTATTAAATTCCTCAGGACCACTTGCGTTAAAATGGAATTATGTTCCAAAAATGATTCCTTGGTTTTTAAAATTTATTATGAATTCAACTACAAAGAAAATGATGCACACTGCAAAAAATATGCATCAAATTTTGGATTTAGCTTTACCTGCTTATGAAGAATTGTTTGATGAAATAGATTTAGATGGCTTAGTTGAAAATAAAGGAACTCTATATATTTGGAATGAAAAAAATTTAAAAAGTAGAGAATTAGAAATTCGAGTTAGAGAGGAATTAGGTGTTAAACAACAATTGGTAAACAAGGCTGAAATTCATGACCTTGAACCTCATATTAAACCATTTTATCATGCTGGTGTTTATTATCCTTACGCAAGACATGCTCGTAATCCAAAAAAAATTCTTCTTAAATTATTTGATCTTTTTATAAAAAAAGGTGGAAAATTTAATAAAGTAAATATTAAAGATATTAGTTTTGATGATGAAAAACCAATTTTTAAAACTGAAACACAGAATTATGTATTTGATAAAGTAGTAATAGCTTGTGGAGCATTTTCTAAAAAGTTAACTGATAACTTGGGTGAAAAAATACCTCTAGATACAGAAAGAGGATATCATGTTCACTTTAAGAATTGTGACCATTTACTAAGCAGACCGGTAATTTTTTCAAATCGTGGCTTTGGAATTACTCCTATGGAACAAGGTTTAAGAGTGGTTGGAACGGTTGAGTTTGGTGGACTTGAAAATCCATTATCTAAATCAAGAATTAGAAATTTAATAAATAATGCAAAATATATGCTTGGTGATTTGCCAAACCATGAGGATGAGTGGTTGGGTTTTAGACCATCTTTACCTGATTTTCTTCCTGTAATGGGACCATCAAAAAATCATAAAAATGTTTTTTATTGTTTTGGTCATCATCATTTAGGATGGACATTGGGTCCAATATCTGGGAAGATTATTGCTGGAATGATAGCTAAAGAGAATACTAATTTAAATTTAGATCCATATAGCTCATTAAGATTTAGTTAGGTGAAAAAAGAATCTAACTTTCTTGCTTATATTTTTTTATTATTAACAGTTACTTTTTGGGCAGGTAATTTTATTGTTGGAAAATTTGCAAGTCTTTATGAAGTGCCTCCATTTTCTCTTAATTTTTATCGTTGGTTTTTTGCTTGGTTAATTCTAGCACCATTTACTCTTCCTGAAATTATTAAAAAAAAAAAATATATAGTTCAAAATTATAAATTATTTATAGTTTTAGGTGTCACGAGCATCACAATTTTTAATTCTATTGTTTATTATTCGTTAAATTTTACTCAGGTTATAAGTGGAGTTTTGATGATATCCACAATTCCAGTAATGATTATGTTTTTTTCATCGATTTTAAAAATCGAAAAAACAAATGTATTTCAAATAATTGGTGTAATACTTTCATTTTTAGGTGTAACTATCATTATTACTAAAGCTAATTTTCAAATTTTAAAAAATTTAGATTTTAATAAGGGCGATATCACAATGGTAGTCGCTATGTTTTCTTGGGCGCTATACTCAACTTTATTAAAAAGACAAAAATATGAATTGTCTCAAATTAGCTTACTGCAAGTAGTTATTTCTTTTGGTTTAATTTTTTTAATCCCAGTTTATTTCATTGAGTATCAAGTTGGCTTTAGAATTAACCTTGATATACCATTCATTTTAATTTTATCATATGTTGTTTTGCTTCCTGGTTTAGCTTCATTTATATTATGGATTAAAGGTATATCTATGATAGGAGCAAATCGATCTGGTGTGTTTTTACATTTGATGCCAATCATAAGTGCCATAATGGCCATGATTTTTTTTAATGAAAAATTTATGTTTTATCATATCTTAGGTGCTTGTTTTATTATTTCAGGAATTTTATTATCAAATAAGAAAGTTAAAAATGCTTAAAGTTGCAATATTAGACGATTATCAAAATGTTTCTCATCAATTGGTAAATTTAGAAAAATTATCAGGAAAATATGAATTTAAAATTTTTAGTGAACCTTTTTTAGATGAGGCTGATACAATTGAACAATTAGCAGACTTTGAAGCTCTTTTGATTATGAGAGAGAGAACTCCTATATCGAAAAATTTAATAGATAATTTAAATGACTTAAAATTTATAATTACTAGTGGATTGAGAAATAAATCCATTGATCTTGAGGCTGCAAAAAAAAGAAAAATTATTGTTTGTGGAACAGAAATAAATATCAATCCAACTCCCGAGTTAACTTGGGCTCTTATTTTAGGTTTGGCTAGAAATTTTAAAGAAGAATTTGATAATATGTATCAGGGATATTGGCAAACTACTATTGGTGTTGAATTGAAAGGTAAAGTTTTAGGTTTAATTGGCCTTGGAAGAGTAGGGTCGCAAGTGGTTAAAATAGGTAAAGCTTTTGGGATGCAAGTTATGGCTTGGAGTGAAAATCTAAATTTAGATACATGTAAAGAACTTGATGTTTTACCATGCAGTAAAGATGATTTGATACAAAATTCTGATGTTGTTTCAATCCACGTACAAGGTGGAGAAAGATATAAAGACTGCATTACATTAAAAGAACTAGATAAAATGAAAAAAACAGCATTTTTAATTAACACTTCAAGAGGACCAATTATTAATGAAGATGATTTAATTATAGCATTATCAACAAATGTAATTGCGGGAGCTGGTCTTGATGTTTATGAAAAAGAACCTTTACCAGAAAATAATAAATTAAGATTTTTACCAAATGCATTATTAACCCCACATATTGGTTACGTAACTGCAGAAAATTACAATATTTTCTATAATCAAATGATCGAAGATCTAGAAGCTTGTGTAAATGGTAAACCAATAAGAGTTTTAAAATAGATATGACTAAAAAAATTAACCCAAATTTAACTAAAGAACAAAAAGTAGTTTTATTTGAAGATGGAACCGAAATGGCTGGTACAAGTGAATTAAATCATGAAAAAAGAGAAGGAAGTTTTCATTGTGCTAATTGCGGAGAAAAATTATTTGATTCTAAAACAAAGTATGAAAGTGGATCTGGATGGCCTTCATTTTATGAGTCTCTGCCAGATGTATTTGAAACAAAAACAGATCATTTGATGGGTTATGCTAGAACAGAATATCATTGTAAAAAATGTGGAGGTCATCATGGCCATATATTTGAAGATGGACCAGAACCAACAGGAAAAAGATATTGTAATAATGGTGTTTGCTTGATTTTTAAGCCTAAAAGTTGAATTTGTTTCTCTTTACTTTTTTATAAAGGTAATTTATTTTTTAATTTGTTATGAAAAGATTATTTATTTATATCTTTGTTTTATTATTTTTTTCAAATTCTTATGCAAAAGATGTATCAGAATTTTTTAATAATTTAATACCAGGTGAAGGTTTAACAGAGGCTTCAATTCAAATTAATGAAGATGACAATCCTGATATTGAAATTTTAGCTTTGAGGGATATTGAATCAACTAACAATTCAAATTTATTTACTCAGTTTAGTTTACATACTCAAGAAACAAATGGACATAATAGACTAATTGGAAATATAGGACTTGGCTATAGAAAATTGTCTCACGACAAATCTAATGTTGTAGGTGTCAATTTATTTTTAGATAATGATTTTAACGCAGGACATCAAAGAGGTAGTGTTGGTTTTGAGTTAAAAGGTGCCAATCTTGATCTTACCGCAAATAGTTATCATAAAATTACCAATATGGAAGTTCACAAAAGTACTGAAGAGCAAGTCTTAACAGGCTATACAATCAATCTTGCCTCACAAATACCTTATGCTCCATGGGCAAAAATTAATTGGGAAAATTATTCATGGGAAAACGAAAAAGCTTCTAGTGATACAGAAGGAAATAGTTTAGCGTTAGAAGCATATTTATCACCGTCTGTTCAGTTAGAACTTAAAAATGATATGAGTGATAATTCAGGGGTAGATGACGAATTTACTTCTAAATTAACTTTTGTTTATCCCCCTAGAGGAGATGGAAAATCAATGAAAGATGGATTCTCAAACGTGGCATTTGAAAAAGAAAATGTTCAAAAAAAATTAAAAGAAAAGGTTAAAAGAAATAATAATTTGACTATAGAAGTACAAGGATCAATTATTATAACAAGTAAATAATTATGAAAAAAATTAAATTAATACTATTTTTGATATTCTCAATATTAATTACAAAAAGTGCTTTTGCTGTGCAAACTGCAGGCGAAGCAACTTCTTACAAAATTACAATGACATATTTAGAATTGTGTGAAACTGGCAGTACTACTGCCAACTGTTTAAATCCTTTAGTAGTAGGCTCAGGTGACTCAGGATTAATAGATATTGCAAGTACTTCAGCAGGAGTTGCCGCAGCAAGTTATGGAGATTTTACAAAACTTGCGTTTGGTAAAACTTATACTTACTATCAAGTTACAATGAAAAGAGCAGTTACCATTAAAGGTTCTGTTAGCGATGGCTCACAAACTTGCTACACGGTATCTAATAGTGGTAATATTGCTAAAAATACAGTTGGAAGCACTTCTTCTGGTGATTTAGCTGAAGTCACAATGTATATGGCAATGGTTGGTAGCGGTTTAGGAGATGAAATAAATAGTATTAGTGCAGGTGATGGAACTGGAACAGCCCAGGCCGATGGAGTAGTAAATGCTACTGACGAATATTTTCAATATAGAGGAGCTTTTACAAAAGCAATACAGCTTAAAACTGGAAAAATACCTTCGCTTAAACTTGCATTTGGAACATCTGGTGCTTTAGGTTATGTTGGGACATCAGGAGGTTGTGCGGCTACTATTGGAGCTTCACAAGGTTTATATGGAGCAAAACCTGACGTTACTGCAACAGTTATAGATTAATTTTATTTTAAAAGATCTTGAAGCTTATTTTCTTTTTCTAAAGCTCTAACTTCATCGTAACCACCAATGTGTTCATCATCAAAAAATATTTGAGGAATTGTTCTTTTACCATTAGCTTTTTTAATCATCTCATCCATAGCACCATCAACAGTTGCAATATTAATTTCATTATAAGGCGCATTATTTCTAGTTAATAATCTTTTTGCTGCATCACAGTAATTACAAAGAGGTCCTGTATAAATGGTAATTGATTTCATGACTTATAAATAATCACCTTTTTTAATTTTACTAGTTATTTCTTTTCTAGAATATTCAAATTTTTTTCTGTGTTTTATACTTTTTTGATTTATTCTTTTTCTCCACAATCTGAAGGAAGTAGGATTTACAGATCTTCGCATAACCTTAATAACTTCAGATTCTGTCTTACCAGTCTTTTTTTCTATTTCCTCAAAAGTGATCCGATCAGCCCAGGCAGCCCAAATTATCCAATCTGGGTCATCTACATTTGGCTCTGGATTTTTAACCTTAGTTATGAGGGTGTGACTTTTTTTTTTCATAAACCCTTTATATTTAAAAAAAAAGATTAATGCATTTTTTTTAGAACATGATATTATGATATTTGATAGTCCATCTTAGCCATCTTTAGCTCCCGGTTTTTTTGGACTATCTTCCTTAAAATGTACCCCTTAAATTATTTCCTATTTTTACAAATAATACTGTTTTTATTTATAACTCCTGGAACACCTCGAATTGTGATCATTTCTTATTCTATGAATTATGGTGTTAAAAAATGTATTTGGACCGCATTAGGAGATATTACTGCAAACTTTATTCAAGCAACCTTAGTAATTTTTGTAATAGGCTCTTTTTTTTCTGATAATCCAAACTTTTTAAATATTTTTAAATGGGTTGGGGTAATTTATATTTTATATCTTGCGTACGATCTTTACAAATCAAAACCTAAGGATGTAAGTTCGGATAATATTTCATCAAAAAGTTTATTTTCTTTTTTTAAAGATGGATTTTTAGTTGCTGGAACAAGTCCAAAGGCTTGGATGTTTTTTCCTTTTATTTTTCCTCAGTTTATAGATTTTAATTCTAATTATATTATTCAATTCTTAATTTTAATTACAACTTATGTTGTTTTAGATTTTTTATCTCTTATTGCTTATGCAATTCTTGCAAATAAATTAATAGTTTGGTTAAAAGCTAATCCTAAAATAATAAACACAATTTCAGCGTGTGTTTTAATTACAATAGCAATAATTATCTTAATTACTCAGCAATATTAATATTTAGCATGCGTCAATTGCACAATCAGTATGTTGTTTTTTTAATCAAATAATAGTTTAATCAAACAACAATTAATTAATTAATAACTAAAGGAAATAAAAATGAGATTAACTAAAATAATATTAAGTTTTATTTCTGCAGTAGCAATTTTATTCTCTATGTCAGCAACTTCTTTTGCAAAAGTTGTTGGAAATAAGATTGTTTTAGGTGCTGCTGTTTCACTAACTGGTAAATACTCTTCTAATGGTGTTCATACTCAAAATGGTTATAACATGGCCGTTGATAGAATTAATAGCATGGGTGGTATTAAAGTTGGTGGAAAAACTTATAAGTTTGAAATCATATACTATGACGATGAATCAAACCCAAAAAGAGCAGCTCAACTAGCAGAAAGATTAATAAGCCAAGATGGTGTTCAATTCATGCTTGGACCATACAGCTCAGGATTAACTAAAGCTATGGCTCCAGTTACCGAAAAATATGGTGTTCCAATGGTAGAAGCGAATGGTGCTTCTAGATCTTTGTTTACAAAAGGATACAAATATCTCTTTGCAGTATTGGCTCCAGCTAACTTATATCTTGATGTAGCAATTAAAACTGCTGTTGAATTAAATGGCGGCAAAGGAGTTAAAGTTGCAATGGCTTTTGAACAAGATGCTTTTTCACAAGATGTTAGATTAGGTATTTTGGATGCTATTAAAGAAACTGGTTCTACAAAGGTTATTGACGATAAATTGCCAAAAGAACTAAATGACATGGCAGCAACTTTAGTAAAAGTTAAACAAATGAAGCCAGATGTTTTAGTAGTATCGGGTCATACTAAAGGTGCATTAACTGCAATCAGACAAATCGCTGAGATGAAAGTTGATGTTCCAATGTTAGCAATGACACACTGTGATGCTGCGAAACTATCTAAACAACATGGTAAAAATTCTCAATATGCTTTATGTGCTTCTCAATGGCACAAAACACTAACTTATAAAGATAACTTCTTTAAAGATGGTATGACATATGATGCAGATTTTAACAAAATGTTTGGATATGCACCTCCATATCAAGCAGCAGAATCTTCAGCTGCTTTATTGGTTTTCAAAGATGCTTTTGAAAGAGCAAATTCTTTCGATCAAAAGAAAGTAAGAGATGCTCTTGCTGCTACTGATATGCAAACTTTTTATGGAAATATAAAATTTGCTCCAGGCGGTCAAAATGTCTCTAAGCCAATGGTATTATTCCAAGTTATGTGTGATGCTGCAGGAAAATGTGAAAACAAAGTTGTTGCTCCTCTAAAATGGGCTTCAGCTAAGTTGATACATCCTGTGCCAAAGTGGTCTGAAAGATAAAATAAAATAATCAAGCCCCCTAGTAATAGGGGGCTTTTTTTTATATAACCCAAAAAGTTTTATGGATTTTCTTGTATTTCAATACCCAATGATAACTGTTCAAGCTTGTTTGGACGGTATTCTTCTTGGAATTTTATTTGCATTAATTGCTTATGGTATGGCTCTTCAATGGGGAGTAATGAATATCATAAATATTGCGCAAGGCGATCTGGTTATTTTAGGAGGATACATTGCATACTTTATGTATCTTTATGGAATACATCCTGCATGGGGAGTTATTGTTGCTCCAATCATAATGTATTTTGTTGGTATAGGAATTTATAAACTTGTAATTAATAAAGTGGTGGATAGAGATTTGTTTATCTCTATTTTAGCGACTTTTGGAATAAGTATTCTTTTCATGCAATTAATGAACTTTGCATTTGGTGCAGACGTAGTTCTTGCAAACTCTGGTTACGGAACAACTATGTTGTTTGATAGCAATGTTGTATTGCCAAATTCAAAAATATTTTCTGCATTTATAAGTATTTTATTTGCAGTTTGCTTAGTTATTTACATGAAAAAATCTAAGCTTGGTCGTGCAATAAGAGCAACAGCTCAAAATGCACGAGCTGCAAAGATTTTAGGCGTAGATACAGAAAAAGTTTATGCAGCTACTTTTGGTATAAATGCTGCTCTTTGTGGTGTTGCTGGTGCATTGGTATCTATAACTTTCACAATCCACCCATATATGGGACTTCCTTATACGATTAGATCCTTCATGATTGTAATTGTTGCAGGTCTTGGAAATTTACCTGGTGTTGCAATGTCAGGAATGGGCTTAGGAGTATTTGAAGAGTTTGCAGATTATATTTTAGGAACAGAATTTAGGATTGGATCAGTATTTTTACTTCTAGTTTTAATCCTAGTTTACAGAAGGTTTAAACTATCAAAAAAAAGAGAATATTTAAAATGATAAAAAAATGAGTAAAAATAACTTAATTTTATATGCTGCTATTTTAATTTTTGGATTAGCTGCTCCATTTATATTTCCTGCGTTTAAGGTTCAATTATCAATTCTTTGTGTCTTAATTGTTTTAGCAATAACTTGGAACATTCAAGGTGGTGAGATGGGATATAATTCATTTGGTAATATTCTATTCTATGGTCTTGGAATGTACCTTTGTGCTTCTGTACAAGTAGGTATGTTTTTTCCACTAGCAGAATGGACTGAAAGCGGTGGTGAAAAAACATTTGTTCATACACCAGTTCAGTTTTTTCAAGGGATGGCTGTTGGATTAGTTGTTGCTGCGGTAGTTCCAACTATTGTTGCAGGTTTGATTGGATATTCTATTTTAGGTCTAAGAGGACATTATTTTGCAATTTGTACATTAGGTTTAGGAGTAGCTGCAGGTGAAATTTCAGGAGGAATAGAAATAATTGGAGCGGGACAGGGATTTACAACTCCGCCTTTTCCCAACATTGGAAGTTTAGAGGCAAGAGGGGAGTTTTTTTATTTCCTAAGTTTCTTTACTTTAGTTCTGACATTTATTGCAGTTCGTTCAATTTATTCTACGAGATTTAAATTAATACTTAATGCAATAAGAGATAATGAGGATAAAGCTGAGGCGATGGGCATTGAAACAATGAAATATAAAATTATTGGCTGGATGATATCAGCTTTCTTTTGTGGTTTGGCTGGTGGAATAATGGGAGGCTTAGTTGGATACATTGATTCTACGGATGTTGCATTTGATGGAAGAGAGATGGGAGTATTTATGGTTTTGATGGCAATATTGGGTGGCAAAGGAACACTTTGGGGTCCAATTATTGGTGCAACTGTATTTCATATATTTAAAGAGGGTTTTTGGACTTTCTTCTTAGGTTGGCAGTATGTTGCTCTAGGAGTTTTAATTGTTGTAATTGTAATTTATTTCCCAGAAGGAATTATGGGATGGTTAAGAGAAAAATATCCAGAGAGATTTGGCGAAATAGTTGATGAAAAAGATCGTAAAGCACAGGTAGAACTTAAATGAGCATTTTAGAAGTCAATAATGTAAACAAATCATTTGGCGGTGTTAAAGCTAACGTTGACATTTCGATGAAAGTTGAAAAAGGCAAAATAGTTGGATTAATTGGTCCTAATGGATCAGGTAAAACTACTTTATTTAACTCGATAGTTGGAACTTATCCAATAGACAATGGATCAATAAAATTTAATGCAAAAGAAGTTTCAGAACTCCCAGTTCCAGTTATTGCTAAACTAGGCTTGCTAAGAACATTTCAGCAAACGAGAATTTATGGAAAACTTAACTGTATAGAAAATATGCTTATTAGTCACAAAGGTAGTGACGCAAATTTAATGAAAATATTTTCAAAAATTCCACAGGAATTAACAGAAAAAGCTGAAAATTTACTGAATTTTGTAGGGTTATTTCAAAAAAGAAAACTTAGAGCAGGAGACCTTTCCTTTGGCCAACAAAAGTTATTAGAACTTGCAATGGCATTAATGAATGAACCTGAAATGTTGCTATTAGATGAACCCACAGCCGGAATTAATCCAACACTAATAAATGGAATTATTGATAGATTAATTAAAGTGAATCAAGATTTTGGGATAACACTTTTAGTAATCGAACACAATATGAGGGTAATCATGCAATTAGCAGAAAACATTTTTTGTTTAGCACATGGAAAAATGCTTGCAAATGGTTCACCAGAAGAAATTAAAAATGATAAGCGTGTGATTGATGCTTATTTAGGAGCACAATAATGTCAAATCAATATGAAGTTTTAGGTAAAGCTCCAACCGTAGATGATTTGAAAAAATTATCTCCTGATGAAATACATTTAACAATTAAAGACTTAAATGCAGGTTATGGAAAGATGGAAATTCTTCATAATTTTGATTTATTTGTGAATAAGGCTCAGTCACTTTGTTTGATAGGACCTAATGGTGCAGGCAAATCAACTATTCTTCATTCAATATATGGTTTCACAAATATATTTTCAGGTCAGATAGATATAGAAGGAAAAGAAATTACAAATTTATCTCCAGCAGAAAAATTAAAATCAGTTGGGATCGCGTATATATTGCAAGACAACTCTGTTTTTCCCGACATGACAGTAGAGGAAAATTTATTAATGGGAGGTTACACAAAAGATAAAACAGATGAGTCTTATGAGGAAGCAGAGAGAATTTTTGAAAAATATGAAAGATTAAGAAATAGAAGAACTCAACCAGCAAAAGTTCTATCTGGTGGAGAAAGAAGATTGTTAGAAATATCAAGAGCACTTGTTATGAAACCATCTATATTATTGGTTGACGAACCTTCGATTGGTTTAGAGCCAAGATATATTGATATGGTTTTTGAAATTTTAAGAGATCTTCAAGAGAATGAAAAAAAAACTATTATATTAGTTGAACAAAATGCCAAAAAAGGATTAGAATTTGCAGACATCGGATATGTTTTAGTATCTGGACAAACAGCAATAGCTGGAAAAGGGGAAGATTTACTTCAAAACTCTGATGTAGGTAGACTATTCCTTGGTGGTTAATGATTAATAGAGAATTTTTTTTTAAAGGATATAAATCTATTTTAGCTCATGATAGTCCAGCAATAGCTTTAGGCTGTTGTTTCATTGCAATTGGAGCTTTGCTTAAAAATTTAGGTTTTAATATCCAAGAAAGTATTTTCTCTACAATGTTGACTTATGCTTTACCTGGATCTTTGGTAATGGCCGAGTCATTACTAGTGGGTGCATCTTTATTAAATATTTTTTTAGCTGTTTGGTTTGTTAATGCACGTCTCTATCCGATGGCGGTATCTTTGTTTCCATTAATGATGCATAAAGATCAGCCTAAGTGGAAATATTATTTTTCCTGTCATTTTATTGCTGTATCAGCTTGGTTAATCATGAAGAGTAACTATAAATCTATACCAAAAGAGCAAAGAATTGATTACTGGATTGGAATTGGCAGTGCTACTTGGAGTATAGCGGTAATAGGTACTTTTATTGGTTTTTTTTCTTCAGAGTTTCTAAATAAAGATTTGATGATGGGATTAGCAATTTTAAATCCTATTTATTTTTTATGTATGATGGTTGGTGCTTCTAAAACTATACAAATTTCCTTATCAGTTTTACTTGGAGCAATATTAGGACCAATTTTTTATTTTTTATCACCAGAATGGTCAATTTTATTAGGTGGAGTAGTTGGTGGTACAATTGCATACTTTGTAGGAGAGTTAAATGTCAGCTAATATAGTTTATGCAATTCTTGTGACTTCATTTGCAACTTTTCTATCAAGATTTTTAGGTGCAGTAAGCTCGGAAGGAATAAAAGAAACATCAAAATTATTTAAATGGTTTAATTGTTTAGCTTATGCGACTTTAGCAGCCTTAATAGCTAGAACTATTATTTTTCCTGTAGGAGTTTTGTCAGATGCTAGCTACATGAGTAGATTTGCTGTTGTAATTTTGTCTTTAATTGTTTTTTTTGTTTCAAAAAAAAACTACGTATATCCAACTATTTTCTCTGCTGTATGTATGGCAATTTTAAATAATTATTTTTAAATAAAATTGATTTATTCATAAAGTTAACTTAAAATTTGTTATGCAAAATATAGCTGGTCTTGAAATACAAGAACATGAAAAATCAAAACGAATAATTAATATTAATTTAGATGATGAGATCATAAAAAAATTAATTTTTCCTTTTAATAAATTTGATTTAACAGCATTGGAACTAAAACCATTTACTAGATTTACTATTGCAAAAAGTTTAGATGATTTAACTAATAATAAGTTAAGTGAATTAATGAATAAGATATTAAGAGATAGATCTACAGGATGTTTTACAATTGGTCCTAAAAATATCTCATCAAAGATTAATGATAAATTTTTAGTAAAACTTTCTACTGCCATTGCTCATTTGATTGGAATTCCAAATCATGATTCAATGACTGGCAACTACTATGCGAGGTTTGAAGTTAAACATGAGGATAAAAGTGACTCATATTTAAGAAAAGCCTATAGAAACATGGACCTGCACACAGATGGAACTTATGTAAAAGAAGTAACTGATTGGTTGATTATGACTAAAATAAATGAACAAAATGTAGAGGGTGGTGAAACTACAATGTTGCATCTTGATGATTGGGAGCACTGTGAGGATTTATTTAATGACCCAGTAGGTAAACAAAATTTTACATGGGGATCGCCAAAAAGTAAAAATGTAGATTATAAAGTTGAACACCCTGTTTTTTCATCTGATGAAAAAGGTAGATCAAAAATATCTTATATAGATCAGTTTCCAGAACCAAAAAATATGAATCAGGGAAATTTTTTACAAAGATTGTCAGACGGTTTGGAGGAAAGTAAAAATAAAATTATCACAAAATTACCTGTTGGAAGGTCTATAATGGCTAATAATTATTTCTGGCTACATGGAAGAAAACCTTTTAAGGAAAACCAGGATTTAAGTAGAGAATTGTTAAGAATTAGAGGTTCTTTTTTTATTAATTAATTCAATATATTCAATATAAAGTAATCAAAATTTATGAATTTAGGATTTATCGGTACAGGAAAAATTGCATCTTCAGTAATTACTGGAATCTGTACATCTAAAATTAAATGTAAAAAAATTATAATTTCCCAAAGAAATAAAAAAATTGCCCAAACTTTAAGAAGAAAATTTAAAAAGATAATTATTGCTAAAGATAATCAGCAAATAATTGATAAATGTGATTGGGTATTTTTATCGGTTACACCAACAGTAGGTGAAAGGATTATTAAAGATTTAAAATTTAAGTCTAGACAAACTATTATTAGTTTTATTTCGACAATAACTTTATCCCAATTAAAAAAAGCTATTAAAGTTAAAGCAAAAATTGTGAGAGCAATACCCTTGCCACCAATATCCTTAAGAAAAGGACCAGTGCCTATTTGCCCACCTAATTTAAAAGTAAAAAAATTCTTTAATCAATTAGGAACTACTGTAGAGATTAAAAAAGAAAAATTATCTATCAATTTTTGGTCTACTTCTGGAATGATGGCACCGTTTTATGAATTGTTAAGAGTAATGACTAATTGGTTAGTTAAGCGTGGAGTTAAAAAAAATAATGCTCAACAATATATTACATCTTTATTTCTGGCTTTGTCAGAAGACGCAGTTGTTAATTCAAAAAAAGATTTAAAACATTTAGTAAAAGATTCCCAAACTCCTAAAGGTCTTAACGAGCAAGGTGTAAGAGAATTAACTAAAGCAGGATTTTATAAATCATTAGAAAAGACATTAAATATTATTCACAAAAGACTTAATAAATAAATTAAATGTCTGGAAATATTTTAGAAATAAACAATCTATCTAAATATTTTGGTGGATTAGCTGCTGTTTCGGATTGTTCTCTAAATGTTAAAAGAGGAACTATAACAGGAATTATTGGCCCCAACGGATCTGGTAAAACTACTTTGTTTAATTTAATTGCTGGTAATTTAAAATCATCAAGTGGTAATGTAACTTTTGATCAAGAAAATATTACCGATGTTCCATCTTATGAATTATTTTCAAAAGGCTTGCTTAGAACTTTTCAAATTGCACATGAATTTTCAAATTTATCTGTACTAGAAAATTTGATGATGGTCCCTGGAAATCAATCTGGTGAAAAATTAATGACAGCATTATTAAAACCAAAACTAGTTGCTGAAGAGGAAGTTACTGTAAAGGAAAAAGCAAAAGAAGTTGTAGATTTTTTAAATCTAGGACATTTATCAAACGAACTAGCTGGAAATTTATCAGGTGGACAAAAAAAACTATTAGAGCTTGGCAGAACTATGATGGTGGATGCTAAATTAGTATTACTTGATGAGGTAGGTGCTGGTGTTAACCGAACTTTACTTAAAGATCTTGGAACTGCAATTGAAAAACTTAATAAAGAGAAAGGGTACACATTCTGTATGATTGAACATGACATGGATTTCATTGGTAGATTGTGTGATCCTGTTATTGTAATGGCCGAAGGTTCAGTTTTATTTGAAGGATCGGTTGAAGATGCCAAAAAAGATGAAAAAGTAATAGAAAGTTACTTGGGCAGAGGTTCAAAACTTAAGGGTGCAAATTAATGGCTTATTTTGAAGGAATTGGAATGACAGGTGGTTATGGTAATGGGCCTGATATCATAAATTCTTGTACAGTAGATGTTGATAAAGGTGAAATAGTTTCAATTCTTGGACCAAATGGAGCAGGAAAATCTACAGCGATGAAAGCTATGTTGGGTCTTCTTAATTTAAAATCAGGATCAGTAAAAATTGATGGTGAAGATATCTCAAAATTATCTCCTCAGGATAGAGTTAAAAAAGGAATTTCTTTTGTACCACAAACAAAAAATGTTTTTGCAGGAATGACTGTTGAGGAAAATTTAGAAATGGGTGCCTTTCTTATTAATGACGAAATTAAAGATACAATAGAAGAAATTTATAATTTATTTCCTGTCTTAAAAGAAAAAAGATCTCAATTAGTTGGTGAATTATCTGGTGGTCAAAGACAACAGGTTGCTTTGGGTAGGGCTTTGATGATTAAACCAACCGTATTGATGTTAGACGAGCCTACAGCTGGAGTTTCTCCTATCGTTATGGATGAATTATTTGATCACATAGTAAAAGTTAAAAGAACTAATGTTGCAATTTTAATGGTAGAGCAAAATGCTAAACAAGCTTTAAATATTTCTGATAGAGGATATGTCTTAGTAACTGGAGAAAATCGTTATTCAGGCACTGGTCAAGAATTATTAAACAATCCAAGAGTAAGAAGCTCTTTTTTAGGTGGATGATATGGATATTTTGAATTCAATTATACTTTTATTAAATTATATATTTATTCCTGCACTATCTTATGGATCTCAATTAGCACTTGGTGCAATTTTTGTTACATTAATTTATGGTATTTTAAGATTTGCTAACTTTGCAACAGGAGACATGATGTCATTTGGAACAATGGTTACAATTTTATTTACATGGTATCTGCAATCATTAGGTTTTTCATTGGGAGTTTTGCCCACGGCACTAGTAGCAATTCCATTTGCAATTATGTTTATGATTGCTTACATGCTTTTCATCGATAAGTTTGTTTTTAGATATTATAGAGTAAACAAAAGCCCTCCAGTTCAACTTGCTATGGTAAGTATTGGTGTAATGTTTGTAACTCAAGCAGTAGTAAGGATTATAATTGGACCAGCAGACCAAAGGTTCTTTGATGGACAAAAATTTATTATTAAAGCAAGAGAATTTAAAGAAATGACAGGTCTAAATGAAGGTTTGGCTATTAAGTCTACACAAGTGTTAACTATATTTGTAACTATCGTAATAGTTTCATTGTTATTTTGGTTTTTAAATAAAACGAAAACTGGAAAAAGTATGAAAGCTTATTCTGATAATGAAGACTTGGCATTGCTTTCAGGAATTGATCCAAAAAGAATTGTTATGATTACTTGGATAATAGCTGGAATTTTAGCAACAATAGGGGGAGTTTTGTATGGATTAGATAAAAGCTTTAAGCCTTTCACTTACTTTAATAATATGCTTCCAATATTTGCTGCTGCAATAGTGGGAGGAATAGGAAACCCATTTGGAGCATTTTTAGGAGGATATGTTATTGCGTTTTCTGAAATATTTTTAACTTATGCTTATAAAAAATTCTTTATGTATATTTTGCCCGAGAGTATGGAGCCTGAAAGCTTGGTTCAGCTTTTATCTACGGATTATAAATTTGCGGTCTCATTTTCAATATTGGTCATAGTGCTACTGTATAGACCTTCGGGAATATTTAAAGGGAAAGTGTTGTGAGAAAGAATTTAAATGTAATTGCTGCTTATAGCATAATGATGGTTTTAATAATTCTAGTAGGAATTTTTCAATCATGGAATATAGCCTTATCAATATTTAATATGTGCTTAATTTCTGCAGTGATGACAATGGGAGCTAATATTCAATGGGGTTATGCTGGATTAATTAACTTTGGAATTATGGGATACACTGCTCTTGGGGGGTTGGCAGCAGTTTTAATATCTGTTGATCCTATTCAAGAAGCCTGGCGTGCAGGAGGTTTTGATATATTAATGTGCTTATGGCTAATTATAGCAATGGTTTTAGTTATTCGTTTCATTTTAAAAAATTTTGAAAAATCAAAATTAAGAACTTATGGAATTGCTGCAATTATTGTTGCTGGAATTATAATTATTAGAATAACTGCTGAACCAGGAATTGAAGCTATTGAAGCAGTTAATCCTGCTAAAACAGGTTTTTTGGGAGGTTTAGGGTTGCCAATTATTTTTTCATGGGTAGTCGGAGCTTTCTTTGCAGCAGGTTTAGCTTTTGTAGTTGGAAAAGTTGCCTTAGGACTTAGGGCTGACTATTTAGCGATTGCAACACTGCTTATTTCCGAAATTGTTATTGCAATAATTAAACATGAAGATTGGTTAACAAGAGGTGTTAAAAATGTAATTGGCCTTAAGAGACCTGCACCATACGAAGTGGATCTTCAAACAACAGATTGGTTTATTAATTTAGTCGAAAAATTTAATTCAGGAAAATTAGCTTTAATTACAAATATCGCAGATCGTCAAGCTGCTCTTAATCAATTAGTGATAGAAGGATCAACTGTATTTGTTAAGC
>QBXA01000002.1 GCA_003283905.1 Pelagibacteraceae bacterium AG-319-F18 | reverse complement strand
GTTTTTAAAAATATTTATTGATAATAAAACTCACAAGTTTTTCAAAAAAAATAAATATTATATCCCACTAAAAAATGAGCAATTTTTAGAATTTCAATATGGTAACTGGAGAAAAAAACCTCAATTTGCTAATGATGCTATAACTTATATGTCTCATAGAATTTTTGTAAAAGAGAGACAAATTTATTTATATAAAATATTTAGAATATTTGTTAACATCATAAAAAAAATTTTGAATTTCTTTAAATTAAATTAAGAATATCTTTAATAGACATTAGATCTTTTTCAGCCTCAAAACTTCTTGAATTTTTTAATATTGATAATGCTGTCTTCTGCATTGCGGGATAAGTTGATCTAAACATTTGATTAGCATAAATTACAATATTAAAGCCGTTTGTTATCAATTGATTTTCTTTAATTTGACTATAGCTAGAAGGCACTGATACCAAAGGAACATTTTTATAAACTTTCCTAAATTTTTTTGAAAATTCAAATATTTCTCTAGGATTTTTTTGAGCAGTATGAATCATTATACCGTCAACACCACTTTTTATATACAACTTGGCTCTTTCTAGCGCATCTTTAACATTTTTTCCTAAAATTAAACTTTCAATTCTTGCTATTACCAGAAAGTCTTTGTTTATTTTTACTTTTTTGATTAATTTAATTTTTTGTGCGAATTTATTTGGAGCTTCCTGATATTGCTTAACACTAGTTCCAAACAAAGAATTTTTTTTCAAGCCTTTTTTATCCTCCATGATAACAGCCGAAACTCCTTGGTTCTGCAAAGATATTATATGAGATTGTAAATGTTCAATTTTTCCTCCTGTATCAATATCCATTATTAATGGTTTTGACGTAACATCCATAATTTGAGTTATTTTATTAAGTCTTTCTGATATATTTAATATTTCATTATCAGGTTTACCTAAAATAGTTGAGTCAGTTAATGAACTTGACCAAAAACCGTCGAATTCTCTTAACTCATTTTTAGATTTATAATTAATATTTTCAGATATAATTGCTGAAATTGGACTATGAGCTTCTATAATTCTCACAATCTTTTTACTATTTATCAATCTTTTTAAGTTTGAAGTTCTACTAAACTTAGTATTAAGTCTTTCATTATACTCTTTAATTATTTCTGAAGATGAAATGTTTTTTGTATAAGGTAATTCAACAAGTTTTCCTCCATAAGATTTTAATGCTTTTTCTGTATTTTTTTTTAATTCACTATTTTTTAATAGATTCCAGTCATCGCCGTGAAAGAAAAAATCCGGTTTTAATTTCATAATATTTTTTGCATAATCCCATTCATGTTGAGGAACAACATTGTGAACACCTTTTATATTTTTTAAGATTTTTTTTCGATTTTCAAAATTAACTACAGGTATTCGTTTATTTTTACTAACAGCTTTATCTGTAAGTAATCCTACAGTTAGCTGATATTTTGAAGCGGCTTCTATTAAATTAATATGTCCATGATGCAATATGTCAATGGTAAGAGCAATATATGAGGTTTTTTTCATCACTAAAAAATTTAATTATTTATTATATATATAATTTTTAAATAAAATTGGATATAAATAAAAAAAAAAAAATAGCTTTCAAATATATAGACAAACTAAGAAAACAGGAATTAATTATAATTGGTTAGTTGAGAAATAAATTTATCTGTTTAATATTTTGCAAGCTTTCCTTCTAATTTTAGATGAACTAATTCCAATTGTTCTTTTAAACTTAATGAATTTTGTTTTAGTTAAATGATTTGAAAAATCATTTCCATGTATTAGTAAATCTATTTTGAATTTATTAATATCTTTTTCTGATACATGATAATTTGTACAAACTACTTTTTTTACATATTTAATTGATTGTAATATTTCTTTTCTAGATTTGTAGTTTAATTCGGGATTATAACCTTTATATTTTTTTATGTCTTTATCTGAGGATAAGCCGACTATAACATCACCATATTTTGATGCTTTTTTTAATAATCTTATGTGTCCATGATGAATTAAAGTAGCTGACATATCAACTAAAATTTTTTTTTTCATAACAATTAAAAAATAGAAACTTTTAGTTTTTTTTAAAAAAACATATTAAAATATTATTTTATCTATTAATACCTACAAAAATTTTTTTCAGTGCATAAATCAAGCCAATTGAGCTATTAGTACTGGTCAGCTGCACGCATTACTGCGCTTCCACATCCAGCCTATCAACGTGGTGGTCTACCACGGCTCTATAGGAAGAACTAGTTTTGAGGTGAGTTTCCCGCTTAGATGCTTTCAGCAGTTATCTCTTCCATACTTAGCTACCCGGCACTGCAGCTGGCGCTACAACCGGTCCACCAGTGGTATGTTCAACCCGGTCCTCTCGTACTAGGGTCAACTCCTCTCAATTCTTCTACACGCATAGCAGATAGGGACCGAACTGTCTCACGACGTTCTGAACCCAGCTCACGTACCACTTTAATTGGCGAACAGCCAAACCCTTGGGACCTGCTCCAGCCCCAGGATGTGATGAGCCGACATCGAGGTGCCAAACACTGCCGTCGATATGAGCTCTTGGGCAGTATCAGCCTGTTATCCCCGGCGTACCTTTTATCCGTTGAGCGATGGCCCTTCCACTCAGAACCACCGGATCACTATGACCGACTTTCGTCTCTGCTCGACTTGTCAGTCTCACAGTCAGGCAGGCTTATGCCATTGCACTCTACGAACGATTTCTGACCGTTCTGAGCCTACCTTCGCACGCCTCCGTTACTATTTGGGAGGCGACCGCCCCAGTCAAACTACCCACCATACAATGTCTTGATGCCGGATGACGGCAATCAGTTAGATACCAAGAAAAACAAAAGAGGTATTTCACTGGTGACTCCACAAAAGCTGACGCCTTTGCTTCAATGTCTCCCTCCTATACTAAATATGTTTTTCCTAATACCAATGTAAAGTTGCAGTAAAGGTGCACGGGGTCTTTCCGTCTAACTACGCGAACTCCGCATCTTCACGGAGAATTCAATTTCACTGAGTTGATGTTGGAGACAGCGGAGAAATCGTTACGCCATTCATGCAGGTCGGAACTTACCCGACAAGGAATTTCGCTACCTTAGGACCGTTATAGTTACGGCCGCCGTTTACTGGGGCTTCAGAAGTTAGCTTGCACCAACCGCATTAACCTTCCAGCACCGGGCAGGCGTCAGACCCTATACATCCACTTACGTGTTAGCAGAGCCCTGTGTTTTTGATAAACAGTCGCTTCTCCCTGGCTTGTGCCACCCTCTTATAGTTGCCTACAAGAAGGTCTTCCTTATCCCGAAGTTACGGAAGCATTTTGCCGAGTTCCTTCAACATCATTCTCTCAAGCGCCTAAATATACTCTATTAATCCACCTGTGTCGGTTTAGGGTACGGTCTAATGATGGAGCTATTTCTTGGAACCTTTTCGCGGCAAGCTCAATCCATTAAGAACTCACAACTTACAAGATCCGTCACTACCATCTGGTTAAGGAATATTAACCTTATTTCCATCGACTACGGCTTTCGCCCTCGCCTTAGGTGCCGACTAACTCTGCGCGGATTAACCTTGCGCAGAAACCCTTGGATTTTCGGCGAAGAAGTTTTTCACTTCTTTTATCGTTACTTATGTCAGCATTCGCACTTCTGATACCTCCAGGATCCCTCACGGGTATCCCTTCGCAGGCTTACAGAACGTTCCGCTACCGCTTACAAAACTCGAAAGTTTTGTAAACCCACAGATTCGGTATATGATTTTAGCCCCGTTACATCTTCGGCGCAGAAACTCTATTAGACCGGTGAGCTGTTACGCTATCTTTAAAGGATGGCTGCTTCTAAGCCAACCTCCCGGCTGTTAAGGAATTTCCACATCCTTTCACACTTAATCATAATTTGGGGACCTTATCTGGTGGTCTGGGCTCTTTCCCTCTCGACCATGGACCTTAGCACCCACAGTCTGTCTGATGAAGAACAATACTTAGCATTCGGAGTTTTATTAGGTTTGGTAAGAATCTCTTCCCCCTAGCCCATTTAGTGCTCTACCTCTAAGCATCTATTTATTCATCGCACTACCTAAATAGTTTTCGCGGAAAACCAGCTATCTACGAATTTGGTTGGCCTTTCACCCCTTACCACAAGTCATCCAAAGACTTTTCAACGTCAACTGGTTCGGTCCTCCGGTTGGTGTTACCCAACTTTCAACCTGCTCATGGTAAGCTCATTCGTTTTCGGGTCTAATTCATAAAACTAATCGCCCTATTAAGACTTGCTTTCGCTGCGCCTACACCTAGATGGCTTAAGCTTGCTTTATAAATTAAGTCACTGACCCATTATACAAAAGGTACGCCGTCACTCTAAAAAGAGCTTCGACTGATTGTAGGCATGCAGTTTCAGGTTCTATTTCACTCCCCTAATAGGGGTTCTTTTCACCTTTCCCTCACGGTACTAGTTCACTATCGGTCACTGAAGAGTATTTAGGCTTAGAGGGTGGTCCCCCTATATTCGAGCAGGATTTCACGTGTCCCGCTTTACTCAAGAATTTTGTTAAACATTACTCATACGGGACTATCACCCTCTATGGTTAGCATTTCCAAACTATTCAAATTTTTTTAACAAAACTACTGGCCTAGTCCGCGTTCGCTCGCCACTACTAACGGAATCTCAATTGATTTCTTTTCCTCTGGTTACTTAGATGTTTCAGTTCTCCAGGTTGTCTCTTTAAACCTATGTATTCAGTTTAAAGTACCACATAAAGTGGTGGGTTTCCCCATTCGGAAATTTTCGGATCAAAACTTACATACAGCTCCCCGAAACTTATCGCAGTATATCACGTCCTTCATCGGCTTTCAGTGCCAAGGCATCCACTACACGCCCTTAAACGCTTGATTTATGCACAGAAAAAAATTCTGTGTTGAATCAAATTTTTATTTTGAACATTAGCTAATAACATTACTAATGTTCGGATATAGATATTGATATTAATTATTATTTATATTTACAATTTTTATAGCTAAGTGTTTTTGGTGGAGGATAGCGGGATCGAACCGCTGACCTCCTGAATGCAAATCAGGCGCTCTCCCAGCTGAGCTAATCCCCCATGATCTTAGATTGGTGGGCCGAGAAAGACTCGAACTTTCGACCCCACCCTTATCAAGGGTGTGCTCTAACCAACTGAGCTACCGGCCCCTATGCAAGAGAAACACTACTTTAAGAAGAGAAATGAGGACGGTCAACATTACCGATGTATATTATTTAGAATAAAATTTTAATTTTATTCATCCTTAGAAAGGAGGTAATCCAGCCGCAGGTTCCCCTACGGCTACCTTGTTACGACTTCACCCCAGTCGCTGACTATACCGTGGTCAAGGGTTTGAAACCTTGCCTTAAGGTAGAACCAACTCCCATGGTGTGACGGGCGGTGTGTACAAGACCCGGGAACGCATTCACCGTGGCACGCTGATCCACGATTACTAGTAATTCCAGCTTCATGCACTCGAGTTGCAGAGTGCAATCCGAACTGAGGTATCTTTTAGGGATTTGCTTAACTTCGCAGTCTTGCTTCCTGTTGTAGATACCATTGTAGCACGTGTGTAGCCCAACACGTAAGGGCCATGAGGACTTGACGTCATCCCCACCTTCCTCCAGCTTATCACTGGCAGTTCTTTCAGAGTGCCCAACTAAATGATGGCAACTAAAAGTGAGGGTTGCGCTCGTTGCGGGACTTAACCCAACATCTCACGACACGAGCTGACGACAGCCATGCAGCACCTGTGTTTCGTCCGGCCGAACCGAAAACTCTAATCTCTTAGAGTCGCGACGAACATGTCAAGTGTTGGTAAGGTTCTGCGCGTATCTTCGAATTAAACCACATGCTCCACTACTTGTGCGGGTCCCCGTCAATTCATTTGAGTTTTAACCTTGCGGTCGTACTCCCCAGGCGGTGTGTTTATCGGTTTCCCTGCGACACTGAAAATAAATTTCCAACGTCTAACACACATCGTTTACGGCATGGACTACGAGGGTATCTAATCCTCTTCGCTACCCATGCTTTCGTTCCTCAGTGTCAGTAATGATCCAGAAAGCTGCCTTCGCAATTGGTATTCTTTCTAATATCTACGAATTTCACCTCTACACTAGAAATTCTGCTTTCCTCTATCATACTCTAGCTGAAAAGTTTTAATGGCAGTTCCAGAGTTAAGCTCTGGGATTTCACCACTAACTTTTTCAACCACCTACGAACTCTTTAAGCCCAGTAATTCCGAACTACGCTAGGTCCCTTCGTATTACCGCGGCTGCTGGCACGAAGTTAGCCGGACCTTCTTATTCGGGTACAGTCATTTTCTTCCCCGACGAAAGAGCTTTACAACCCAAAGGCCTTCTTCACTCACGCGGCATCGCTGCATCAGAGTTTCCTCCATTGTGCAAGATTCCCCACTGCTGCCTCCCGTAGGAGTTTGGGCCGTGTCTCAGTCCCAATGTGGCTGATCATCCTCTCAAATCAGCTATTGATCACAGTCTTGGTAGGCCATTACCCCACCAACAAACTAATCAAGTGCAGGCTCATCCAATGGTGCATAAAGCTTTCTCCGTAAAGACTTATCCGGTATTAGCACAAGTTTCCTCGTGTTATTCCAGGCCAAAGGGCAGATACCTACATGTTACTCACCCGTCTGCCACTAAGTATTGCTACTTCGTTCGACTTGCATGTGTTAGGCGTGCCGCCAGCGTACGTTCTGAGCCATGATCAAACTCTCAAGTTTAAAAACGGCGCACACTAGCTTCTATATAAATTCTAAGAATAAAATTTATATAATGTTGAAGTGTGTACGACAAATTTTTGGTAACCTTAACCGTCCACACTTCTCTTCTTAAATTTTTACTTTTTAAATAGCTAATTGGGCTTAAAAAGCCCAATAATACTCACTAATCTATTGTGTTAACAATAATATTCGTGAGAAAGTTCGATGCTTATAGGCTAAAATAAAAGGAAATCAAGCATTTAAGAATAAAAAAATGCTAATAAATTGATGATTTTATAGGGTTTTTTTTGATTTTTTGATACTGCTAAACTAATAATTCTAATCAAACATTTTTAAATGCCAAAAAAACTTACACAATTTTTTTATAAAAACTTAAAAATATTAGGATTAATTTTTTTGGTAATTTTTACAATAGTGATTGCATCTTTATATGGTAATCAAAAAAATTTAAATAGTAAACAATACAATAATTTTATTGATAATATTTATCTAAAGAAAACACTTAATGAAATTATTAATAACTTAGAACCTAGATACAAAAAATATAATCACAAAATCAAATCTGGTGAAACTTTTGATAAAATACTAAATAATTATTCAATTGATAAAGAAGAGATTAAAGCTATTAAAGAAAATCTTACAAAAAAAATTAATATTAATAAATTAAAAACTAATCAAAAAATTCAGATTACTATAGATCAAACTAATAATAAAATAAAAGAATTCATTTTTCAAATTTCTAATACAGAAAAAATTTATTTATCAAAAAATAGTGAAGATGCAAAATTTAATAAAAAAATATTAACTATTAAATTAAATAAAAAAATTATTTATAAAGAAAATATAATACTACAAAGTCTTTATAAAGCTGCTACTGATCAAAATATTCCCCCAAATACAATAATTGAATTTGCAAGAATTTATGGTTTTCAAGTAGATTTTCAAAGAGATATTCAAAAAGAAGATAAGTTTCAAATTATGTATGAAGTTTTTATTGATAAGAATAAAAAAGTAATTGAGACTGGTGAAATTCTTTTTGCAAATCTTAAATTGAGTGGTCAAAATAATTCATTATATTATTTTGATAAAGAAAATCTTGAGGGTCACTATGATAAAAATGGAAAGAGTGTGCAAAAAGCATTAATGAAAACACCTATCAACGGTGCAAGACTATCTTCATCATTTGGAATGAGAAAGCATCCAATTGATGGATTTAACAAAATGCATAGAGGAACTGACTTTGCGGCTCCTATGGGAACACCAATTATGGCTTCTGGAAATGGTATAGTAAAAAAAGCTGGGTGGTGTGGAGGTGGTGGAAATTGTGTTAAAATTAGGCACAACTCAACATATCAAACTGTCTATGCTCATATGACTAAATTTGCAAGAGGAATTAAAAATGGCGTCAGAGTTAAGCAAGGTCAAACAATTGGTTATGTTGGTTCAACGGGAAAATCAACAGGTCCTCATCTACATTATGAAGTTATTGTTAATGGAAAAAAAATTAATTCTCAAACCTTAAAACTTCCTTCTGGTAAGGTTTTAAAAGGAAAAAATAGAGAGCTATTTGAAACTGTTAAAATTAAACTAAATGTTCTTAAATCTGAAAAAATTATTGGATTAAAATAATTTGCTTCAGATTATTTTTTAGAAATTGTTTAAATCTTTGTTATGATTTTTTTTTCTTCGGTATTAATTTGTTCAGATTTATCTGCTAATTCTTGTGAATCAGTTAAAATTTCGGTTGATTTATTTTCAGCAAATTTTAATTTTTTATAATTTTCTTGTTCATTTAAAATTCTTGTAAAGTGATCAGCATGCTGAAGATAATTTTCAGATAATATTTTATCTCCATTTGAAGAGGCTTCTCTTGCTAAATCATTATATTTTTCAATTAATTTTGGAGCATTATGGTTGTTTCTGCCGGGAGCTTTTCTCTTAAAGCTATCATTGTTTGAATAATTTGATCCAAATTTAGGTCTATCTTCATTGTTCTTAAAATTTCTATCGTTTCGTCTAAAATTGTTTCTTCTAACGTTATTATTATTTCTAAATGTTACCATAAAATTAATTAATTATATCTTGGTACTAATAATGCATCGATCTTTCTTTGCCAGATCCTTGATAGTACTATTTATATAAAAGCCTTTATTATTTAATAATTTAACTACTTTATTTTTTTGATCAAAACCAATCTCTAAAATAAATTTTCCATTTTTTTTTAACAGCTCAGAAGATTTTTTTATTACTTTTCTGATCACTGATAAACCGTCTAATCCACCATCTAAAGCTAATTTTGGCTCAAACTTTATAACATCACTCTCCAAATATTTTAAATCACATCTTTTTATATAAGGGGGATTAGAAACAATTAAATCATATTTGCCTTGATCAAATTTGTCAACATCTGATTTAAAAAACTTTACTCTTCCATCTACAAGGAGTTTTTTTGCATTTATTTTGCATATTTTTAAGGAGTTTTTACTGATATCTATTCCAGTTCCATAAAAATTTTTTCTCTCCTTTAAAATACTCAAAAGAATACACCCCGAGCCGACACCAATATCAAGTAGATTAAGTTTATTTTTATTTTTAGTTATTTTTAAAACTTTCTCGATAATAAGCTCTGTATCAGGTCTTGGAATAAGAGTATTTTTATTTACATAAAATTCACTATTCCAAAAAAATTTTTTTTTTAAAAGATAAGCTATTGGTTTTGTAGTGGCTCGCTCTTGGACTAATTTTTTAAAATATTCTAAATTTTTTTTCTCTAAAACTTTATTATCATTTAAAATAATGTATTCACGGTTTGTACCTAAAACTTTTGCCATTAAGATTTCAGTATCAAGTTGAGCTGATAGAATAAATCTATCTTTTAAAAAATTTGTTCCTTCTATAACTGCTGACTGAATATTCATCTAATTCAAACTACTTAAACTTTCTTCTTGTGCTTGCAATGTCAATGACTCTATCATCTCATCAAACGCCTCTCCCTCTAAAAATTCTTCCAATCTATGAAGTGTTAAATTAATTCTGTGATCTGTAACTCTTCCTTGTGGAAAATTATAAGTTCTAATTCTTTCTGATCTATCACCAGTTCCAATTTTTGTTTTTCTATCCTGTGATCTTTCTTGATCAATTCTTGATCTTTCTAATTCATATAATCTAGACCTTAAAATTTTCATACCTTTGGCTTTGTTTTTATGTTGAGATTTTTCATCTTGTTGAGAGACAGAAAGCCCTGTTGGAATATGAGTAATTCTAACAGCACTATCGGTAGTATTGACCGATTGTCCCCCTGGTCCACCTGCTCTAAATACATCTATTCTAAGATCTGACTCATTTATTTTTAAATCAACTTCCTCTGCTTCAGGCAATACCGCAACTGTAGCAGCTGAAGTATGAACCCTTCCTTGAGTTTCGGTATCAGGCACCCTTTGTACTCTATGAACACCACTTTCATATTTCAAAGTTGAGTAAATGTTGGTTCCTTTAATAGATGCTATAACCTCTTTTAACCCTCCAGCTTCACTTCTTGAGATTGATATTAATTCTAGTATCCATTTTTTTTTATGGCTTACCTTTTCATACATCTTAAAAAGATCTGAAGCAAACAAACTTGCTTCCAATCCTCCAGTCCCTGCTCTTATTTCAATAATAGCATTTTTTTTATCAGCTTCATCCTTTGGAAGTAAAAATAATTTTAATTTTTTTTCATTTTTTTCAAATTCAATCTTTAAATCTGATAATTCTAATTCAGCCATATCTTTTAATTCTTTATCCGCAGAATTATCATCTAGTATTTTTTCTAATTCTTTTTTATCGTTTTCATAAGATAGATATTTTTTAGCATTTTTTATAATTTCATTTACATCGGCATATTCTTTTGATTTTTCAGCAAATAACTTTTTATCAATTTCACCTGAAGACAGATCTTTTTCTAAAGTTGAATGTTTTAATATTAATTCTTCAATTGTTTTTGAGGGTATCATTATTTTTTTTCTAGCTCTGAGGCTTTTTTTTCAACTTCAGAGATAACTTTATCTATTATTTCATTTGTTAAGACCTTATTACTCTGAACTCCTGAAAGATAAAGCATATTGTTACCTTTGCCACCACCTGTAATACCTACATCTGTCATTGCTGCTTCACCTGGTCCATTAACTACACATCCAATTATTGACAGTGTAACTGGTGTTTTTATATGTGCTAATTTTGTCTCTAAAATCTTAACAGTATCAATTACTTGAAATCCTTGTCTTGCACATGAAGGACAAGATATAATTTTTACCCCTCTATTTCTTAATCCTAATGACTTTAAAATCTCATTACCAATTTTAATTTCTTTTACCGGATCATCAGAAAGTGAAATTCGAATAGTATCACCAATTCCCTCCAAAAGTAGCGTTCCAAGCCCAATAGATGATTTAACACTTCCTGAAACAAAACTTCCTGCTTCTGTAATTCCAAGATGTAATGGATAATCCATTGCTTTTGAAAGTTGTCGGTAGGCTGCAATTGATAAAAAAACGTCTGATGACTTAACACTAACTTTGAAGTTAAAAAAATTTTGATCTTCTAAAACTTTAATATTTCTTAAAGCACTTTCAACTAATGCTTCTGGACAAGGTTCTTTATATTTTTCAAGAATATCTTTTTCAAGTGACCCTGCATTAACTCCAATCCTTATTGAGCAACCATTATTTTTTGCAGCACTTAAAACATCGTAAATTTTTTGTTTGTCACCTATATTACCTGGGTTTATTCTTAAACATTTTGCACCATTTTCAGCGGCTTCTATTGCACGTTTATAATGGAAATGAATGTCAGCAATAATTGGTAATTTCACACTATAAGTTATTTTTTTTAATGCTTTTGTCGAGTCTTCGTCAGGACATGAAACTCTTACAACATCTGCACCTTCTTCATGAATTGCATTAATTTGATTGATTGTAGCTTTAACATCAGTTGTCAAAGTATTTGTCATCGACTGAACTGAAATTGGATTGTCCCCACCAATTTTTACATCCCCAACATTTATTACTTTAGTTTTTCTTCGGTTAATATTTCTGAAAGGCCTGAGGCTCATAAAATTTAGTCTAATTTAAATTCTTTATGCAAAACAGCTATAGCTTTTTTAACTTGATTGGTAGAAATTAAAACTGAAATTTTTATTTCAGATGTAGAGATTACTAAAATATTTATCTTTTTTGAAGCTAAAGCTTGAAACATTCGATAAGTTATTCCAGGAGTTGTTATCATTCCAACACCAATAATTGATACTTTAGACACATTTTTATCAAAAGATAATTTTTTGTAAGAAATTTTTTTATTTTGTTTGATAAATTTCTCTGCTTTTTTCAAATCATCAGATTTGATTGTAAATGTAAGATCTGTTTCTTTGCCATTAAGAGAAATATTCTGAACAACCATATCTACATTTATTAAATTTTTGGACAAAGGTTTAAAAATAGATGCTGCAACCCCTGGTCTATCTTTAACTCCTTCAATTGTAATTTTTGCATCATTTTTTGATGAAGAAATTCCAGTTATTATTTGATCACTAAAAACTTTTGATGAATTTGTAATCAAAGTTCCTGGTTTAGAAATAAATGAAGATTTAACCTGTATGTCTATTTTACTCAATTTGGCATCTTGAACTGAAGTTGGTTGCATTACTTTTGAACCTAGGGATGCCATTTCTAACATTTCATCATAAAAAATTTTTTTAATTTTTTTTGCTTTTTTGTATTGTCTAGGATCAGTAGTATAAACTCCATCTACATCAGTATAAATAATACACTCCTCTGCTTTGATAAATTTAGCTAACATTATTGCTGTAGCATCTGAACCACTTCTGCCAATAGTAGTAAGTCGCAACTTATTGTTTATTCCTTGAAAGCCAGTGATAATAGGAATGCCTCCACTTTTAAGATAGATTTGAAGTTCTTTTGAAAACACTTTATTAATTCTTGCCGCTGAGTAAGGACCCTCAGTTACAATTGGTATCTGCCAAGATAGCCATGATCTAGATTTAAAACCAATATGATTTAATCTTCCAGCTATTAAAGCACAAGAAACTTGTTCGCCTGTCGATAACAAAGTGTCATATTCTGCTTTATCAAAATTGTTACTAATTAACTTAGATTTTTTTACAAGTTCATTGGTAACACCACTCATAGCAGAGGAAATTACTACAACTTTATTTTTCTTTTTTTTATAGGAAGCAATAATTTTACATACTTTTTTAATTCTTTCGATACTTCCTACAGAAGTTCCGCCAAATTTTAAAACAACAGTTTTCATTGATCTAATTTATTTATTATAATTTAATAAATAATTGATAAAATACATCTTAATTGTTATGTCAACTAATTATCGATTATGAGCAGTGTAAATAAAAAAGAAATTGAAAAATTTTCTAAAATGGCGGCTGAATGGTGGGACCCTAGTGGTAAATTTAAACCACTTCATAAATTTAATCCAATAAGAATTAAATATATCAAAGAAAATATTATTAATAATTTTAAATTAAAAGTTAAAAAGAAACCTTTAGATAATATCAATATATTAGATATAGGATGTGGAGGAGGACTTCTTTCTGAGCCAATGACAAGATTAGGCGCAAATGTGACTGGAATTGATGCTTCAAATAAAAATATTAATATTGCTAAATTACATGCAAAAAAAAATAAACTTAAAATTAAGTATTTGTGTTCATCACCAGAAAAATTAAAAATTAAAAAAAAATTTGATGTTATTTTAAATATGGAAATAATTGAACATGTTGAAGATATTAATTTTTTTATAAATTCTTGTTCAAAACTTCTTAAAAAAAATGGTCTTATGTTTGTCGCAACCCTTAACAAAACATTGAGATCATATGTGTTTGCAATCATTGGAGCAGAATATGTGTTAAGGTGGCTTCCAATAGGTACTCATGACTGGGAAAAATTTGTAAAACCTGAAGATCTAAAAAAAATTTTTAGTAAAAATAATTTAAAATTAGAAAAATTAGATGGGATGAATTTTAATTTAGTTAAAGATGAATGGAGCGTCTCTTCAGATACTTCGATAAACTATATTGCAAAATTTATAAAAGTCTAATTTTCCTTATCTTCTACCCAAGGTATCATTTGAGCATCAATGCCTTCCTCCTTTAGTTCTAAAAGATCTTTTTTAGAGGCATTTCCATAAATTCCCTTGATTTTTTTTTTGGAGTCATAATGTATAGATCGAGCTTCATAAGCAAAATTTTCACCAACAAACTTAAAATTTTCTTTAATAAATTTTTGATAACTTTTGATAGTTTTTTTTATATTGTCGTATTTTTTTAATTGTAAGTCTTTCTTGTTATTCGTTACATTGGGTGCCATAAGAGTTTTATCTACTTTTGTGGAATTGCAAACATGGCAAACTAAAAAATTCTTTTTTTTTAATTTTTCAAATTCTTTTGATGAAGCAAACCAACTATCAAAGGTTGTCTGACAATGTTTACATGCTAATTTATATTTGATCATATTATTTATTTAATAATTTATAAAAAATTTTCAATACTCTTAACTTCTATAATCTGCATTAATATCAATGTATTTTTTCGTGAAGTCCATTGTATAAACAGTAAAACTTTTTGTTCCTGTAAATATTTCAATACCAAGATCGATATTTTCATTTTTCATATATTCTAAAGTTTTTGTTTCATCGTAATTTTTATATAGTTTTCCATCTTCTACAATTTTAATATCTCCAAATTTAATTAATAGTTTTTTTAAATTTATTTTTGGTCCAGCTTTACCAATCGCCATTATAACTCTTCCCCAATTAGGATCTTCACCCGCAATAGCAGTCTTTACTAGAGGTGAGTTAGCAATTGAAAGAGCAATTTGCTTAGCTTCTATTTCTGATTTACATTTTTTAACATTAACAGTTATAAATTTTGAAGATCCTTCTCCATCTGAAACAACTCTTTTTGCTAAATTTAATAAAACCTTATTTAAAGCCTTGTCAAAATTTTGTATCTTTTTATCATTAATATTTTTGATTTGAGCGTTATCTGCTTTACCAGTTGCAAAAATAGTTACCATATCATTAGTGCTTGTATCACCATCACAAGTTATAGCATTAAAGGTTGTTGAAATATTTTTTTTAAGTAGCTTGTTTAAAATATCATTAGATAGTTTCGCATCAGTAAAAACATAAGCTAATGTAGTTGCCATATTGGGATAGATCATCCCTGAACCTTTTGCTATTCCATAAATCTTGATTTTTTTATTTGCAATTGTACACTCCTCCATTGCTAACTTAGGCTTAGTATCAGTTGTCATAATACCAAGTGCAGCCTTCATCCAAATAAATTTATTTTGGGTATATTTAATTTTATTTGTTAAATTTGGGATTTGATGAGAGATTTTTTCATAAGGATAAGGTTCTCCAATAGTTCCTGTACAACCAAACATTATATCTTTTGAGGTAATTTTTTTTGGAATATTCTCATCTTGCTCTTGTTTTTTAGTTAATTCAGATGAAACAATTTCTGATAATTTCTTTAAACTTTCATATCCTTGTTTACCAGTAAAAGCGTTGGCATTCCGAGTGTTAACTAAAAGGGAATAAATTCTTTTGCTATTTTGATTTAAATTCCATTTAATATTCTCAGATACTATTTTTGACTGCGTATATACTGAGGCATAATTAGCTCCGTCTCTAAAATAAAACATAGACAAGTCATCTCTATTATCATTGTACAAATTTGCACTAACAATAGAAATGGACAGACCATCAACATGATCAAGGTCTTGAAAATCAATCATTCTAGCATTTTTTGATTTTGAAGATAAAAAGTTTGATAAATTAATTCCCATAGTGTTTAAAATAATTATTTAATACATATATTAAACAATATAATTTAAAGAATAAATCAAATACTCATGTTTAATCCATTAAATCTAATTACAAAATTTATTAAATCTAGCAATCAAAAAGAATTAGATAGAATCGGTAAAATTGTAAAAACAATAAATTCACTTGAAGATCAATTTAAAAAACTTGATGAATCAGATTTTCCAAAAAAAACCCAAGAATATAAAGAACAAATTAAGCAAGGAAAAACCTTGGATGAACTTTTGCCAGAGGCATTTGCATTGGTAAGAGAGGCTTCAAAAAGAACACGAAATGAAAGACACTTTGATGTTCAAATAATCGGAGGAGTTGTTCTCCATGAGGGCAAGATTGCTGAAATGAGAACAGGAGAAGGTAAAACTCTTACAATTTCTCTTGCTGCATACTTAAATGCACTCAATGATAAAGGTGTTCATATTGTTACTGTAAATGATTATCTGGCAAAAAGAGACTCTATCGAAATGGGACAAATCTATAACTTTTTAGGTTTGTCATCTGGTTACATCAACAACGATCAAGATGATAATGAACGAAAGAGAAATTATAATTGTGATATTACATATGCAACAAACAGTGAGCTTGGATTTGATTACTTGAGAGATAATATGAAATTTTCAGAGAATGAAATGGTTCAAAGAGAACATTCATTTTCTATAGTTGATGAAATAGACTCATGTCTAATTGATGAGGCTAGAACCCCATTAGTCATATCAGGTTCAGCTGAGGATAAAACTGCTCAGTATCTTGCTGTTGATAAACTTGTAAGACAGTTGAATGATAAAGATTATGAAATAGACGAAAAAGAGAAAAGTATTCTTTTAACCAATGATGGAATTAATAATGTAGAAAGAATCTTTTCTAGTGCCGGTATTTTAAAAAATAATAACTTTTATGATCCAGAAAATTTGCATTTAGTACATCATGTCAATCAAGCACTTCGGGCTAATCATTTATTTGAAAAAGGTAAAGATTATATTGTTAAAGATGAAAGCTTAAAAATTATAGACGAACTGACGGGTAGAATACTTGAAGGTAGAAGATTTGGTGATGGTTTGCATCAAGCATTAGAAGCTAAAGAGCAAATAAATATTCAAGCAGAAAATCAAACCCTAGCTTCAATAACATATCAAAATTATTTCAAACTTTATGAAAAAATATCTGGATGTACTGGTACTGCAGCAACGGAGTCTGAAGAATTTTTTGAAATTTATAATTTAGCTGTTGTAATTATTCCAACTAATAATGATATGATTAGAAAAGATTATAATGATCAAATTTTTAGAACAGAAAATGAAAAAAATAACGCGATAATTGAAAAAATTGTTGATCGTCATAATGCAGGTCAACCAATTTTAATTTTTACATCTAGCATTAACAAGTCTGAAATTTATTCAGCCTTACTAAAGAAAAAAAATATCAAACATGTCGTTTTGAATGCTAAAAATCATGAAAATGAGGCAGATATAATAGCTAATGCAGGTAAAGAAAAATCAGTAATTATTACAACAAGTATTTCTGGAAGAGGGGTTGATATTCAGCTTGGTGGTAAAAAAGGATCTATCCAAGAGGATCAGCTTAAAATAGATAAAAACAAAATAAAATCTTTAGGAGGATTATTTGTTGTCGGAACTGAAAGAATGGAGTCAAGAAGAGTTGACAATCAAGCAAGAGGAAGGTCTGGCAGACAAGGTGATGAAGGGAGTTCTATATTTTATGTAAGTCTTGAAGATGATTTAATGAGAATTTTTGGATCAGAGTCTATGAATAAAATGCTAGAGAAATTGGGACTTAAAGATGGAGAAAGCATAGATCACCCTTGGATCAATAAAGCGCTAGAAAGAGCTCAACAAAAAGTTGAAGCTAGAAACTTTGATATTAGAAAAACCTTAATTAAATTTGACAATGTTTTAAATGATCAAAGACATGTCATATTTTCTCAACGAAAAAATGCTATGAATAGTCAAAACATATTTGACTATTCTGATGAATTTTTGAATGAAATAATTAAAGATATTATTAATTTAAAAATTCAAAATTTATCAAATCCTAAAAGTAACGAGTTTAGTAATCGTTTGAAACAGATTGTTGGTAAAAGTTTTGATGAATTAGAATTAAAAGAGTTAATTTCAGCAAAAGATAGTAAAATAAAGGAAAAAATTATAAAAAAATTTTCAGAGTCTAGAGAAGAAAGAATCAAAATTTTAGGTGAAGATCATGCAAAAGAAATTGAAAAAAGAATTTTTTTACAATCAATCGACCTTAATTGGAAATCTCATATTCAATATTTAGAGCAGCTTAGACAAGTAATTGGACTGAGATCTTATGGGCAACGAGATCCTCTTATTGAATATAAAAAAGAAGCTTTTGAACTATTTTCCAACCTTCTAGATAAATTAAAATTAGATTTTGTAACTATTTTGATGAATTTAAAAGTTGTCACAGAACAACTAGAAGAAAACAAAAAATCAATGGTAGATCAAATTAAAACTGGCAAAAAAATTGGTAGAAATGAACCTTGTTCATGCGGTTCAGGAAAAAAATTCAAACATTGCTGTGGTGCTTTATAAAATTTAAAACAGGCTAAAAGCAATAAGCAACAAAACTAAACCCACGATTGCTGATCGTATTAAAATTTTTTTTGATTTGAAAATTTTATCAAGATTATTTTGTTTAACTGTCAATGTACTTAAATCTTCAGAATTACTAATAAATCCTTTATTTCTTCCAATTTTTAAAAATTTATTTTTCCTTTCATTCATTATTTCTTCAGATGACAATTCTTTAAAATAATCTAAATTTTTTGATATAGAATCTTTTAATCCTTCTAACATTTGATCCCTATCTCTATGTGCACCTCCTAATGGCTCAGGAATTATTTCATCAATAACTTTTAATTCTAACAAATCTTTTGCTGAAAGTTTCATCGCTTTTGCAGCATCGAGCATTTTTTTTGGATCCCTCCATAAAATAGTTGCACATCCCTCTGGAGAAATTACTGAATAAATTGCATTTTCTAACATAATTACTTTATTAGATGATGCTAATGCTATTGCTCCTCCTGAGCCCCCTTCTCCAATGATAATCGCTAAAGTTGGAACTCTTAGTTCCATACAACACTCAATTGATTTAGCGATAGCCTCTGCTTGTCCCCTTTCCTCTGCTCCAACACCTGGATATGCTCCTGGTGTATCTATAAATGATATTATTGGGATACTAAATTTATTCGCTAAATTCATTAATCGAATTGTTTTACGATAACCTTCGGGTCTCATCATTCCAAAATTTCTTTCAATTCTAGTCTCTAAATTTTCACCTTTTTCTTGACCTATTACCAAAACTGAGGTGTCATTAAATTTTGCAAATCCAGTTAATACAGATTTGTCCTCTCCATAATAACGATCCCCCGACAAAGAAATGAAGTCATCAAACAAGTTATCAATAAAAAACTTTGATTTAGGTCTATCTTCATGACGAGCAACCATAGTTGTTTGCCAAGGATCGAGGTTTGAATAGATTTCTTTTAATTTTTCATCAAGCTCAGCTTGAGTGTTAGATATTTTTTGAGTGTCTACTTCAGAGAGACCATCTTGATTATAAGGATCTTTTAATTTTTCTATCTCAGACTCCAGATTTTTAATATCAGTTTCAAAATTAAGATAATTTTTCATATTAATTTCTTTATAAACTAAAATTTGACAATAAAATGATATATTAAAAAATAATGAAAAAAAAAGAAAAATTCATAAAAACTTGCGATTTATCTGTCTCCCATGTACTTTTAGATTTTGTTAATAAAGAATTGTTGCCTGGAACTGGTATCTCTACTAATCAATTCTGGAGAGGGTTTAGTAAAACTGTACATGATTTATCGCCAAAAAATAAAAAGCTCTTAGAGACAAGAGAAAAAATACAAAAATCAATAGATTCTTTCCATCTTGATAGAAAAGAAAAAAAATTCAATTTTAACGAATATAAAATCTTTTTACAAAAAATAGGCTATCTTAAAAAATCTGGTCCAAACTTTAAAATTGTAACTAGAAATGTAGACAAAGAAATCTCAAGTATTTGTGGTCCTCAATTGGTTTGTCCAGTGACAAATGCAAGATTTTTATTAAACGCTGCCAATGCAAGATGGGTAAGTCTTTATGATAGCTTATATGGTTCAAATATAATTCCAGAAACCAGAGGTGCATTAAAAGGTAAAACATATAATCCAATAAGAGGAAAAAAAGTTATTGAATATAGCAGAATTCTTTTAGACAAATATATACCTCTTAAAAATATAAGTTGGAAAAATTTGGATAAAATACCAAATATAAATAATGGAAAATTAAATATTGAATTAAGAGATAAAAAACAATTAGTTGGATATAAAAAAGTTAAGAATAAATTATCATCTCTTTTATTTGTAAATAATAATCTTCATATAGATATAATATTTGATTATAATAAAAAATTAGAAAAAAATAATCCTGATGGTAACCAAGACCCATTAAAAATTCATGATGTTATTTTAGAATCAGCGATTTCAACAATTTGCGATCATGAAGATAGTGTGGCTGCAGTTGATGCTGAAGATAAAGTTTTAGGATACAAAAATTGGTTACAGTTAATGAAGGGAACTCTTAATTCAAAATTTAAAAAGAAAGGTAAAATAATTAAAAGAAAATTAAACCCTGACAGAAATTATTATTCTGTTAAGAATAAAAAAATCAAATTACATGGAAGATCATTATTATTGAACAGAAATGTAGGTCATCTAATGACAAATCATGCAATACTTTTAAAAGATGGTTCTGAATGTCCTGAGGGAATTCTAGATGCCTTTATAACCTCAGCTGCTTGTCTTCACGATTTTAAGAGAAAAGGTAATTCAAGAACTAATTCTATTTATATTGTAAAACCAAAAATGCATGGACCAGAAGAGTGTGCATTTACTAATCTTATCTTTAATAAGGTTGAAAAATTTTTAAAATTAAAAAAAAACCAAATCTTGTGTGGAATAATGGATGAAGAAAGAAGAACCTCGGTTAATCTTAAAGAATGTATTAGAATTTTAAAAAAAAGAGTATTTTTTATTAACACAGGTTTTCTTGACAGAACTGGTGATGAAATTCACACATCTATGGAAATTGGTCCAATGGTATTAAAAGGCGATATAAAATCAACTAAATGGATAAAAGCTTATGAAAATAATAATGTTGATATAGGTTTAATGTGTGGTTTTTCTGGTAAGGCACAGATAGGGAAAGGTATGTGGGCCATGCCAGACTTACTGAATGAAATGATGACTCAGAAAATTTCACACCCCAAGTCTGGAGCAAATTGTGCCTGGGTCCCTTCTCCAACGGCTGCTGCTATCCACGCGTTGCATTATCATGAAATTGATGTTTTTTCTTTACATCAAAAAATTAAAAAAAGAAAACCAGCTAATTTAAATCATTTAATAACAATACCAGTAAATAATGATCCCAATTGGTCAAAAGATGAAATTGAAAAGGAGCTAAAAAATAACGCTCAAGGTATTTTAGGGTATGTTGTCAGATGGATAGATCAATCAGTAGGATGCTCAAAAGTTCCAGATATTAATGGTATAGGTTTAATGGAAGATAGGGCAACTTGTAGAATAAGTAGTCAACATATTGCAAATTGGTTACATCATGGCATCTGTAGTAAAAAACAAGTTTTAGAAATTATGAAAAAAATGGCTAAAGTTGTTGATTACCAAAACCTTAAAGACAGTAGCATGAAAGACCAAGACTCTTATCAACCTATGTCTGGAAATTTTGAAAAATCAATAGCTTTTAAAGCTGCTTGTGATTTAGTTTTTCATGGAAAATATCAACCATCAGGGTATACAGAACCATTACTTCATTTTAATAGATTAATGAAAAAATCAATTTGATTAAGATTTTAGACCAGTTCTATTTTTAAAAGCAGAAAATAAAGTTCCATCATCTAGATTTTCGATCTCACCACCTACAGGCAATCCTTGTGCTAATTTAGTAACTTTAGCATTAGTATTTTTTAAACTATCTCGAATATAATATGCTGTAGTTTGTCCTTCTACAGTTGCACTTGTTGCAAGTATAACTTCTTCTATGTTATCTCTATTTACTCTTTCGACTAAAGAATTAATTAAAAGATCCTCTTTTCTTTGACCAACAGAGGAAATTGTTCCTCCTAAAATATGAAAATATCCTTGAAAAATATTTGAACTTTCAATTGACCACTGATCTGCAATATCTTCTACAACACAAATTTTTGTATATTTTTCTTTCAAACTTTCACAATTAATACACCCATTTAAATTAGATTTTAATGAACCACATGAATTACATCTTGTTACATTTTTATAAACCTGGGCTAGTGTGTTTGCGATAGGTTTTACTAACTCGTCTCGGTTATTAATAAGTTTTAGAACTATTCTTTTAGCTGACTTAGGTCCTAAACCTGGAAGCTTTGAAATTAATTTAATTAATTCATCAATCTCGCTAATATTCTGCATTATTAATTATAAAGGCCATTTAAAACCAGGAATTCCAAAACCTCCAGCAGCTTTTGAAATTTCTTCTGTGGTCTTTGTTTTCAATTGTGATTTTGCACTATTATGAGCTGCAACAATTAAATCTTCAATTATTGTCTTATTTTCTTTGATTATCTCATCAGAAAGTTCAATTTTTTGCATCTCACCTTCACCATCAAGAGTAATTTTGACTGAATTAGAGCCTGAAACTCCCTCAGCTTTTATCTCCTTAATTTTTTCTTGGTTTTCTTTCATTTTAGCTTCTAATTCTTTAGCTTTATCCAAAATCTTTGTAAAATCAGTCATTTTAATCCTTTTCTTTTTCATTCAACTTAACATCTATAAGTTCTGCATCAGGAAATTTTTTCATTACCATCTTATAGATTTTCGAATTTTTAATCTCATTAATCAATTCATCTTTTTTATTCTTTTGTTTTTCTTTTACTGACATCTCTCCTTTAGATTTACTAAAAGTAATAATCCATCTTTCAGCAGTCCATTCAAAAAGTTTTGAAGAAATATCTTTTACAAAATCTTTATCTAAATTATCATTAAAAGAAATTTCAATTCTATTTCTTTCAAATTTTACAAGATTTACATTTTTTTCTAATTCATATTTTAGTTTAATTTCCTTTTTTAAATTACAGATATCAATAAGATCAGCAAAGGAATTTATCAAATTTTTATCTATCGCTTTAATCTCGGATTTAACCTCCGGTTTGTGTTTATCTTCTTGGGCTATATTTTTTATCTGATTAACAATTTTTGAATTGTCTTCAAATCCTTGTTTTTTTTCTAAATTATCTATTTGATTATCTACATTTTCATTGCTTTCTTCTTGGTCAATATTTTTGTTTAACTCGATTGAACTTAAATGCATTAACCTTATTAAAAACATTTCAATAGATAAATGTTGATTAGATACAATATCTAATTCCTCAAGTGAAGATATTGCAAATTGCCAAAACAAAATTAAAACTTCAGATTTTACTTGATTAGAAATATTTTTAATTTTTAAAAACTCTTCATCATTAAGTGAAAAATTAGTACTTTCCAAAGATAATGAGTTTATATTTTTAAAATAATAAAGTATTTCTAAAAAATCATTAATAAACACTTTTGGTTCAACTCCCTGATCGTAAATTTTTCTATAGATACTAATAACTTTTTCCTCTTCTCCTTTTAGTATTAATTCAAATAAATTAATTAATTGAGATTTATCAAAATATCCAAAAATTTTTTGCGCAGCATTAAGGTCTAATTCTGTTTTTTCATCTAAACTAAGCAAGGCTCTATCTAACAAAGACAAGGCATCTCTAACTGACCCTTCAGATATTTTGACAATTAGCTTTAAAGCTTCTTCTGATGCTTTGCCATTTTCTTTCTCTTTTATACCTTTAATAAACTCAAATAATTCTGATGATTTAATTCTACACAAATCAAATCTTTGACACCTTGAGACTACTGTAATTGGTATTTTCTTAATTTCTGTAGTTGCAAAAATAAATTTTAGATATTCTGGTGGCTCTTCAAGTGTTTTTAACAAAGCATTGAATGCTTGTTTACTAAGCATATGAACTTCATCAATTATAAAAATCTTGTATTTTGCTACAGTAGGGCCATATCTAGAAAATTCGATTAGATCTCTAACATCATCAACTCCTGTTTTGCTGGCTGCATCCATTTCAAGTACATCGATATGACTAGAGTCAGCTATAGATTTACAATTGTCACATAGATCTTGTTTGCATAAATTTTCTATGCCATTTAAACAATTAAGTCCTTTGGCAACAATTCTAGCAGTTGTAGTTTTGCCAATTCCTCTTATTCCAGTGAATAGATAGGCATTAGGAATTTTATCTGCTTTGATGGAATTTGTTATAGTTTCAGCCACTACTTCTTGACCAATAAGATCATCAAAAGTTTTTGGTCTATATTTTAATGCTAATACTTTAGAGTTGTTATTCATTTTATTTATTTTAAGGAGACTAGAACCTGAATAACTGTCTCTACGACTGCTTCCGTTAGGATCTGGTCGGGTTCAAGCAGAATCCACCTCTAGCCTCCAAAACTATTATAGCAGTTATATTTTCTATTCTACAAGAAAAGATTATTTTTTTTTATCTCTTAACTTATCAGCCTCAAAAACACCTAAGACGTGAAAATCTTCACAATGAAGACCCAGTTCTTTTAAAGATTTTTGAATTTTTAGATCTTCAATATGTCCATCTAAATCACACAAAAAAAAGAATGAATCAAATGTATTTTTTTCTGGATAACTTTGCAACTTTGTTAAATTCACTCCATTAATCGCAAAACCTCCAAGTGATTGATACAGAGCTGCTGGCTTACTTTTAAGTTTAAATAAAAAAGAAGTAATATATTTTTTACCTTTAAATTCAGGTTGAGAAATATTTTTTCCCATGACTAAAAATCTTGTTAAATTGCCACTCTCATTTTCAATATTTTTTTTAACAATATCTAATCCGTAAATTTCAGCACTTAAAGATGATGCTATTGCAGCCTGCTTTATATCTTTTATTTTTGAAATCATTTCTGCAGAGCCTGCTGTATCCGCTCTAATATGTTCTACTAAATTGTTATCTTTTATAAATTTTGAACATTGAGATAAACCTTGAGCATGAGAGTACACTTCTTTTATATCACTAGTTTTTGCACCAGGTTGACCTAATAAATTATGTTCTATTTTTTGAAAATGTTCTTTGTAAATATTTAGTCTGTGCTTGAAGATCAAATATTCAATACCGATATTTCCTGTAATTCTGTTTGACTCAGGGATAATTATTTTACAATCTGGTTCTAGGCTTGCTTTATTAAAACATTCATCAAAAGTTTTACAGGGCAATATTTCTGCATCAGAATCAACTGATAAAGCGGCTAAATGAGAGTATGCTCCAAAAGTACCTTGAAAATAAATTTTACTCATTAATCTTTATATTTCATAATTTTTTTTAAGGCTAGATAATCTTCTTCAGTATCAACTCCTATTGGAGATGATTTAGCGAGAGCAACATTTATTTCAATATTATTATCCAACGCTCTTAGCTGTTCCAATCTATTTTCAATTTCATTTTGAGATTGTTTTAATTTTACAAATTTTTCTAATATTTCAGTTGAATAACAATAAATTCCTATATGATGATAAGTTTTATCTCTATTTGAAGACTTTCTTAAAAAAATCTCTGCCTCAGAAAACTCATCTTCATTAAGATCTTTTTTAGTTATAACCTTTACGATATTTTCATTTTCTAAATCTTTAAGGTTTTTAATGTTAGCAGCAAGAGTTCCCATTTTACTTTGATTACTAATCATTTTTTCATTTAAGCTAATGATATCTTCAATATTAATTGCTGGTTCGTCTCCTTGTAAATTCATTATTAAGTCTACACCTTTTATTTCTAATTTTTTTAATGCCTCATAAATTCTATCAGTACCCGTTTTATGATCATTACTTGTTAATATAGCTCTACCACCATTTTTTATGACATCATTTACTATCTCTTGGTCTTCTGTTGCAACGACAACATCACCAATATTGGCTTCCTGAGCTCTTTTAAATACATGTGAAATGATTGATAAACCTTTTATTTTTAGTAAAGGCTTACCTGGTAGTCGAGTAGCTGACAATCTTGATGGTATAATGGTCAATGTTTTCATTAATATTTGATTTTTATTATATCTATTAAATAGTAATAGAGACAAAATTATACATTAAAATTTGATATTTTTTTAATTTATCATGTTATAGGTTCAAATAAAATTAATAAAATGGATTCTTTCGAGATAAACAAAATTGTTGCAGCCATTTTAGTGGTTGTTCTAATGGTAATAGGAATTGATAAATTATCTGATGTAATTTTTTATGTAGATAAACCAGAAACACCTGGCTATGTAGTTGAGGTAAAACAAGTATCAACTGCTTCGTCTACAACTGAAAATAAAATTGATATAATTACATTAATGGCAATGGGAGATATTGCGTCTGGAAAAAAACTTTTTAAAAAATGTATTTCCTGTCATTCAATAGTTAAGGGTGGAAAAAATAAAATTGGACCAGCACTATACAATGTGGTTGGAAGAAAAGTTGGAGGAGTAGCTGATTACAAATATTCAAAAGCTCTAGCTGCATATGAAAAAGAATGGACATTCGAAGAACTAAATGGATTTTTAACAAAGCCTACAAAATGGATCAAAGGAACCAAAATGGCTTATGCAGGACTTAAAAAAGAAGAAGATAGAGCTTCTATTATAAAATATTTAAATCAAAATTCAGATAGTCCAGTACCACTACCTTAATTTTCCAAAACAATATAATAAAATACTTTTTTGAACATGAACTCTATTAAGAGCTTGTTGCCAGACATGAGATTTTTTTCCTAAAAAAACTTCATCACTAACCTCCTCTCCACGAGGTAAGCAATGCAAAAAAATAGCATTATTTGACAACTTAATTAATTTTTTATCAATTTTAAATTTTTTAAATTGTTCAATTTTTTTCTTTTTATTAATCTTATCATTTAAAGATATAACTTTATCTGAGAATATTACATCAGCTTCCTTAACTGCTTTTCTTGCATCATTATAAATAAATATCTTTGTATTATTTTTTCTCACCCAATCTCTAACTTTTTTACCTGGTTCAAATTTTTTAGGGCAACCTATACTTAATTTAAATGAAAATTTAACAGAAGCTGCTATTAAACTATCTAAAACATTGTTAGAATCTCCAATCCAACATATATTTAATTTTGAAATTGGTTTTTTTTTTATCTCTTCAACAGTAAACACATCTGATAAAACTTGAGTTGGATGTGAAGATGGACTTAAACCATTTATTATTGGAATTGACAAATGGTTTCTAAAATTTTCAACTTTTTTATCGCTATCTGTTCTTAGCATAAAACCATCTCCATACGTTGAGATTATTTTTGCAGTATCAGCTATGCTTTCACCTCCTTGTCCAAGATGCAGTTCATTCGATCTTAAAGTTATCGTACCCCCTCCTAATTGTTTAATAGCTAAATAAAAGCTTAATCTTGTTCTTAAACTTGATTTTTCAAACATTTGTATAAGTAATTTTCCTTTTAAGGGAGCCCCTTTATCAACTTCCAAGGTACTTAACTTTTTTCTTAAATTTTTTCTTTTTTTTGCATCAACTATAATTTTTCTAAGATCTTTAGCTGAAATATCTTTTAAATTTATAAAATGTTTCATCTTAATTAATTTCTGAGCAAACTTTTTTAATTATCTTTAAAGCTTGGTCAACTTCGTTTTTTTTCACATTAAGTGGTGGTAAAACTCTGACTACATTTTCAGCAGCTCTTATAGTCAATAATTTATTATCCATTAGTTTTTTTATAAATTTTATTTGATCTACCTTAAGCTGTATTCCAATTAACAAACCTCTGCCTCTAATCTCTTTGATAATATTTGGATACTCATTTTTAATATGATTTAGATTTGAAAAAAAATATTTTGAAATATTTTTTACATTATTTAAGAATTTTTTATTAGAAATGATATCCATTACTGAATTTCCAACTGCCATTGCCAAAGGATTACCTCCAAAAGTAGAGCCATGTGTTCCTGCAGTCATTCCTGAAGCAACTTTTTTATTCATTAAAACCGCACCAATTGGAAAACCTCCTCCAATTCCTTTTGCAATTGGTACGATATCTGGTTTAACCTTAGATTTTTCAAAAGCAAAAAAATCACCTGATCTTCCTATTCCACATTGAACTTCATCTAATATTAATAATATATTTTTTTTATCACAAATTTTTCTAAGATCTTTTAAACGCCAATCTGGTATTACTTTAATACCACCCTCTCCCATAATAGTTTCAACCATTATAGCTGCTGTATTTTTTGTAATTTTATTTTTTAAAGATTTATGATTTCCAAACTCAAAATGATCAAAACCATTCACCTTTGGCCCAAAACCTTCTGTCATTTTTTTTGAACCACTTGCATAAATTGCTGCTAAAGTTCTTCCATGAAAACTGTTTTTAATACATAAAATTCTATTTTTCTTTGGTTTTCCAATTGAATAAAAATATCTTCTAGCAACTTTTATCGCTGCCTCTGTTGCCTCTGCACCACTATTTTGAAACATAATATAATCAGCAAAAGTTTTTTTAGCTAATTTTTTAGCTAACATTTCTCCTTCTGGGATTTGGAATGCATTTGAGACATGCCAAAGTTTTTTTGATTGTTTGCTTACCGCATTAATTAGCTTAGGATGTACGTGACCTAAAGAATTTACAGCTATACCCTGAACAAAATCTAAATATTTTTTTCCATTTGTTGAATATAAAAAACTGCCCTTTCCATATTTAAATGAAATTTTTTTTCTATTATAATTTTTTGCTAAACAGCTCATAATTTTAATTAGTTTTTATAAATTTTTATTTATTAGATACAAGTTATGATTGAAAATACATATAAAACAGTTTTGAGATATTTTTGTTGATAACTTTGAGATTTTACTTGTTTAATTTCTTAATGTATCTGTATATTGTTATCAATATAAACTGTAATACTACATATAGATAATGAGCTGGAACGAAGAAAAAGTTAATAAATTAAAAGAGCTTTGGGGCAAAGGGAGTACTGCAAGCCAAATTGCTGAAATTATTGGTGGTATAAGTAGAAACGCTGTAATTGGTAAAGCTCATAGATTAAACCTATCTGCAAAAATTAAAACAAGAACATCAACTTCAAATCAAAATTTCGAAAACTCTCAAGAAGAAAAACGCAACAAAATTAAAAGAAGTAGAAAAAGTAAATTTAAATCTTTAATTATTGAAAAAGATTTTGAACCAGAAAACCCTAAACAATTAGAGGAATTAGATGATAGTTCATGCAAATGGCCAATTGGACATCCAGATGAAAAATCGTTTTATTTTTGTGGTAGATCATCTTTAAAAGACTTTTCTTATTGTAAATTACATCTTTTATATGCTTACCAGCCTAAAGGTAAAAAAGAAGAAGTTACAGAAAAAGAAGAAGTACCCGAATTTATTGGAAAAAAAATACAGTCAGCCTAAAAATTAATTTTTAGCCTTGTTATCTAAATCTTCATTATTTAATAGATATTTTTCTGTAGAAAATTGTCCACCATCTCTCCACATAAAGCAGTATTTTTTTATTTCTTGATCAAAAAACCTGACACTTGGGACTCCAATATCTGAATTAGTTTTATATTTTCTAGATGAAACATTATGATATTTTAATAATCTCAATTGATCTCTTGTAAGCAAAGGGTTTGGTAAAATTTCAAAAAATCTTGCTGTCAACTTTGCAATTGGTAAAGGGAAAGGTAACAAAATTCTTTTTTTACCGATTAATATCTGTAATTTTTCTAAAAGTTCTTTGAAAGTTATAATTTCTGGACCAACACATTCAATTATTTTAGAATAAATATTTTTAGAGATCACATGATAAATAGTATCTGTTAAATCTGAACAATGAATTGGTGCAAATTTTGTCTTACCCTCGTAATATATTGGAAAAATTGGCAATCTATTTAATAAAGTCATAAAGTTCGTAGTAAAATTATCGTCTACAGAATATACAACTGATGGTCTTAAGATAGTAGCTAACGGGAAATTTTTAAATACATTGCTCTCTCCTTCTAATTTGCTTTTTGCGTAATCAGAGTCTATTGCATCATTTATTCCTAAAGCAGATAAGTGAACAAAATGCTTAATATTATATTCTTTACAAAGTTTAGCTAATAGTGAAGGTAAAACTGAGTGAATATTTTTAAATGTATTGCCTCTTTTTTTTTCAAATAAAATTCCAATTAAATTTATGCAGATATCTGCTTTTTTAAATAGAATTCTAATTTTATTTTCGTCAAAAATATTAGCTTCTACCACATCAATATACCCTGCATTAGCCTGGGTTTTAATTATGTAGCTCTTTTGATGAATATTACGTGTAACAACAGTTACTCTATAGTTATTTTTTGTTAGCTTTCTAATTAAGTTTCGACCAATTTGCCCACTACCACCAAAAATTAGACAATTTTTTGCTTTCATTTAAATTCCGTTATATATGTTAAGAAATGAGTAATAATATTCAACTTCACAAAAATGATTTACCAGATGATTTAGATTTAGGCAATCTAATAGCTGTTGACGGAGAGTTTATGGGTCTAAATGTCAGACGAGATCCTCTTTGCTTAATTCAGATTTCTTCAGGAAATTCAGATGCTCATATTATTCAATTTGATAGAAAAAATTATAACGCTCCAAATTTAACAAAATTTCTTGCTGATGAAAAAGTTACAAAGATATTCCATTACGGAAGAGCAGACATTGCTCATATCAAATACTATTTAAAAACAGACACTAATAACATTCTTGATACTAAAATTGCTTCGAAATTGGCAAGATCTTACTCTGATAGTCACTCATTAAAAACATTGATAAAAGAATTTGTTAATATTGATATTAGCAAACAATTTCAAAGTTCAGATTTTGGTGGCGAGTTGTCTCCAGCTCAATTGAAATATTGTGCTAATGACGTGGTTTATTTACATAAAATTCATGAAGAACTAAATAAAATACTAGAAAGAGAAAATAGAATCGAGCTATATAAAGATTGCTTAAAATTTTTAAAAACTCGAGTAAATTTAGACTTAGCATTATTTAAAGATGATATCTGGTCCCATTGATGAATAAAAAATTTATACCCTTAGCAAAAAAAGTAATTGATCTTGAGATACTAGCATTACAAAAATTAAAAAAAAAAATTGATAACTCATTTAATAAAGCAGTAGTTGAAATTGCAAAATGTAAATCCAAAGTAATTTTATGCGGCGTAGGTAAAAGTGGATTGATAGCTGCTAAAATATCAGCAACCCTATCATCAGTTGGCACTCCATCATTTAATTTATCTGCAAGCGACTCTTCTCATGGAGATCTGGGAAGTATTTCAAAAAAAGATATTTTAATTTTAATCAGCTATTCAGGCAAAACTAATGAGCTCAAAAATATAATTCAATATGCAAATAGAAATAAAATTACTTTGATAGGAATTATGTCAAAAAAAGACTCTATTTTATATAAAGCTTCAGACATAAAACTAGTAATTCCTGAAGTAAAAGAGTCTGGTGGTATTGTGCCAACTTCAAGCACTACTGCACAGCTAGCTTTAGGAGATGCTTTAGCAATATCAGCTATGCAATATAAAAAATTTGGCAAATTTGATTTTAAAAAAATACACCCTGCTGGCAGTCTTGGAGTTCAATTAAAAACTGTTGAAGACATAATGTTAATAGGAAACAAAATTCCATTTGTAAAAGAAAATTTAAATATGAAGGATGCTATCAAAATATTGAGTAATAAAAAACTAGGAGTTTTAATTGTTCAAAATTTATATAAAAAGACTACTGGTATAATTACCGATGGTCAAATTAGACGTTTTAATGAAAAGAAACAAAATTTAAGTGATATGAATGTAACAAAAATAATGACAAAAAATCCAATTAGTATAGACAAACAATCTCTTGCAGCAAAAGCTTTAGCATTAATGAATGAAAAAAAAATTACCTCACTGTGCGTACATGATAAAAAAAATAAGAATAAAACAATAGGCGTTCTTCATATACACAATATTCTGCAATCAGACATTGGTTGATGAAAAAAAAAATTTTTCTAAAGACATTATTAATCATATCTTTAATAATAATAACTTGGTTTGTTTATTCAAAATATTTTAAAAAAGATGAAAGCTTAGTATCTAAAACAGCTAATTCAACAACAGTTATTGAAGAAGAAGTTGTCTATAAGTCTAATATCATCAAAGATATAAATTATACATCAAGAGATTTGAAAGGTAATGAATATATTCTTGTCGCAAAAGAAGGTGAAATTGACTTAGATAATAGTGATATAATTTTTCTTACTGATGTGACGGCTTATATCAAATTAGTTAAAAATTCTGAATTAATTATTATTACCTCAAATTATGGCAAATATAACACCATAAATTATGACACAATTTTTTCAAAAAATGTAAAAATAGATTATGTTGACAATATAATAACAGGTGATTATTTAGATTTCTCCATGATGAAGAATTTATTAATTATTTCACGAAATGTTATTTACAAAAATCTTGAAAATACTATGAAAGCAGATGTAATAGAACTCGATACAACAACTAAAGATACAAAAATTTTCATGTATAATTCTAGTGAACAAGTTAATGTTACAAATATAAATTAAAATGGGATTAATTAAACAATTTAGAATTAAATCTCACAAAAAACCTAACTCGATTATTTCTTTTGAAAACATTAATCTTTCATATGGAAGTAGGTTAATTTTAGATAATATAAGTTTTAAAATAAATGAAGGTCAAATTTTTGGAATGCTCGGTCCCAATGGAGTTGGAAAAAGTACAATTTTTAACTTAATAACAGGGTTAATACTGCCAAATAGCGGCGAAATTAAATTAAGTAATACAGACGTTTTAAATTACCCAATATATTTGAGAACAAAAAAATTCCATATAGGTTATGTTCCACAACATGGTGGTTATTTTAATGATCTAACCTTATATCAAAATTTAAAAGCGATCGCTGAAATTGTAATTAACGATAAAAGTAAAGAAGAATATAAAATTAATTCCTTAATTTTAAAATTTGAACTAGAAAATTTAAAAGATGTTAAAGCTAAATTTTTATCTGGTGGACAAAAGAAAAAGTTGGTTATTGCTTTATCACTATTAAGTGATCCAAAGGTTCTTCTTTTAGATGAATGTTTTGCAGCGCTTGATGTTTTAACGGTTAAAATGTTACAAGAAATAATCGTAAACTTGCAAAAAGAGTCAAATATAACAATATGCATATGTGATCACCAAGCTAGAGACTTACTAGCTTGTGTAGATAAAGCTATGATACTTAGTAACTGTAAAATTGTTGCAGAAGGTTCGCCTCAAGAATTAGTAAATAATATAGATGCTAAGAGTGCGTATTTTGGTGACTCGTTTAATTTTAAATAAATTTAATGGCCAATCAAATCATCGTAAAAAATAAGATTAAAGATTTCAATAAAAGCATAACTGTTTCGGGAGATAAAAGCTTAAGTATTAGATGGGTTTTGTTTTCTTCAATAGCAACAGGTAAGTCAAAAGCTTATAATTTACTTTTATCTGATGATGTTCTGGCTGCTATCAATGCAGTAAAAAAATTAGGAGCAAAAGTAAAATTAAGCAAAAATTATTGCACTATTATTGGTAATGGACCAAATGGATATAAATATAAAAAAAATATTACAATAAATTCAAAAAATTCGGGAACTTTAGGAAGATTGATTATGGGTCTTTTAATAGATACACCACATAAAATAAAAATTACTGGTGACAAAAGTTTATCTAAAAGAGATTTTTATAGAATTGCAGAACCATTAAAAAAATTTGGTGCAAATATTAAACTTAGAAAAAAAGGATTACCATTAACAATACTTGGAAAAGAAAATCCTTTGCCAATAAATTACTTAGAAAATAAAGGGTCTGCACAATGCAAAAGTAGTGTTATTTTTGCAGGCTTAAAAACGGCAGGAAACACATATATCAAAGCAAAAAAATCAAGAAATCATACTGAGCTTTTGTGTAAATATTTAGAATTACCCCTAAAGGTAAAAAAGAAAAAAAACTATGATTTAATAGTAGTAAAAAAAGCAAAAAAAATTAAACCTCTAAACTATAAGATACCTTCAGATATCAGCTCAAGTGCTTTTTTTGTCGTTTTAACAGCATTATCAACTAACTCAAAGTTACTAATAAAAAACATAAACATAAATCCATCTAGAATTGGGATAATAACTATTTTAAAAAAAATGGGTGTTAATATTAAATTTAAAAATAAAAAAAATTATAAAGGTGAACTAATAGCTGATATTTCAATTACTAGCACTAGAAAAATAAAAGCAATTAACTGTCCACCAAAATTAAATAGTGGAGCCATTGATGAATTTTTAATTATTTTTTTAGTTGCTGCTAAAGCAAGTGGAGTATCTCACTTCAAAGATATTGGGGAACTTAATCAAAAAGAAAGTCCTAGACTTAAATGGGGTGCAAAGATTTTAAATAAAATGGGAATTAAAACAATTGCAACTGATAACTCCATAAAAATATTCGGAAACCCTAAGTTAAAAATTAATAAAAAGATTATTATTAAAGATTATTTAAAAGATCATCGAGTTTTTATGACAAGTGTAATAGCAGCCTTAACTTTTGGTGGAACTTGGAATATACATGATAAAGACTCTATAAAAACTTCTTTTCCTAAATTCTTAAATATAATAGATGATTTAAAAAAATAATGATTAAAAGAAAAGATATTATTAAAATTGCAATTGATTCCCCAGCTGCCGCAGGAGCTGGGACGTTAGCAAAGGCAATTTCTAAACATTACAATCTTTTTTATTTAGATACTGGAAAAATTTATAGAATGATTGCTTATCTAAAAATAAAGTTTCCAAAAAAATTTAATCAAAATTTCATCAAATCTAAAATTAAAACCTTGAAAGTAAAAGATCTTGCAAATAAAGGTCTACTGTCAGATGAAGTTGGAACAGAAGCGTCAATTATATCGAAAGTAAAAAATACAAGAAAACTTGTCCATTCTTTTCAGTTAAATTTTGCCTATAATCCTCCAAAGAGTTATAAAGGATCCTGTCTCGATGGAAGAGATATCACTTACAATATTGTACCTGATGCAGATTTTAAATTTTTTATAACAGCAAATGTAAAAACAAGAGCTCTTAGAAGATATAATGAGCTAAAAAGTCTAAAGAAAAAAATTTCCTTTCAAGAAGTGCTAAAAAGCATCAAAAAACGTGATAAAAGTGACTATAATAGAAAAATATCACCCTTAAAGAAAACTAAAGATTCAGTGTTGCTAAATACATCGAAACTTACTAAAAGAGCCTGTTTTTTAAAAATAAAAAAAATTATAGACAGGAAAATTAATAATTAATGGAAATTTATAAAGACCTATCAAATCCAGCATCACAAGAATTCGAAAAACTACTTAATAGTCAACTCTCTAAAATCCGAATTGAAGAAGGAAAAATAATAGAGGGTAAGATTAATAAAATAACAGAAAAATTCGTTTTCTTATTTGTTGAGGGCTTAAAGAGTGAACCAGTACTTGATGTTAATGAATTAAAAAGCATGGGTCTTGGAGAAAAAATAAAAATAGGTGAAATAATTCCAGTATTATTAGAAAAAATTGAGGATAAACATGGAGAAGTGCTAGTTTCTGCTAACAAAGCTCAAAAAATTAAAGGTTGGGACAAACTTGTTGAAGCTTACGAAAAAAATGAACCAATCATGGGTAAAATTACATCAAAATGTAAGGGTGGATGTATTGTTGAACACATAGATACAGGTTCTCTTATGTTTTTACCTGGGTCACAAATAAGTGACAAACCATTAAAAGATATTAGCCATTTAATGAATGAACCTCAAAAATTCGCTTTAATAAAATTAGATAAAGTTAGAGGAAATGCTTGTGTCTCACGAAGAGAAATAATTTCATCATTTAAAAAAGAAGATAAAGCTAAAATTGTAGAAAAATACAAAGTTGGAGATATTATTAAAGGTGCTGAAGTTAAAGGTTATAGCTCTTTTGGATGTTTCTTTAACGTAAATGGCGAATTAGATGTTTTAGTTCACTTACAGGAAATTTCTTATTCAAGAGTTAATCATCCTGATGAAGTTTTTAACATTGGTGAGAAACATGACTTAAAAGTAATCACTGTAGATAATGAAAAACTACAAGTTGGATGCTCTGTAAAACAATTATCACCTGATCCTTTTGAACATATTGAAAACTACGAATTAAATAAAATTTATAAAGTGAAAGTTGTAAAATTAATGGACTTTGGCGCATTCTGTGAATTAGAACCAGGACTTACAACTTTACTTCACTCAAGTGAACTAAGTTGGACTAAGAAAAATATTTCAGCTAAAAAAATGTTTAAGATTGGTGATGAGATAAATTGTATAATTACTGAAATCGATAAAGAAAAAAGACGTGTAGCAATTTCACATAGATTAACTCAAGACAATCCATTTGAAACATTTGAAAAAAAATATCCTGTTGGAACAATTGTTGAGGGAGAAATTGTTAATAAAAACGAATATTCATTATTTGTAAAAGTTGAGGATTTAGATGTAGAAGCTTTTTTACATTGCAATGATTTAACTTATCTTAACAATGGTGAAGAAGAATTAGAGAAATATAAAAAAGGTGATAAAATTAAAGTTAAAGTACTTGAGGTAAAAGTTTCAGAACAAAAGATAAGAGTTGGTCTAAGACAAACTCAAGCTGATCCTTTTGATTGGTTTAAAGATAAATCTAAAAACCAAACAATTACAGTTAAAGTTATATCTACTGACAATAAAGGTTTAACAGTTAGACCTGAAGGTTGTGAAATGGATTTCCAAATTAAAAAGTCAGCAATCGCAATTAATGCTGCTGATGCTAGACCAAGCAGATGGACAGGTGGAGAAAAACTTGACTGTGTAATAGCTGACCTTGATTTAGATAAGAGAAAAGTAGCTTTAAGTATTAAACTATTAGAAGAAATTGAGAAAAAAGAAGCTTTAGATAAATATGGATCTGAAGGTTCAGGTAAAAACTTACCATTCTCATCACTTTCTGAAGATTTAAAAAAAAAAGATAAAGATAAAGAATAAACAGAAGATTTAAATTGGCTATTGTAAAATCAAAGCTTTTAAAACAACTCTCCAAAAACTATCCCAATTTTCTTAAAAAAGATCTCGAGAAATTTACCAATATAATTTTAAATGAAATTAAAAGAGCTCTAAAGAGAGGAGATCGAGTAGAACTTAGAGGTTTTGGTGTATTTTCAACAAATATTCAAAATGCTCGGATCAGTAGAAACCCCAAAACCGGCGAGAAGGTAAACACGCCTCAAAAAAAAACAATTCACTTTAAAATGTCAAAAGACTTGTTTAAAAAATTAAACGATGAAACATAAAAACATTTTTGTTGCTTGTGATACTTCCAATTTAAGTGAAATAAAAAAAATAATAAAACAAACACAGACAAATAAACTCAAAGTTGTTCCAAAATTTGGCTTACAATTTTTTTACTCTAAAAATGGAAGAAAATTTTTAGAAAATTTTAAAAAAGATTTTTGGCTTGATCTAAAAATTAACGATATTCCACAAACAGCATTATCTGCCGTAGATAGTTTAAAAGATCTAAAAAAATGTAAATATATAACCGTCCATGCAAATGGTGGTCTTGAAATGTTAAAGGCTATTAAAAAGAAAGCTAAATCAATCAATAAAGATTTAAAAGTGCTTGCTGTAACAATTCTCACAAGCCTTAATAATAAATCGCTTAAAGAAATAGGACACACAAAGTCCATACAACAATTAGTATTAAAGCAAGCTGATCTAATAAAAAAATCAGGTTGTGATGGTATTGTGTGTTCTGCACAAGAAGCAAAATTGGTTAGAAAAAAATATAAAAACTTATTTATTGTAACTCCTGGAATAAGACTACCTGGAGATAATGCTAACGATCAATCAAGAATAATGAACCCTAATGATGCTTTTAAAAATAAAGTATCTGGAATCGTAATGGGAAGATCCTTAATTAAAGGAAATATCAAAAACAATGTTAAAAGATTAATTAACCATTTAAATAAATGATTAAGGGGTCTAAAATCTGTGGGATTTCAGATCTCAATACTCTTAATTTTATAATCAATCATCCCTACCCACCTCAATTTATTGGTTTCATTTGTAATTATAAAAAAAGCTCAAGATATGTTGAGGTTGAAAAACTAAACGAACTATTAACATTAGATAAAAAAAAATCTAATTTTGTAGCAGTACTTGTAAAACCTGATGAAGATATTTTAGAAGAAATTAAACATCTGCCTTTTGATTATTATCAAATTTATGACTGTAAACCTGAAGAAATAAAAAAAATTAAGCAAAAGTATAATAAAAAAATTATTTCAGTTCTTACAGTATCTAATCAAGATGACGTCAATAAGCATGAAGCTTTTGAAGATATTGCAGACATATTGCTTTTTGACTCTAAAGGTTATGAAAAAACAGAGTCTTTTAATCATAATTTTTTAGATAATGTAAATAGTTCAAAGCCAATTATGGTAGCTGGCGATATCAAAACTGATGATTTAAATAATTTTAAGGATAAGCCTTTTTTAATAGATGTCAGTGGTAATTTAGAGTCTAAAAAAGGTGTTAAAGATATAAATAAAATTGATAAGTTTTTAAATACAGTCCATAATATAAGTTCTTAAAAATTATCTATGACAAAAAATTCATATAAAACAGGCCCTAATGAGTTAGGTTATTTTGGCGAGGGTAACTCTGCTATGGGTGGAATGGCAGTTGGCGAAACACTTATGCCCGTTTTGCATGAGTTAAACCAAGGCTTTGAAGATGCAATCAAAGATCAAAGTTTTTTAGATGAATTTAATTATCACTGTAAGCATTATATTGGTAGACCTTCCCCGCTATACTATGCAGAAAATCTTACAAAGAAATTAGGTGGTGCAAAAATTTTATTTAAAAGAGAACATCTTAATCACACTTTAAGCCATAAGGTGACCAACTCATTGTTTCAAGTATTATTAGCAAAAAGAATGGGTAAAAAAGCATTAATCTGTGAGTCAGGAGCTGGACAACATTTTTCAGCTACAGCTGCAGTTGCTGCTAAATTTGGCATGCCTCTAACCGGCGTGATGGGTGATATAGATATAGCTAGGGTAAACCAAAATATAATCAAAGCTAAACACTATGGAGCAGAATTAAAAAGTGTACCTGGGACATTAAAAGAAGCTATTACAGAAGCTATCAAAACTTTTTCAAGTAATCCAGACTATGCATACATATGTGGTTCTGCTGTTTCTAGCGCACCCTATCCAAGAATTGTTCAATTTGCTCAAAGTGTAATTGGAAGAGAAATTAGAGAACAGTCAATGGAACAAGAAGGAAGATTGCCTAATATGTTAATCGCGTGTTGTGGCGGTGGAAGTAACTTAATTGGTATGATTCATGAATTTTTAGATGAACCAGAAATTATTAAGATAGGTGTAGAGGCTGCTGAAACTGCTGCACTATCAAATGGTACACCAGGAATTATGCAAGGGATGAAAACGTATATGCTTCAAACAGATGATGGATCTAAATCTTTAGGTGGCTCATCTCTAGGAGCGGGTATTCAATACTTTAGCGTTGGCCCTCAACATGCATTTTTAAAAGATCAAGGTGTTGTTAAATATACAAGTGCAACTGATAAAGAAATTTTAGAGGCTTATAAGCTTATAGCTTCAACTGAAGGAATTTGTAGTGCGCTTGAGCCAATGGCTGGTGCAGCTGAATTAATAAAACAAGCAAAGAATAAACCTAAAGATTATCTTATTTGTTTGAACCTATGTGGGACCGGCGAGAAGGACCTTAATACAATTCAAGAACATATTGGTAAAGACTTTGAGTGATAGACTTAAAAAAATTTTTGCTGAAAAACTTCCTAAAACAAAATTAGTTTCTTATTTTGTAGGCTGTTACCCCACTCCAGAAATAAGTTTAGAGTTAATCAAGGAAGCCATTAATAATGGAGTATCTATTTTGGAAATCGGTTACTGCACATCAGAAGCATCTGCGGAAGGACCTATTATTAAAGCTGCTCACGATCATGTATTAAGTAATGGTCATAATCTTAATGATATTATTAAGCTAGTTAAGGATATTAGAGAATACAATCAGGATGTGGGAATTGTATTGATGGGTTATATTGCTAATTTATACAAGTACCCTATTTCAAACTTTGTAGACGATATTAAAGTAGCAGGTGCTGATGCTGTTTTAGTTGTCGATGCTCCTCATGAGTTAAAAGAAGAAAATCAACTAAGGGAAGCTCTAAATAAAAATGGATTATCACTTATTAAATTAGTTGCCCCTACTACTGATGACAACAGACTTAAAGATATTGTTAAAATAGCTTCCGGATTTTTGTATCAAGTCAATGTGTCAGGCGTAACTGGAGTTAAATCAGCAAATGAAGCTGATGTTACAAATTTTGTAAAAAGAATTAGAAATTTAACTGATATTCCGATTTGTTCAGGATTTGGAATTAAGAGTCCTGAAGATGCTAAAAAAATGGCTAATAGTGGCTGTAATGGCGTTATTGTTGGATCGGCATTTGTAAAATATATTCAAGATAATATTGAGAACAAAGATTTACCACAAAGTTTAGGCAATTTAGTGAAAAATTTTACAGAAGAATTAAAATAATATGGTTAATTGGTTACAAAAAATAATTAAGGCTTCAGAAAAAATTAAAACTGCTTTTCATGAAAGAGCTTCAAAAGAAGATATAGCTAAGTCAGACTGGACTAGTTGTTGTAGAGGTCCCATTCTTAAAAAAGATTTAGAACAAAACTTATGGGTTTGCCCTGATTGTAACAAACATCACCGAATTAAACCTAGCCAAAGATTTGATATCTTATTCGGTAAAAATAATTATGAAGTATTTAAAACCTCTATTCCAAAAGATGATCCTCTAAACTGGACAGACTCTAAACCATACAAAGAGAGATTAAAAGCTGCTCGTAAAAAAACAGGCTTAGAATGTAGTATGGTAATAGCAGAAGGATCTATCAATCAAATAAAAATTACTGCAATCGCATCAGACTTTGATTTTATGGGTGCAAGTATAGGTGCTGCTGAAGGAGAAGCTTTTTTATTTGCCGCTCAACATGCAATAGAAAATAAACAACCTTTATTGATGGTCTCATCAGGGGGAGGAATGAAAATGCAAGAATCATTAATCTCATTATCGCAAATGACCCGAACGACACTTGCAATTAATGAGGTTAAAGCCGCAGGTCTTCCTTATATAGTTGTATTGACGGATCCAACTGCGGGCGGCATTACCGCTAGTTATGCAATGTTAGGTGATATTCATATTGCAGAGCCCGACGCCCTCGTAGCATTCGCTGGGGCTCGCGTAATTCAAGGAACGGTTAAAGAAGAATTACCTGAAGGATTTCAAAAAAGTGAATATGTTGAAAAAACAGGTTTTGTTGATTTAATTGTTGAACGTAAAGATCTTGCATCAAAAATAGGAACTTTATTATCAATATTGTTAAAGCAAAATTCTGTTATAAGTTCTGAGCAAAATGAAACTTCAGAAGATAGTAAGTCGCTTACAAGAGCTGCATCCTAAAGAAATAGATCTTAGTTTAGATCGTATTCAAAATCTCTGTAAAAGATTAGGAAATCCTCAAGATAAACTTAAAGCAATTTCAATTGTAGGAACCAATGGAAAGTATTCAACAATTCAAGCAATGTTTGCTATTTTAAAAGAAGCAAATATCAAATGTAATATCTACACTAGTCCACATATCAAAAGTATCAATGAACGATTTGTTTTTAATAATGAAGAACTTAATGATGAAGAGTTAGCAAATTTGTTTGAAGAAATTGAAAGTGCTAACAATAATGAATCCATTACTTTTTTTGAGATATTAACTGCTGCTTATTTTTTAAAAGCCTCTCAATACCCAGATAATATCAATCTAATAGAAACTGGCTTATTTCATAGATTTGACGCCACAAATATTCTTAAAAATAATCTAGCTAGTATTGTAACTTCCATCGGTCTTGATCATTTAGATTGGTTACCTGAAAATGAACAAACTGTTGAAAAAATTATTTATGAGAAAACTTCAACTCTTTTAAATTCAAATATTTTAGTTGCAAAACAAAGTTCTAAAGAAATTACAGATAGTATTAAAAAAACAATCTCAAATAATAGTTCAAATAAGTTTTTTCATAATGAAAATTATAGTTTTACTATTAAAGAAAACGATTTCTTTTATTATGAGGATCAGTTGGGTGGTCTAAAATTACCAATGCCTAATGTTGAAGGACAATTTCAATTAGAGAATATCTCAACCGCTATTACAACGTTAAGAACTTTAAAAAATTTTGATATAAAAGATGAACATATCAAAAAAGGAATTACAAAAATAAACAGTATTGCAAGATTACAGGAAATTAAATCAGGTAAACTTAAAGAGCTTGTTAAAGATCATCAACTTTTTGTTGATGGTTCGCATAATCCTTTAGGGGCAAAAGTATTAAATGAATATTTAGAAAGTTTGGATTGTAATAAACATATCATCTTAGGAATGATGGCTAACAAAGATCATAACGAATACATGAGTTTCTTTAAGAATGTTAAAACCTTGACCACTATTGATATCCCTAATCAACCAAACTCAATTAAAGGAAAAGAGCTTAAAGATAAGCTAAATAGCTTCATAAATATCAATTACAAAAAAAATATAGAGGATGCTATTAGGTCAATTCCGGTCAAGGAAAACGATATTATCCTAATTACTGGATCTCTTTATCTTGCAGGGGAAGTATTGAATTTAAATTAGATATTTTTATCTAAAAATTCTTTCATGTGACTTTCAGGAACTCCACCAACTTTTCTATCTACTTCAACACCTTTTTTGTAGATAATAACTGTTGGTACACCTCTTATTCCTGCAGCACTTCCAGTATTAATCCCACCATCTTCGATGTCTGCGTAATAGAAACCAGCTTTGTCTTTATATTCGTCTGAAAGCTTAGTCATTACTGGAACAAGAGCCTTGCAAGGTCCACACCAAGCAGCTGAGAACTGGATAACTGAAATATCTTCGTTTTTTATTTTACTATCAAAATCTTCGTCTTTAAAATCATTTAGCATATCACTGATATAATTGATTCAATTGATTATTCAATGGGCAAAAATAGATTTTTTTGATTTATTAAATTATGCGTCTGAATACTTTTGTTCTAGATTCATCACATATTCATTAATTCCATCTAAAAATTTAAGCTTTTCATCTACGTTTTTGAATGAAAACATCTTATCTTCATTCTCTCTAATCTCATCACACTCTGAATAAAAGGCAGAGACTGTCCACCATTTCTCCTTATTAGTGCTCAGTATTCTTGAAGCTATACGACGTTTAATTTTTTTATGAATTTCTTTTGGTAAAATTTCAGGTGCCTCATTAAATATAAGGCCATGGCCAAATGTAACCAATCTTTCATCTTCAAATTTATCTAATAAAGCAAACTTTTCTTTCCAGTCTCCTGTATGAAATTTAGGAAATAAAGCTTGATCTTTAGCTGAGGTAAAACCTCCAGAATAAATAGACTCTTCTGGCTCAATATCCTCTTGTGAAGAGGTTTCCATTTTCTCTTCAGCAGCTTCTCTTAAAATATTACAAATATTTTGTGAAAATTTTTCATTAGTTTTAACTAACTCAGCTCTTTTTTTAATCAAGTTAGGATCCAGTTTGCTATATGGTTCAACTTTCATTCCAAAACTTTGATCTAAAATTATTGGTGCTTTATTTGATCTGATAGTTCTTAAAAACTTAGGAGATTTTTTCATCTCTTTTTTTAGATCCTCATAATTTAATTTCTGGATAGCTTCAATATCAACTCTTAAATCTACTGCTTGACCCCATTTATATACTGGATGCATGCAAGCATTTGGATGTAGTGGAGCACATAAATATAATCGACTTGTTCCATAAAAATATTCATTAAGAGTAAATATTTTTTCTTGCTTAATCATGTTCTCAACAATTACTTTGCTACTTGTTTTAAAATATTCTTGCCAAAGGGTTGGTTGTTTTTGTTTAATTAAATCTAAAACCTTAACAGTAAGTTCAGTATCAAATAATGCAGAGTGTGCTCCAGCAGACTCAAACCCATTTAATCTTGCTAAAGACTCTAGTTTCATTGATTTATTTCCTTTAGGATTTAATTCAGTTTTTAAAACATCATCATCGATTGCAAATGCTGCTCTAACAATATTTAAGGCATCATGACGAACATTTCCTTCTGTGTTTGTCAAATATGGCTTTCTTAAAGATTTAAAAAATTCTTTTCTAATTACTTCATCATCAAAGTTGATACTTGAATAGCCTAAAAAGGTTGCAGGTGACCATTCTCTAAATTTTTGTTCAACCTGAGTTAACATTTCGTAATGACTTAAATTGCCTTTAGTTAATAAGTCTACATTTGATTTATTGATACAAAGTGCAGTAGCACTTGGAACTCTGTCTTGAGGCAACCTACATCTCGCTGAAAAACGTTCTTTTTCTTTAAAGTTTTCATCAAGTAAAATCGCACCAATTTCAATAATAGTTGCCCAATCTGTTTGGGCAGAATCTGTCTCAATATCCCATACTACGTAATTCAATTTGCTATCCTTTGTGCATAAAATTGTTCAACTTTTTCTAAAAATTTATTTTGATAATCTTTTAATCTATCACCCTCAATTAAAAACCTTTGAAACATGTTATCTTTTGTACAAAGTAAAATAACTGTTTGGGTAATATTAGATCCATAAACAGTATTGTGCGCTAAAGCATACGCCGCACATTGCAAATAATAATCATCGATCCACTCATCTTTTTTTGGCTTATTACTTTGTTTGAAATCAATTATTGTTTCTTTGTTTTCATAAACACCAACACAGTCAGCAGCTCCGGCATATTTTCCTGGATAATATAATGTTGCCTCACAGCCCCAAATTTCATCAAGTTTATTTCTTAATCCATTTTCAATAATCTGGTCTGCCATCATTCGTTCTTTAGTATTGTCTCCTAGTAAATCTAAATTTAACTTTCCAAGTAAAAATTTTTCCAAGTATTCATGCATTGAGCTTCCTCTACTACTTGCTTCACGAGTAATAATTTCAGCCTGCTTTTGACCTACTCTTTGCTTCCAAGCTTGAAGAGATGCTTTTTTTTCCTCAGATTCAGTTGCTTTTAAAATTGTTGTCACTGAGGGTAATCGTTCCTCATTCACAGAATAATGCCTTGAGCCATCTACTATTGATCTAGTTGATTTTGGATAGCTATATTTATTATTCCACTCCATGTGATTTCTTATATTCGTTATTAGAGAAAAAAAGAAATTAATTTTTGGCTTGTTTTGAATGTTCAACAAATTTTTCTACATTTTCTGTTTGAACCGCTTTTTCAAGTTGTTCAGGGTCTTTAATACTTTCAAGAGTTCTAGTAATTGATCTTGCATCTGTTCCAAACTTATCCACAACGGACATAGCTTCTTCTAATTTTTTTCTAAGAGAAATTATATTTTCAAAATGTTTTCCAAATCTTGAAGTTATTGTTTTTAAGTGATTATAAATTTCTGTAGCTCCTTTTTGAACTTTTAAAGATTGAAAACCCATATGTAAAGATTGCAAGTAAGCTGAAAGAGTGTTTGGTCCACAGATTACAACTTTATGTTTTTTCATTAATTCTTGAGTTAATAACTCTTTAGTACTTGGATCTTGGTATTCAGTTAATTCTTTATATAAACTTTCAGTTGGAGCATAAACAATTGCAAAATCTGTAGTTTTTGGAGGAACAATATATTTTTCATTAACGCTTTTTGCCTTAGCTTTAAAAGCAGTAGCTAATTTTGCTCTAGCGTCTGCAACAGCCCTTTTATCATCCGCGTCATGACCATCGGTAATTGCTTTAAATTTTTCTACTGGAAAATGACTATCAACTGGCACCAGAACATCTCCTTGAAGCTTGATTGCAAATTCAACATTCTCACTAGTATCTTCCTTCATCTTAACATTAGTCATAAATTGAGAGACTGGTAATAAATCTTTAATTAAAGCATCTAAACTAAATTCAGCAAGGGTTCCATATTTTTTAACACCCGCTAAAATTTTACTTATCCCCTCTTGGCTTTTATTTAGTAACTCAACCTGACTATTAAAATTTCCCACTTTTTCATCCACTTTAGTTAAAGCGCCAGTCATATCTCTTGCAATTTCTTTACTCATAATATTGAAAGACTCTTGAAAAGTTGATTTTAGTTCATTAATTTCATCCTTTTTACCAAGTTCATTGTTCTGATCTTCAATTTCTTGCTCTAATTTTTTTTTTGAATTTCTTTGATAAAAATAAAAGCCCCCAATAATAATTAGGGTCAAAGTTAAAATGTTTAAAACTATTAGTACTGATTCCATACTTTATAAGTACAGACAATCTAGTTTTTTTTCAATAATTTAAAAATTACTAGAAGTTGAATTAAATCAATTTAACCGCTATCTTTATTATATGTTAAGTAATCTTTCACTTAAAAATATTAAATCATTTAATGAAGACGCCACATTAAAAATTGCGCCTATAACACTTATTTATGGACCTAATAGTTCAGGAAAAAGTTCATTATGGAAATTTTTTTTAGCACTAAGAGAGAGTACCAGAACTAGCTCTCGTAGTAATTTTTTAGATTTAACCAGATCAGATTTTGCAAACATTAAAACTTTATCTTTTGATAGATCAAAAAATTCTACTTTTGCATTAAATTTTTCTTCAAATTTAAAAAAAGATGAATCAACTATATTTTCCTTTAATTTTGTAAATCCTAGCTCAAAAATAACTTCATATGAAATTGAAGATATTATTAATGATCCAGGAATATTAGAAAAATTTGAAAAATATGGTTTATCTAACAAGGATAGAGATGATCTGCTTGTAGGAATGAAAAAAATATTTGATGAACAGATAAGAATTAAAAATGAGTCTTTAAAAAAAAAAGAGCCTGAAACAATTGAAGAAGCTGAACAAATGGCAAAAGAAGAAAGGGATAAAACTAAAGTGCCTTCATTTTTAAGAGATGATAAAGTTGAAGGTATTAATAATCTAAAAATTAAAGAATTAGAAATTATTCAAGAAAACAAAAACTTTATTACTTTTAAAATCGTAGAAATGCCAAAAATTGATACCGAAGGAAGAGGCATTCTATTTGGAAGAACATCTAAAGTTGCAGGTTTGGAACAAGAAAAAAATATAAGGGATATATTAATTCAGCATTATAAAGAAAATTTTTCAGGTGAGTCTGGTTTAGTAAATAGAAAATTTGATTTTGAAGTTAAAGTGAAAACTTCAAAAGATCTCTATAATGAATATAGAGATGGCGAGTTTAATCCGATAAGAATTTTTGACATGATTGGTCCAAATGGTCCAAAAGAATTAAAAAAAGATACTACAAAATTAATTAAATATTTATTCTTACCTACAAAAATTTCAAAAGATCCTGAAATTTGGAAAAAATATTTTGATTTTTTACAATTTTTAAAAGAAGAAATGATTAAAATTCAAAAGAATATAAAAAAAGATATATCTAAAAAACAAATTTTTAAAATTTACGTTGATGAGCATTTTTATAACGCACGAATATGGCTTGAGGATAACTTTGGGGTTGACCCGAAAAGTATACCTCAAGTTGACGATACCTATAAAAAAACACTTAAAGTAATGGAGTCAGATTTAAATGAATTCATTAATATAATGAGTGAAGACCTTGAAACTTACATAATCCAAGGAAATACTTTTTTACCTAACCAACGTTTTTATGGTGGATTCATTTTTAGACTTTTATTTGATGAAATTCCCGAGAAGTTCTTAGACAGTTATATAGGTAATTTTGATGAAAACGGTGAGCTTCAACCGATCACAGATGAAGGACATGAATATATTAAAAAAATTGAAGAAACAAATCCTACTTCAATAGTAGAACAACTGAGAAATTTATTTAAATTTCGTGAGGATTTATCCAAATTCAAAAAAAGTAATTTTAATTCACCTTTTCCAATGGGGGTAACCGGTTCAGGAACCCACAATATGAGTAGATTTTTGCATAATGGGATTCACGAAAACCCTGAATACAAAAAAAAAATAATCTCCTTTTTAGAAAAAATTGATCTTCCTTTTGAAATAAGTTCTAAGTCAGATGAAAGTGGGAATATCAGACTAAGTTTTGAGAATAAAAGAATTTCAAAAGTAAACAATGAGATTAAGGAAATTCCTTTGGAACAATCTGGAAATGCATTGAGGTCAATTTTACTTTTATTAGCAGATATATCTAGATCAGAAGAATCTGTAATTATCTTAGAAGAACCTGAAAATAAACTTCACCCTAAAATACAAGGAAATTTAATTGAACTACTAGCAGATGTTATCAAGGAAAAGGGGAATTCAATAATTATAGAAACTCATAGTGAACATTTTTTATTAAGAATTCAAAAATTAATAAGAGAAAATAAATTAAATCCTGATGATGTTGCAATTAATTATGTTTATTTAGATGAAAATGGTGATGGATCTAAAATTGATCACATGCAGATAGATAAAAAGGGTGAATTTATAAATACATGGAGACACGGTTTATTTAATGAAAGGTTAAATGAAATTTAATGAATGTAAATATCATTTTAGACTCTGATTACATTTGTAACAAATTAACAGAAGGAGAAGAAAAAACTATTAATAATTTATTTTCTTATTTTAAAAATAAAACAAATATAATTATATTACTAGATAACAATAAAAATCTTTTAAAAAAGATTGCTAAACATGAAAAAATAAGTAATCAAAATATTAAAAATACTGAAATATTTTTAACTTCTCTAATTAATGGAACTAATAAGATTGACTATAAAACTAAAGGGAAATATGAAAATGATTTTATTGAATTTGCAAAAGATTTAAAAACAAAAAAATACCCAATACAAATTGTAATTTCTGATAAAAAAATTGATGATGATATTGAAACTTTTCAATTAGAAGAGCTTGATAAAATATTTCAAATCATAGAAAAATTTTCAGAAAAACATCATATAACTGATAATGAAACTCTTTTAGCAGATAGTAATAATTCAAATATTAAAAGTTTTGAAGAATATGAAGAAATTTTATTTAATACATTTTGGTGTTCTTCAAAAATAACAATAGTTGCTAAAGAATTTTGGGAAGGAATTGCTAAAGGAAATTTTACAAGTCAAAATCGTGCAGTATATGAAAAAAGTCTCAAATATTTGATTAAAATTTTCAATCAAATTGAAAAAATCACTGGGGAAAAAATAGAAATAGAAATAATTACCGGAGTTAGGGCTAGATTATTAGATGAATTTAAAATGTCTATTAAAACATTTTCAGATGAGGCCTATGAATTTCTTAAAAAAATTGATGGGCAAATTAATTTTAAGTTAAAGATTTTAAAGTGGGATACTGGTAATGAAGGAAATGTTGGGGAAAGTCATGGCAGAAGAATTTATAGTAATTATGGAGGTCTAGAAACTGGAAATCATCCCTTTGAATTATTTAATAATAAACTAAATCACAAAGACTCTAGTTTTCATTGGATAAGTGAAAAAGAACACTTAAATCTGCCAAATTATATGCTTACTTTAGCAGACAGGCCAGTTTCTCAACTTTAGATTGAATTTAAAATTTTTATTGAAATTTTTAAATTTAATACCTATATATTTATTAGCACATCAAATTGTTGTTGATCAACATACATGGATCAAAAAACAACAAAAAGTGCTGAAAATCAGTCTATAATTAACGACGAAATAGTTGATTGCATAAAAAAAATGCAATCTACAAACCTTTTTCCTAAAGATGTGTTATCTGAGTGTCAGGAATTTGCGCTTTTAAAAGAAGCAAAATCTGACAATTCAAAAATTTCCCAAAACGCTACAAACAAATTAAGTAGATATTTTTCAAAATATGCCTTCAAGCAAGCAAAAATTAAATTTAACTCAATAGGTAAAAAAATAAATTTTGAAGATTTATTTGCTGAAGCTAATATTGGTATCCTTATAGCTATTAAAAATTTTAAAGTAGAAAAATGGGGCACCCAACAAGAAGATGGGGTTAAACTTAGGTTTTCAAGTTATGCTCAATGGTGGGTTAAAAATACCTTAAATGATTACTGCTTAAAAAATTCTTCAAGTATCAAATTTTGCACTACTAAAGAAGATGAAAAGGTTTTTTATAATATAGCTTCTACTATTAATAAATTAAAAATAAATAAATCCTGTTGTGATCTAGATAATAAAGAAATTTCAAGAGTAGTAAAAAAATTAAATAAAGATCATCCTTTAGGATCAAAAGTTAAAGATTATAACGTTAAAAAATATATTGACTCTATTAATATTTCAAATTCAGAAAAAGATTTTGAAAATTATTTTTTTAATAAATCATTAATAGAATCTGAAGCTACTCAACTTAAAATTGACTCAAGGCTAGATCGTGAAAAAATTTTAACAAATAAAGAATATAATATCTTTAATTATCATCTTGCTGGTTATGGACTGGAGGAAATAGCTGAAGAATTCAAATCAAATAAAGAATCTATAAGACAAATAATTATTTCATCAAAAAAAAAATTAAATACAGAAAAAAAATATATTTAACCCTATCTATTAATTATGCAGTTTAACTTTAATAACAAATACAAACAAAGGAGGTTACGTTCAAATAACTTTAGTAGCTTTGGTAAAAGCAGCTGTCGAGTAGCGGTAACGCCTCGTACCCCTGGATCCCTTCATGTTCCTTTCATAAATGTCCAAGGGTCTTTCTCCAGCAGCTCTACCAAGGCTAATAAAGATTTAACAAAAGTTCATTTTAGAAGTTTCTCTTCTAGAAAATCTTGTTGGCTTTTTAAACAAAAATTAAAAGAAAAATTTCATAGTTTGACAAATAGAAAATTAACTATTCGAACTAATGGACGCGGTACTAAAATTCAATATTTCTATGGAGCAAAAATATGAGTGATGAAATAGAAATCAAAAATAAGATAAAAGCTAACTCATCTTTATTTACTAACTTTGTAAAAAATGCAGTTACAGCTTCACCTAAAGTTCAAAATAACTTTCTAGAAGTCTCAGCTCAAGTTGCTCTTACTGTTAAAAAGATAATTGAAGATGCTAATTTAATAATGGATCTTGATTATAAAGGTAAAGACTTTTGGTTAGAAAACCGTTGTAAAACATCATGTTTTATCGATGGTGGTGTTGATAAGACCTCTATTATTAGTAGTGCTCCTCTAAGTATTAGAACCGGTAGCTATATTGTTAAACCAGATGCTGAAGATAAGAACAGAGAGTTCTTTGAAGAGAGTATGGTCTTTTTAGGTGATCTATACGATCCAAAAAACGAACTTTATGACTTAGCAGATGATGATTTTGAAGAAGATCAAATGCTTAACAAGAAAAAGGATGGTGCACGAATTATCTTTGAAGCAGTGACTGTTGTTAAACATATCTTACTTAATAGAAAATTTGATTATTGTTTCTTACATGGCCCTATTGAAGCAACGGTAATGCCATTTACCGTAATGGGTTTTCCAACTTTTACAAAATTTGCAGTAGAGAATATGCTACCCTTCTATAATAAAAACAGATTAAACGCAGAAGCTAGACATTTTGTAAATGTTTATCTTGAAGCTTTAAATCACATTAAAAAAAGCAAATTTCCAATTTATGGAATAGTTGAAACATCTGTTTCAGCACCTTATATCAAAAATCTTTTATATAGTTATAAAACTAAAGGTATTATTTCAGATAAAGATTTTAAAAATACTTTAGCAACAATTAAAAAATACAAAATTACAGACTCACATTTGCTTGAGATCATATTAAAGAGTGGCCAAGCTTTAAAACCTATAGAAATTAAAAAACAAATAAAAGGGTTTAGTGTAACTTCTGGATCTGCTTGGGAAGATAAAATGGATTCTTTTCCAGATGTTAATATGGGTTATATCAAGACAACAGACCACTCATCTCCAATAAGAATAGAGTCTCTAACATCTTCAAAAAATATTAAAAAAGATTATGAATATATTTTAGCTACAGCAAGATTACTGCCTAACTATGGTTTTCCAGTTGGACTTAATGTGGTCGATAAATTTGCTAAAATTCCTAATTGGATGAGTAAGGTCTCAAGAAGATATTATGCAACTCATTTATTAAAACAAGCAGTTAAAAGCAAAGATCAAAATACAATTTCTCTTGCAGTAAAAATTTTATCTAAAAAAGTTAGATCGTGGAGAAACAGACCTTTGGGTGGTATGGCAAAATAATGAATAAAAATAAATGGCAATCAATTGGTACAGTCTTAGGTGAAACTAATATAGATCACTTCTACTTTAGCTTAAAAAATTATAAAGCTAAAAAAGGGGATATCATTACAACAGAATCTAAAATTCCATCAAGTGAAGGAAATATTGTGCCCGTAACAGTGTGGGGTAAAATTTCATCTATTGAAAGCTCAAATGCCTTCTTTCCAACAGAAGCTGCTCAAGAATTAACTAATGAAAATATTGATATTAGAGACACTATTCTACCGACCACTAGAGATGAACTAATCTGCAAAGTAATTATTTTAGGTTTCACTCTAAAAGATAATCTTAAATTAATGCCGCTTAATTATCCTGTATGCCCAGCATCAACAGTTAGCTATCCATCTAGTGAAGATGTTGAAGCCTTGTTAATCTCAGATTTAGACTCAGATCACCCATTATTTATTGGCAGTTTGCTTGCAAGAGATGCTGTAAAAATAAGGATTGATGCGGATAATTTGGTCTCTCGTCATGTATCCATCTTTGGAATGTCTGGTTCTGGAAAAACAGTAATGGTTCGAAGAATTATGGATGAGCTTTTAAAGAAACAGTACCCAATGTTAGTTTTAGATATCCATGGAGATTACTTAGGCTTTATTCAAAAACAAAAAAAATTATACCCAGACAATAATGTTAAATTATTTTATCCAAATCTATCAGTGAGCTCTGAAGATAAAGAAATTATCTACACTTTAATTGATAAACTAGGAAACACATTAACTGATCCACAAAAAGACTTTTTAAGCTCTTTATTAGAAAAAGTTAAATATGAAGGTGGAAGCTTACTTAAATATATCGAATTACTTGCTCGTAAGGCAAGAGAGTTTGCATCAGATTCTTCTAAATCTTTTAAAAATATAAGACCTGCTTCTATGTATGTAGTTGTAAGAAGTTTAGGTCAAGTTGCAAAAAAACTTAAAAATATGGAACAGACTAATTTCAGACATAGACAAAAAATGAGTAAACTTAAATTTGAAGAACTACCAGATGCAGGAACAGAACCTGAAAAAATTATAGCAAAAGGCCAATTAAGTATTCTATATCTTAAAGGTTATGAGAACTTACCTGCAAGTGCAATTGTATCAATCTTATTAGAAAACTTATTTAGACATAGACAAGAAGTCGAAGAAGAAATTCCACCATTTTTAACTATCATTGAAGAAGCTCATAATTTTATTCCATCAAGGTCTGAAGATAAAGATCACCTTCCATCAGTTGAGACTATTAGAAAAGTAATAACTGAGGGTAGAAAATTTGGAACTGGTATTATGATTATCTCACAAAGGCCATCGAGATTGGATGAAACCATTGCCTCACAGTGTAACAGTCAAATTATTTTTAGAATGGTTAATCAAAAAGATCAAAGAGCAACTACAAGGGACTCTGAAACCTTAAGTGTTGATGACTCTAAACAATTACCAAATCTAGCAAATGGCCAAGGTATTATAAGTGGCCAAGTTGTAAATTTCTCACTTCCAGTTCAAATTAAATTTGATGCTGAATTAATCAATGATGATATTGGAAATGAAAATTTTATCTCTGCAGTTGAAAATTGGGATGATAAAGACTCTGTTAAACAAAGAAAAAAATTTGCCAAAGATTTTTCTAATATAACTTCAATTGATAAAAGGAGAGCCAATTGATCATTTCTCCTTTTACAATAAATTTCATTATTATCATGATGAAGGCAACTCTAATTTTATATGGAGTACTAATATTTTATATATTGGGAAGCTTTGGAAAAATTCCAAGATATGCAATGCATTTAGTGTGGTCATTTAGTATGGGCGGCTGTTTATTCTTATCTGTTGGTCTGTTCTTAAATAACTATCAGCTAATTAAAGGCGGCCTGTTTATAGTTAGCATTTTGGCTCTTCTATTAGTGCATACCGTATTAACAAAACATCAATTATTTAAAGAAAGGAACGATGAAAAAATCAATCCAGAACAATAGATCTCTAAATTGTCCGGTGTGCGATGGTACAAAAAAAGCCAAAGTAATTAAAAACATTGCTCAAATTGGTAAATATCATTTAGGTAAAGAAGTAACTGAGGAATGTAAATTCTGCTCTAAAGAATATTCTAGAGATCTTTATGAACCTGAGGTGGCAACGATACAGTGATGACTAAATTATTAACCGTTGATGGGATTGAAATTGAATTTGAGAAGCAAAATACGGATCATGCTTGTAATTGGTGCGTATACCTAAGGCTTAAGAAAAAAGATAAAGAGCAAACTTTCTTGATGATCAGAGCAAATGAAAAACCTTTTACTCGTTTTACCTATAATTCAGGCAAAACAATCACTCTTTCTGAGGAAGTTGTAAGTGAAATCTTTACAAATTCAGTAAATGTAACCGACATATTAGATAAAGAGAGTTAATGCTTAGAATTATTATATTATTCATAATGCTAATACCTAATATTTTGCTTGCTGATGAGGGTTTAAACCTTTCCTGCAAAAACATGTTATCGGCATTTGGTAGAAATTATGAACCTTTAAACTTTAAGCTTGAAGTAACAGGTTTTCATTATTTTGATAAAAATCATAATAAATTTAAGATGATTCCAGCCAAGGATTTAGAGTATGGTGAAGATAGTTTTACTGCTAAATTTCAAGAGTACGAGTTAGGTTTTCAGAGGATCGTTTTTGCGGGTGATACTAAACCTACTATTACGATGTCTAAATATGATTATATAAACGATAAATTTCTTGATCATTATGAATGCACAGTTGTAAGATCTTATATAAATTAAAATTATGGAATTATTCTTAATATTAAAAATTATATTTATCATAGGGGCAGTAATTGCACTTTATGCGGTTGCTAGAAACCTTAATATTATTAAGATTATTCTAGTTTATTGGAAAGACCTAATTCTTAGAAAGTAGTTTAATTAGTTTTTTAACTTCAGGTTTTTTTACGGATGATTTCGATATCATCATACAAGCCTCAGATTTTAATATTTCTCCATCCTTTAAAATACGTAGATTGTTGGCTTTTAAAGTCTCACCTGTTGATGTTATATCGGTGATAATCTCACTTGATCCAGTAAAAGGATAAGCCTCTGTGGCTCCTAAACTTCCAACTAACTTAAATTGAGTAACTCCTTTTGAAAATAAAAACTCTCTAGTTAAATTTGGATATTTTGTTGCAACTCTTAGTCTTTTCTTCTTTTTATCTTTAAACTCAAATGCAATTTCCTCTAAATCTGCAACGGTTTGAACATCTATCCATGGGTCTGGAATAGCCACAACTAAAGTTGCTTTGCCAAAATCATATCTTTTAGATACATTAATTTTATTTTGAATATTTATTTCACTCTCTTTTAATAAATCATATCCTGAAAAACCAAGATCCAGCGAACCGTCTCCAAGTCTTTCAACTATTTCTCTTGCATGAAGATATAGAACTTTAACATTTTTTAATTGTTTTATTGACCCTAATAAATCTCTTTCTCCTCTTTCAGAAACTAAATTTAATTTATTTTTTTTGAATATCTTTAGAATATCTTTTCTAAGTCTACCTTTGCTTGGAATACCAATATTAATTATATTTTTTTTCATTAGTAATTTAAATTTAAAGCAGCTCCTACTGCAGCTACTTGATTTTTAGAGCCAAGATCTGAGATTAATTTATCATATCTTCCACCGTTAATTATGTTTCTGTTCTTTAATTTAGATTTGATATCAATTTTAAATACCATGCCTGTGTAATATTCTAACTGTCTTCCAAATGAAGCTGAGAAAACAACATTGAGTTTTGATATTTTGTTATTAGAGATTGGAAAATATTTCTGATCAACTATTAAATTGATCTTATTCTTTTTAAAAAACTTATTTAGTTCACTTGCAACTTTATTAATTGGACATTTAATTTTAAGGAACTCTTTTATGATCTTTGATACATTTTCACCTTTTCTCGCTCCTCTTGGATCTCTAATTTTATTATCAAATCTTTTTAATATTTCGTTAATTGAACGTCCTGCAATAACTTTTGATGGATCTTCTTTTAACATTTTAAAATATCGTTTTTTATCAATCTCAACGATGGTTGGATCTACATCTGAATTAGTTTCTAATCTTTTTAAAAGATCATTAAAATATTTCTCTCTCCAAAAATGTCTTGATAACCTTAACTTCCAACGTTTTGGAATATCTAATTTTGAAATTAATAAATTAAAGATTTCAACATTACCAATTGTTAATGTTCCTGAAGTATATTTAATATTTTGAAGAGATTTTAAAGAAGTATTTATGATTTCTTTATCATCATTCTTTTCATCTTTAGATCCAATAATTTCAAACCCAACTTGGTCTCTAATTATAGAGTCTTTTTTATTTTGTGACTTTCTATAAGCCTGACCACTATAAAAAATCTTTTCTTTTCCTTTTAAATTGTTCTCTAAATATCTAAGACATGATGCAATAGTTAAATCTGGTCTTAAACAAAGTTCACTTCCATTTTGATCAATAAAAGAAAATATAAATTTTCTAAAGTTTTCACCTGATCTTTGAACAATGTGATTAGCCTCAATTACTGAAGGTAAATCAATATACTTAAATCCTTTAGATTTTACCGATCTAAGGATATTTTCAGATAAGTTTTTTGATTTCATTAATTAAATCAGCTTTTGGAATTGTTTGATTGTTTTCACCCTTAACGCCTTTAAGGTTTTTAATAGTGACCGTGTTATCATTAAACTCGTTTTCTCCACAAATAACCGCAACTTGTAATTCACGTTTATTTGCAAAGGTTAATTGTTTACCTAGATTTTTTTTACTATCTAAAAAGATTTCAGCGTTAATATTATTGTCTCTTAATAGATCAACTAATTCATAATAATTTTTTAAATACTTTTGATCCATGACACAAACTAAAACAGGTTTTTGATCTTCTATTTTAATTTGATCTAATTGCATTAAAGCAAATAATAGCCTGTCTACGCCAAAGCTTATTCCTGTTCCTGGAATATCAACTCCTCTAAATCTGGATATCAATTTTGCATAAGCGCCACCAGAACATATGCTTCCAATATCTACTTCTTTACCTTTATTATTTGTGACTTTAAAATTTAAGTTAGTCTCTACAATAAAGTCAGAATAATAAGCTAAACCTCTTACAATTGTAAAATTCGTCTTAACTTGATTTAAATTTGATCCATATCCTAATACTTCAAATACATTCTCAAGTTCACTTATACCTTCTTGAGATAATGGATTTTTTAAAATTTCTTTTAATTCATTTAAATCTTTTATTTTTAAAAAATTTAATATTTGTGCTGCTTGATCATCTGATAGATCGGCTCCTTTAGTAATAGCACCACTTTGATCTTTTCTTTCTTTTTTTAATAAATCTTCAACTCCTTTTAAACCAAATCCAGGCTTATCTAATTTATCAATTGCTCGAATGACTTTAATTTGTTTTTCTTCAGAAATTTTTAATTCATCAATTAATCCTTGAACTATTTTTCTATTACTTACATTGATTGTAAATTGATCTTTTTTTAATCCACAATCTGATAATGTACTTGAAATTAAATTACAAAGTTCAGCATTAGCTTGAGCGGGATTAACATTTCCAACTATATCAAAATCTGCTTGAAGGAACTCCCTGTACCTGCCATTTCCAGCTTTTTCATTTCTAAAAACATTTTGAATTTGATAACGTTTAAATATTGATGGAAGTTCTTGGTTGTTTTGTGCATAAAATCTTGCAAGCGGACTTGAAAGATCATAACGAGCGGTTAAGCTTTCATCTCCATCTTGAAATGAAAATACATCAGACATAGGATTACTATCATCTTCTGCAAGAAAAGATCCGATATTTCTACTAATTTCAAACGTTGGAGTTTCAATAGCTTCTGCTCCAAATTTAATAAAATTATTCTCAATAGCTTTTAATAGCTTTTTTTTAAGAAGAATTTTTTTTCCCCAACGATCTTCAAATCCTGATGGCAATCCAGGAACTAATTTATTTTCTTTATTCATGTTTTTTTGGTACCCGGGCTGAGAATCGAACTCAAACTTAAAGTTCCACAAACTTTCGTGCTAACCGTTACACCACCCAGGCATTCCTTGTTTTTATATTATTTTTGTGTGGATTAAAAATTATATTATAAATAAATAGCCTACAGGCTATGGAAACAGATTCTATGAGTACTTCTTGAAGTCTCTCTGTATGTAATATTTATAATCATGGACAGTCTTTTAGACAATAATTATCATTATTCAAGGTAAAAATAATAAGGACGTTAATCTATTTTATAGATTTAACGCCCTTTGAAATATTTTAAAATTAGTCTATTTTTTTTAGATTAACCGCAGAAGGACCTTTTGGACCATCTTCTAATGTAAACTCTAGTTTATCACCTTCATTTAAATATCTCATGTCAGCTGCTTTAACTGCTGATGCATGCACAAAGGCATCTTTTTCTTTGTCATCTCTTTCAATGAAACCATAGCCTTTTTTACCATTATACCATTTAATTTTACCAGTTAGTGTACTCATCTTATTTCTTAGTCCTTTAGTTATTTATTATTTAAATAAGTTAATTTCTTTTATGATTATTTCAAGATGAAAAGTTGATGGTGGTGCCTCGGGAAGGATTCGCACCTCCGACACAAGCCTTTTCAGGGCTCTGCTCTACTCCTGAGCTACCGAGGCAAAAATTAACCCCTAAAGATTATTCTACCTTTTGTAAGGTCGTAAGGTGTCATCTCGACTGTCACGTTATCGCCTTGCAATACTCTAATTCTATTTTTTCTCAACTTACCAGCAGTATGAGCAGTAACGGTATGCCCATTCTCTAGCTTAACTCTAAACATTGCATTTGGAAGTAAGTCCATGACCTTTCCTTTAAATTCAAGCAAATCTTGTTTAGACAATTTTATTTTCTCCTAATTCTTTTTTTTACAGATTGAGCATGTCCTGCTAATCCTTCGTAATTTGCAAGTGTTATAACTGAAGGACCAAGACTTTCAATACCCTTTTTGGATAAGTTTATATAGGAAATCCGTTTATAAAATTCATTTACACTTACTCCACTTGAATATTTTGCTGAACCATTTGTTGGTAATATGTGGTTAGAACCAACATTATAGTCAGTCATTGCCATAACGGCATATTTTCCTAAACAAACAGATCCTGAACTTTTAATTTTTGGTACAAAAGATTTATAATTTTTTATATTTAGCTCCAAATGTTCGGGTGCTATTTTATTCACAACATCGATTATTTTTTTATCAGAACTAATATGCATTAAAATTCCATTGCTCATTAAACTTTTTTTAGCGATAGAAGATCTTGGAATTTCTTTTAATTGTTTAGAAATTTCATTTTGAACTTTATTAATCAAAGATCTATCTTTGGAAATTAGTATACATTGAGCAAGATTATCATGTTCTGCTTGTCCTATTAAATCACTTGCAACCCATTCTGGATTTGAAAATTTATCACAAACAATGGTGACTTCAGATGGGCCTGCTGTCATTCCATCAATTCCAACATCACCAAAAACTTCTTTTTTAGCTGCGGCTACATATGCATTACCAGGACCTACTATTTTGTTAACTTTATTAATCTTCTTTGTTCCATAAGCTACTGCTGCAATTGCTGAAGGCCCACCTATTGAATAAATTTCTTTAATCTTACATTTACGCGCCGCATATAATACTGCTGGATTTTGTTTTCCTTTAAATCCAGGATTAATCATCACAATTCTTTTAACTCCTGCAACAATTGCTGGAATAGCATTCATTAATACACTTGAGGGATATGAGGCTGTTGAGCCAGGTACATAAATTGCAACAGATTCTAAGGGCATATATTTATATTCAAGTTTATTTTTATACTTATCAACGTATGAAATATTCTTAAATTTTTGAAGTGAGTGAAATTTGTAAATTCTATTGTACGCAATATCAATTGCCTGCTTCACTTTTTTATCCAGTGATTTTATCGAATTAAAAATCTGTTTTTGAGAAGGAACAATTACATTGTTTTGATTAAATTTTTTTTCATATTTTACCAATGCTTTGTCTCCATTTTTTCTAACATTTTTAATAATACTTGAAACTGAAACTGAATTAGATTGTACTTTTTTCTTTCTTTGCAAAAGTAAGGTATCTAAATTTTTATCAAAATTTTTATTATTACTATTTAATATTTTCATTACTCTTTAATTTCGTTCTGATCTTCTAGTCTTACTTCAATTGTTTCCGTAGTCAAAGCAATGTGAACATTATTATTAAAAAATAAATTAATTTCGTAATCATCTTTATTTTTTAGATAATCTATTGCTATCAATTCTAAAACTAAATCCTCATTTTTTTGATCAATATTTTTAGATTTAACCTTATCGACAAAATCAAACCTACAAATACTGTTAATTTTCTTATCTTCCTGGTCTGTTTCGATTTTGGTTCTTTCTATCAATAATAAAAAAACTTTGTTTGACGCAAGATACTTTATATCTGACACTTTTACCTTTGCCCCAGCACTACATGCTGAAATCATTTGTAAACCTTCATTATCTGAAGCTATAATTTTTGCTAAATATTTCTTATTCATTATTTAACTCTTCTAATTTTTGCTCCAACTTTTTTTAATTTCTTTTCTATATTTTCATATCCACGATCAAGATGATAAATTCTATTTATGACTGATTTTCCTTTTGCAGTTAACGCTGCGAGAATTAATGAAACAGAAGCTCTTAAGTCAGTTGCCATCAATTCAGCTGATGCAAAATTAATGTTACCAGTAACTTTTGCTTTATTACCATCAGTTGAAATTTTGGCACCCATTCGATTTAATTCAGCAACATGCATAAATCTGTTCTCAAAAATATCTTCTTTAATCACAGACTGTTTATTTGCTTTACATAACAATACCATCATTTGAGCTTGTAAATCAGTTGGAAAACCTGGATATGGAGCAGTTTTGATATTCATACTTTTAATTTTTTTATTACCCATAATATGTACTTCATCTTTTTTAACTTTTATTTTTGCACCTATTTTTTTTAAGGTATTAATTTCTGTTTGGATAATTTTTGGGACTATACTTTTTATCTTTAAATTTCCTTCTGTCACAGCTGCTGCAACCAAATAAGTTCCGGCTTCAATTCTGTCAAACATTACAGAGTAAGTAATTTCTTTAACCTTTGATACTCCTTCAATTTTAACTGAACGCTTACTAATCCATTTAATATTACATCCCATATTTTTTAAAAAATTAACTAAATCTTTTATTTCAGGTTCAATTGCACAATTACTTAAAACTGTTGTTCCTTTTGCAAAACTTGCTGCAATTATTAAATTTTCAGTAGCACCAACTGATATTTTTGAAAATCGAATTTTACTTCCTATTAATCCTTTGGGTGCAACAGCGTGAACGTACCCTTGAATGATTTTATATTTAACTCCTAGCTTTGATAAAGCTTCTAAATGTATATCGACAGGTCTTGTGCCAATTGCACAACCTCCTGGAAGGGATACTTTTGCTTTACCAAATTTTGCCAACAAAGCCCCAAGAACTAAAATTCCTGCTCTCATAGTTTTGACCAAACTATAAGATGCAAAACTTTTACTTTGTTTTATGTTATCAATAACCAAGTTATTGTTGTCGAGCTTAATTTTAGAACCTAATGATTGCAACAAACTAACCATTGTCTCAATATCTTTTACTCTAGGTAAATTTTTTAGATAAACTTTTTTTCTTGATAATAAAGTTGCAACTAAAATTGGTAGAGATGCATTTTTTGAACCTGATATTTTTATTTGTCCTTTGAGCTTATTTGCTCCAAAGACTTCTAGTTTTTGCATAACTAAACTTTAGGCAACGTTACCCCAGTTTGACCCATATACTTTCCATCACGATCGGCGTATGTCACTTCTGGTTTTTCATTTCCCTTTAAAAAGATAAATTGTGCAACACCTTCATTTGCATATATTTTTGCTGGTAGAGGTGTTGTGTTTGAAAATTCAAGAGTAACATACCCTTCCCAGCCCGGTTCTAAAGGCGTAACATTTACAATAATTCCACATCTAGCATAAGTAGACTTACCAAGGCAAATAACTAACACATCGTCTGGAATTTTGAATTTTTCAACTGTTCTTGCTAAAACAAATGAATTAGGTGGAATAATACATTCTGATACTTTTTTTGTAACAAAGTTTGTTGGTTTAAAATTTTTTGGATCAACTATTTCTGAATTAACATTGGTAAAAATCTTAAATTCATCAGAAACTCTAGCATCATAACCAAATGATGATAGTCCATAAGAAATACTGTCCCCTCTAACTTGTTTTTCCTCAAATGGAGAAATCATGCCTTCTTCTTTTGACATTTTTCTAATCCACTTATCTGAAAGGACTGACATTATTTAGTTTTCTTCTTATTTTTTTTTTGAAAAAGTTTTCGTTTCTTTAAATTTTTTCTAAGAGCTAAGCTTAAACGCTCATTTTTTTCTTTAGAATTCATTCTTTATCTGGATTAGTAAGGAAGTCTAATGTAATTGGCTTTGAGGCATCTAATGTTTTAAGTTTAGCTTCCTCTTCTTTTGGGCCTTCTTTTGCTAAACGTTTAGCTTTTTTTTCTGCAAGCTTCTTCTCTCTTTTAGCTTGCTTCTCCATAAGCTTATTTCCTTTAGTAGATTTATAATCGTAATGAATTCCCATAAAATTTTCCTCACGTAAATATAAAGCATATTCATCAAATAATTAAGGCAATATTTTGAAAAAAATGCTTTATTGTGAATAAAATACAAATTGTCGATAAGCTCCGGTAGATTAATGGAAAATCAAGTCATTGGTAATGATTAGCTCCCTGGTCAGTACAGGGTCGGAGCACCATAATTAATTTTTATAGAAAAATTTTCTTAAAAAAATTGATAATAAAATTAACCCAAAAAAAGCTAGAATTGGTAAATAGATATCTGCTGAAAAAATAATATCAGTTATTCCAGGAACTTTTGAATTCTGATCAATAACCTTTTCCAAACCGTTACCAATAGAAACAGTTAAAAATATTTGAGGTATAATTCCAATTAAAGTTGCAAAGAAAAAATTATTCACTTTTACATTAAAAAGGGTTGGCAAAAGACAACTTAACTGCCAAGGTATTCCCCCTATAAAGCGATATATTAACAAATAAATAAATTCAGATTTTTGAAATTTTTGTTCAAGGTTTTTAAATTTATTTGAAAATTTTTCTCTAATTAATTCTTTTAAAAAATAATTACCAAATAAATATATAAAAGTTGCACCAATACTTAATCCAAAAATAACAAGTATTGTTCCAATCCATTTTCCAAAAATAAATCCTCCTATTAATGCAACTGGTGATCCAAATCCTAAAAATGGAAATACCCATAATATTGTAAGCCCTAAAAAAATTACTGATAATAAAAATAAATTCGTTTTTTTAAGTTCAAAAAAATAAGATTTGTTTTCTCTAATAAAATCATAGGACGTTAATTCCTGAAGGCTAAATTTTGAAAAGAAAAAATATAAAAATAAACAAATAGATGTAAGATAAAATAAACCTATAAATAATTTAATTTTTTTAGCTTTTTCCATTAAATACAATGCTTATTCTATAATCTTCTATTTGCTATTTATATATTTAGTTACTATAAAGGGCGAAAATTAATAAATTTTAACCACATTTTATGAAGCGAACATATCAACCATCTAACGTTAAACGAGCCAGAAAACATGGTTTTAGATCAAAAATGAAGACTAAGGGTGGACAAAAACTTTTAGCTAGACGAAGAGCAAAAGGAAGAAAATCTTTAACTGTATCAGTCTAGAAAAATGAAAAGCAAAATACTTGCTCTTTCAAAAAACGAAGAATTCAAAAATCTACTAAAGCAAAAAAAGATATCTAACAAATATGTTACAATTTTTTTTGGTAATCTGGCCAATAAAAATAATAACAAACTAAATATTAGTTTTGTAACCAAAAAGAAAATTGGGAATGCAGTAAAAAGAAATAAAATTAAACGTAGATTAAGAAATATTGTTAATGAAGCAGTTAAAAAAGTAACATTAAAATTTAGCTATTCATATCTTGTTATTGCTAAGTCAACTATGCTAAACAATGAGTACAAAAATATAAAAGAAACTCTATTTCAGGATTTAGAAAAAATTAAATAATGAACATTTTAACAAATATTTTAATTAAATTTATTAAGGGTTATAAATTTCTTATTAGTCCATTACTTGGTCAATCCTGTAGATACTTACCAACTTGTTCTGAATATAGTATAGAGGCTTTAAAAAAATTTGGTTTAGCCAAAGGAAGTTTTATGAGCTTAAAAAGAATTTTATCATGTCACCCTATAAAGTTTTTAGGAGGTGGTGATGGGTTTGATCCTGTTAAAAAAGAAATGAAGGCTAAAAAATAATGGATACTAAAAACGTTATTGCAGCCATTTCATTATCAGCTGCTGTTATTATTCTCTACTCACTTTTTTTTGCGCCGCCACCTATTACTAAAGAACAGTTAGCAGAAAAAAATAAAACTGAACAAAACATTGATACTCCAAGTTTAGATCAAAAGGAAAATGTAACAGAAATTTCAAGAGAAGAGGCTCTAGGCCAAAGTGAAAGAGTTCAATTTGAGAATCAAAGTGTTGTTGGTAGCATATCTTTAAAAGGTGCTGTAATCGATGACCTAACTTTTAAAGAATATAATGTGACTTTAGATAGTAAGGAAAAAGTCAAACTATTAGCACCAAGAAATACAAAAGATGGATACTTAATAGAAAGTGGATTTATAACTACTGATAAAAATATTGATATTCCTAATTCAAACACTATTTGGTCTGTATCAAGAAATAATAAATTAACCAATCAATCTCCTGTTAAATTATCATGGACTAATGATCAAGGAATTACTTTTGAAAAAGAAATATCTTTAGATGACAAATTTTTATTTACAATTAAACAAAGAATAATCAACTCAACAAATAATGAATATGATTTTTACTCTTATGGACAAATTATTAGAAACAAAATTCCCTCTGGTATATCAAATTTTTATATCCTCCATGAAGGTCTTTTAGCAACATTAGATGAAGAACTAATTGAAGAAGATTATGATGATATTCAAGAAGAAAAGTTCACAAGAACTTCTCAAAAAGGTTGGATCGCAATTTCTGATAAATTTTGGCTAACATCTTTAGTTCCACCAAAAGGTAAAGAATTTAAAACAACATTTGATTACAAAAATAAATTTCGTGCAAATTTTGTTACAACGGAACCCTTAGAACTTCGAAGTAACTCAACTATTGAAGATAAAATGGACGTTATCGTAGCAGCCAAAAGAGTAGACGTTATTGATAGATATGCTGAATCTTTAAAAATTGATAAATTTGATCTGGCAATTGATTGGGGCATGCTGTACTTCATAACGCGCCCATTATTCACAGCTATTGATTATTTTTTCAAAATATTTGGAAATTATGGACTAGCAATTATTGCTGTTACAGTTTGTATAAGACTAGCCTTTTTTCCGCTTGCAAATTTTTCATTTAGAAGCATGGCTAAGATGAAAGCTCTTCAGCCAGAAATGGCAAGATTAAAAGACTTACATAAAGAAGATAAAAGGAAATTACAGCAAGAAATGATGGCACTTTATAAGAAAGAGAAAGTCAATCCAATGTCGGGTTGTTTGCCTATATTGGTTCAGATACCTGTATTTTTTGCATTATATAAAGTTCTGTTTGTAACTATTGAAATGAGACAAATGCCTTTTTATGGTTGGATTCAAGATTTATCAGAAAGAGATCCTACTAGCTTATTTAATTTATTTGGTTTGTTACCTTATGATGTTCCTAGTATGTTGATGATAGGAGCATGGCCCGTGGCGATGGGAGTATCAATGTTTATACAACAAAAACTCAATCCGGCACCAACAGACCCTATGCAGGCCAAAATATTTATGTTCTTTCCTTTATTTTTAACAGTTATACTGGCACCATTTCCGGCGGGATTAGTTATCTATTGGACTTTTAACAATATATTAACTATGGCACAACAAGTGTTCATTATGAAGCGAACTAAAGTTAAAACAACAACTTAAATGTTGGAAATCAAAGAAGAGGAGTTAAAAAAAATCCTACCATCAGATGGTCCTTCAATCGATGAGGTTAAAAGATATTTAGAAAAATACAACGATGAATACATTGTCATTAAATGTGGAGGTAGTGTTCTGGTTGATCAAAATTTATTTGATATTTTTATAAGAGATATCTCAGTATTAAATAAACTAGGTTTTATTCCAATTATTGTTCATGGTGGTGGAAAAAGAATTAATAATAAACTTAGTGAATTAGGAATTAAAAGTAATTTTATAAAAGGTTTAAGAGTTACCGAAAAAGAAACTATTAAAGTGGTTGAACAAGTATTAATAGAGTTTAATTCTGAAATTATAGAGGCATTAAAAGAACAATCGTGTAATAGTCAAACTATTAATTCTAAAGAAAATAATATTATTAAAGTTGTTCAAGAAAATATTGAGCTTGGTTTTGTTGGTACGCCTACTGAAATAAATAACGCTATAATTGACAAAATTGTAGATGACAAAAAAGTACCAGTTATTGCTCCTTTAGGATTAGATGTGAATAATCAAACCTATAATATAAATGCAGATACTACTGCTGGCTCGATTGCAAAGAAGATTGGGGCTAGAAGATTAATAATTATGAGCGATGTTGAAGGTGTTTTAGATGATAATAAAAAACTGATTCCAGAGATTAATTCTAATTCAATTAAAAATTTAATAGATAATAAGGTTGTTACAGGAGGAATGATTCCAAAAATAAATAATTGTTTAGATGTGGCATCAAATGGCGTTAAAGGAGTGGTGATAATAGATGGAAGAAAAAATCACTCTATACTTTTTGAACTACTATCTGACAAAGGTTCTGGAACCTTAATTAGAAAATGAAAGAACTAACAGACATAAAATATTGGATATTTGATCTAGATAACACACTCTATAGTGGTCAAACAAAAGTTTTTTCTGAAATAGATAAAAAAATGTCATCATTTATTTCAAAAAAATTTAATATTGATTTAGTAAAAGCAAGAGAAATTCAAAAAAAATATTTCTATGAATATGGCACAACTCTTTCTGGATTAATGAATCAGGACAATATTAATCCTGATGAATTCTTAAAATTTGTTCACGATATCGATATTAGCTGGTTACCAAAAGATAAGGTTTTAAGAAAAGAATTAATAAAAATTAAAGAAAAAAAGATTATCTTTACTAATGGTTCACATGCGCATGTTGAAAATGTTACAAAACAATTAGGGATAGATGGTTTATTCGATGGGGCATTTGATATAACAGATGCAAATTTTATTCCAAAACCTCATCTAGATCCTTACAAAAAATTAATTGAAAAATTTGATTTAGATCCAAATAAATCAATTTTAATTGAAGATATCGCACACAATTTAGAGCAAGCAAAAAATTTAGGAATGAAAACTTGTTGGTTAGAAAATGAAGAGACATTTGCAAAAAAAGACTCGGGCAAGCCGTATATAGATTACAAGATTAAGAACTTGCCTTCTTTTCTTCAAGAAATTAATATATTAAGGAATAATTAAATTAACTATCTAGATAAAAAATATGAGAGATATAGAAAAAATTATAAATGAAGCATGGGAAAATAGAGATAATGTAAACCAAGACTCTGAACAAAATTTAAAAGATACCATCAATCAAATGATTTTTGATTTAGATAGTGGTAAAGTTAGAGTCGCTGAAAAAATTAATGGTGAGTGGGTCACTCATCAACATATTAAAAAAGCCATCATGTTAAGTTTTAGAATTTATCCAATGGAAAATTTAAATGGTCCTTACAGTAGTTGGTATGACAAAGCGCATTTATTAAAAGGTAAAACAGCTGGTTGGACAAAAGAAGATCATGAAAAAGCTGGTTTTAGAATGGTGCCAAACTCTCCTGTTAGAAAAGGGTCGTTTGTTGGTAAAAATGCAGTACTAATGCCATGCTATGTTAATATTGGAGCTTATATTGATGATGGTACAATGATGGATACCTTTAGTCGTGCTGGTAGTTGTTGCCAAATTGGAAAAAATTGTCATATCTCTGCAGGAAGTGGTATTGGCGGAGTGTTAGAACCTGCTCAAGCATTACCAACTATTATTGAAGATAATTGTTTTATCGGAGCAATGTCAGAAGTTGTTGAGGGTGTTATAGTTGGAGAAGGATCTGTTTTAAGTATGGGTATGTATATTGGACAATCTACTAAGATAGTAAATAGAAAAACTGGAGAAATAACTTACGGAAAGATACCTCCTTATTCTGTGGTTGTACCTGGATCGCTACCTGATAAAAATAATGCCTCTGCTCCATCACTTTATTGTGCAGTAATAATTAAACAAGTTGATGAAAAAACAAGATCAAAGACATCGGTTAATGATCTTTTAAGAGAATAAGTTAATGAAAACTTATAATGAAATAAAATTAGCTCAAGAGCTAATAAGATTTCCAACAATTAAAACTGAAGATAAGGGTATAATGAAATTCTTATCAAAAAAATTAACTGCTATTGGTTTTAAATGCACAATAATAAAATCAAAAGGAACTGGACCAAAGCCAGCTCACAATTTATATGCAAGGTATGGTAAATCCAAACCATCCATTATGTTTTTAGGCCATACTGATGTAGTTGCAAACCTGGATAATTGGAAATTTCCACCATTCAAAGCTGTAGTCAAGAAAGGGTATTTAAATGGTAGAGGTGCTCAAGATATGAAGGGTGGTATAGCTTGTTGGATAAGTGCAGTAAGTAATTTTATAAAAAATAATACATTTAAAGGATCTATCTCAATCATCATTTCAGCAGACGAGGAAACAACAGGCTACGGATGTCCTTCAGTTATGAAATATCTAAGAAAAAAAGGTGAAAAAATAGATTTTTCAATAGTAGGTGAGCCATCTTCAAATAAATCAGTTGGAGATGAAATAAGAATTGGAAGAAGAGGCTCTATGAATGGAATTATAACTGTTTATGGAAAAAGTGGACACTCAGCATTTTATGGTTCTTATATTAATCCGTGTACAGCTTTAGCTAAAATAATAGCAAAATTAAAAAGTTCTCCTTTAGATAATGGTACTAAATACATGCCACCATCTAATCTAGAATTTACAAAAATGAATGTTGATAATTTATCTGAAAATGTAGTGCCTCAGTCAGCTAATGCAAAATTTAATGTAAGATTCAACTCTAAATACAAATCATCTTCTTTAAAGAAGAAACTAAATAAAATAATTAATGCAGTTGCAAAAAAAGAAAAATGTAAAACTAAAATAGAATATAAAGTAAGTGGTGAGGCTTTTTATACTAAGCCAAACAAAGAAATTCTTATGGTAAAAAAAGTTGTAAAAAAAGTTACTGGAATTTCAGCAAAATTAAATTGTAGAGGTGGAACAAGTGATAGTCGTTTTTTAGGGTCAATACCAAGACTAGAGCTAGGTTTAAAAAATAATAGCATTCACCAAATCAATGAAAGAACATCAATTTCAGATTTAAAAAAATTAACTTTAATTTACTCAAATATTTTAAAGAATTACTTTAAGTGAAAACTGGTCTAGTTACCTCTGATACTTATCAAAATCATAACACAGGTGAAGGACATCCAGAAAAGATTGATAGGGTAACAGCTGTTATTGATAACTTTAAGAAAATAGATAACAAAGAATTGATTTGGAAAAAACCAGCTAAATTTGATCAATCTTTTTTAATTAATACACATTCTTCTGAATATATAGATCTAGTAAGTAAATCATTTCCAGAAAATGGTTTAGCTTTTCTTGATGGAGACACAGTTGTTTCACCTGGAAGCAAAGAAGCAACAAAAGATGCCGTAGGTTCTATTATTACAGCCATAGATGGTGTTCAAAATAAAGAATTTAAAAATGCATTTTGTGCTGTTAGACCGCCAGGTCATCATGCAGAAAAAGGGAAAGCAATGGGATTTTGTATATATAACAATGTTGCTGTTGGTGCTAATTATCTAATTGAAAAATATAACTATAGTAAAGTTGCTATTATTGATTTTGATGTTCATCATGGAAATGGAACACAGGATATTTTCTATGATAATGAAAAAGTGCTATATATTTCAACTCATCAATATCCTTACTATCCTGGTTCAGGTTCAGAAAAAGAAAAAGGAAAGTTTAATAATATCTTTAACATTCCACTTGAAGCTGGAACATCTGCTGAAGAATATCTAAATGCATACGAACATGTTTTAAAAAAATTGAAAGAATTTAAACCTGAATTTTTATTATTTTCTGCGGGTTTTGATGCTCATATTGATGACCCTTTAGCACAACTAAGGCTTAATGAAGAAGATTTTTATAAGTTAACAAAAAGAACATTGAAAATTTCTAAATCATTTTGTAATGGAAATGTAGTTTCAATCCTTGAAGGAGGTTATGATCTTAAAGCTCTTCAGCAAAGCACTCAAAGACATGTGGATGCTCTGATAGAATTTAATTGATAATTCTTTATAACTCTCTAAATAAAACTTTATGAAAATTTACAAAATTAGAAAATCTGTAATTGATAAAAAAGGTAGAGGACTTTACGCTACAAGAGACATCAAAGAAGGAACAAAAATAATAGATTATATCGGAAAATTAATTACTAAGAAACAAACTGAAGATTCAGATAAATATGATAATGGAAAACCAATTTATTTATTTACCATAAATAAAAGATATGATCTTGATGGAGATTTTCCTTGGAATAAAGCAGGGTTAATTAATCATTCATGCAATAATAATTGTGATTATGATGGTAAAGGACTTAAAATTTGGGTTAAAGCCATCCAGGATATTAAAAAAGGTGAAGAATTTACTTGTGATTATGGGTTTGGTTATGATGAAAATTACAAACAATTTCCATGTAAATGTAAGTCAAAAAATTGTTGTGGTTATATTGTAAGAGCAGAGTCTAGATGGCGAATAAATAAAAAATTTTCAATGAGTAACAAAAAAAAATTAGTAAATAACTCTCACTAAAAAAAGTCCCTCAGGTGGTGCTGGTGGTGCACATAATATTCTTTTTTTTGATTTAAATGCTTTGTCAAATTTTTTTAAATCCCATTTTTTTTCACCTAAATATTTTAAACAACCAACCATAGATCTTACCTGTTGTTGTAAAAAAGATTGTGATTTAAATTCTATTTCTATTTTGTTTTTTGACAACCTAACATTCACTGATTTAATTGTTTTAATAGGACTTTTTGCATGACAACTTGAAGATCTAAAAGTAGAATAATCGTGAGTTCCAACTAATCTCTTAGCTCCTTTTTTAATTAAATCTAAATCCAATGGTTTTCTTACATGCCATCCTCTTTTTTTTTCAATTACTGGAGCACTTATCTGATTAAAAATTATGTATTTATAAACTCTTTGTTTTGCAGAAAATCTTGAGTGAAATTTATTGTTCCTTTTTTTAATTTTAGTTATTGCAATACCTTGGTTATTTAAAAAATGATTAATTGACTTTAAAAATTTTATCAAATCTGAAATCTCATTCTTACAATCAAAGTGAGCTGATTGTTCAATCGCATGTACACCTGTGTCTGTTCTGCCTGAACCATTTAAAATTATCTTTTCTTTTAAAAGTTTTGTAAGTTTTTCTTGAACAAGTCCTTGAATAGTTGATCCTTTTTTTTGAATTTGCCACCCCCTAAAATTTGTACCTACATATTCAATAATCAGTTGGTATCTGGTCATTTAAATGACAGAACCTTTTTTTATTTGAGACCCAAGCATAAATTCACCAATATTTTGAGGCTTTTTCCCCTGTCTTTGGATCTCTTTAATCTTTATTGTTTGCTTATCGCCACAAACAACCTCTAAATAGTCAGAAACAATCTCACCCGGCTTTCCAATCCCATTACCAATTTCTGCTTTTAAAATTTTGTATCTTTCTCCCTTATAAATAAAATAAGCACCTGGCACAGGGTATAAACCATTTATTTTTCCAATAATAATTTTTGCCTCATCATTCCAATTGATTTCGCCCTCAGCTTTTTTAATTTTAAACGCATATGTAGCTCTTGAATGATCTTGATCAATAAATTTTGCTTTATCTTCCAAAATATTATCAACATTATCTAATATTTTTTCAGCTGCTATTAAAGATAATTTATCTGCAATATCACTGGCGTTTAAATTATCTTCTAAATTTATTTTATAAGTATTACATACTGGACCTGTATCAAGCTGTTCTGCTATTTTCATGACACTAAATCCTGTCTCTTTATCAAGATTCATTATAGATCTTTGTATAGGTGCTGCTCCTCTCCATTTTGGCAAAAGAGATGCATGAATATTAATAAATCCTTTTTTAGTTAAACTTAGAAATTCTTTTGGAATGATTTGTCCATAAGCAACAACTATTGCAAGATCAGCATCTATATTTTTAAAATATTCATATTCCTCATTGTTGTTTTTTAAATATTTTGGAGTTCTAAAATCCAAATTTAAAGTTTCAGCAATCCCTTGTATGGGTGATTTATTTATTTTTTGTCCCCGTTGTGATTTTTGAGGAGGTTGCGTGTAAACGTCTGATATAGGATAACCATTTTGATACAATGATTTCAAAATGGGTACAGCAAACATTGGCGTGCCCATAAAAACAATCTTTTTTACCATCAATTAAAGGACTGCAGTATTTGATTTTAATTTAGATAGTTTTTTTCTAATCATGGATTTTTTTAATTTTGAAAGATAATCAATAAATAATATTCCCTCTAAATGATCTATTTCATGCTGAATGCATGTTGCAAGTAGCCCATCAGCTTTTAATAATTGTTTTTTTCCATTGTAATCAAGATACTCTACCTCACATTTACTTGGTCTATCTATTTCTGCAAATTGTTCTGGCACTGACAAACATCCTTCTTCATGTGTATTCTTAATTGAATCTTTGTTCAAAATAACTGGATTAACAAAATATCTGGGTTCTTTTTTTACATCTTTAGCTATATCCATTACTATAATTCTCTTAGGGATACCAATTTGAATCGCTGCAAGGCCTATACCATTAGCATCATACATTGTATCCAGCATATCATTCATTAGTTGTTGTTCTTCTTTACCAACATTTCGAACAGGCTTTGAAATCTGTCTTAGCAATTTATTTGGCTCAGTGATTATAGTTTTAACAGTCATTATGAATTATTTTATTATAATTTCTAAACTTTTAAAGGAAGAACTTTTAATAAAAGTTTATTCCTAATTAAGTCAGTATTTAATTGGTTCAGTGTATTGATTATAAAATAAACTGTATCATCATCTATATCCTCAATTTTCTCTGAACCAATAACCTCTATAATTCTAAGTAATGCTGCCCCAATTTCTTTATTATCAACCATTTTCTGAATATCTGAGGGCATCTCTGATTTGTTAACTTTATAGAGATTTTCATATTTTTTTGAAATCTTAATTCCATCAGATTTTAAAGCTTCTAGAAAAATTATATCTTTTTTTGATAAAACATATTTTTTATTTTTTTTTATTTTTTTTAAAAACCTATCAAGATCTTCTTCAATTTTTGATTTTGCATAATCACCATTGAAATAATTTACCAGCTTAGATTGATGTAATATTTTATTATTATATTTAATTTTTTTATTAATAATTTCATCATTTTTTAAATACTGATTATAAAAAGTAGTGAAATTTGATGGTACATCTGTTTCATCAATTTGTTTTAAGAATTTTCTAAGTTCATCATCAAAAGCTTCCTCAATACCCTCAGACTTAAAGATATCTTTTAAAATTTTCATTAATTCCAGTTTTAGTTTTGGTTCTTCTGTTAAAAGTAATCTTTGATATACCAAAGCTTTACCTTCAATGGATGATAGAGATTTGTATGACTCTTTTGTATTTAACAGCTGATTTATATTAAATTGAAATCGCTTATAAAACTCAAATAACTCTTCTTCTGAATAATTTTTATCATGAGTGGCTTTTTCAATAGTTGAAATTTTATCTATATCTGTAATCTCTACATCTTGAATTCGATATAATAAATTGGAAGACGATAAATACTTCCAAATTAACTTTGGAGTGTCTTTATTTGGCTCAAACTTAAATTCAGGGATAGTTCTATGAGCTAAATGAAAATCTAAGATAGAATTCTCAGAAATTTCTTTATTAGCTACATCAATGTATCCAAATAAATAATTTATTTTATTTTCAAAATACTCATCATTGAAACCTAATTCTTTTTTTAAGTCTAAAATTAATTGAGCCTCCTCATTTTTTCCATAATTAATTAAACAATACAAATTAAATTTTGATAAATATTCATTTTCTAAGGGCTCTTTAATTTTAGAAAAAATCTCACATGATCTCTTAATATCTGATTGAGATAAATATTTATCAACCGTATACCTCATTAGTTCAGGGTGCAAATTAGTGATTTGATTCTTAATAAGATATTTTTCGATCAATTCTAAGTCAGAGTTTTTGATTAACCATTTAGTTTTAAATTTTAAAAATTCTACATCTGTAATATTTTGGTCTGGATAATAAGCATTTGTTAATAACGAAATATTTAGAATTTCAGACGCATCTTTTGAAAGATTGTATTTTTCTATATTTTTAAAAAGCTTTTTTAATGTTGAACCATCAGAATTTGACCACATACTAATACTTAGTCCATAATCCTGTGGATCATATAATCCTGCAATTCTAATTGTTTTTGATGTTAGGTCTTGATCTAACTTTATAGAGTCTTCTTTTTTTCCTGATTGCATTTTATAAATGTTGCTTTGAGATATTTCTTCATTTTTTTCGACTGACAAATTTTCTTCTGAAATAGTTTCGGATTCTTCTTTATCTATATTCCAAATATCTACGGGTTTTTCCTCTGCAATTGTGGAGAATGACAATAATAAAGAAACAATTATAATTGATAAATTTTTCTTATTTAACAATTTTAAAATTTTCATTTGGAATAATTTTTTCTATTTCTTTTTTTGGAGCTGGAAAATCGACTTGATTTATGAAAAAAACAAGTCCAAAAATAACTACAAAGCCAATTATAGATTTGACAACTATAGCAATGATATTGGTTTTGCCTGAACTTGTATTTTTATTAAATTGCATATAACTTTAGTTAATTTCAAATTAAGACATATTTGTGTTTTTTCAATAAAGAAACTTATGAAATCAAAAGAAAATCTTGTGTTTTTAGGTATGATGGGATCAGGAAAGACTTCTATTGGTTCACTTGTGGCAAAAAAATTAAAATTAAATTTCATAGATGTAGATAAAGAAATTGAAAAAGAATTGGGCTTATCCATATCAAAGATATTTGAAACAAAAGGCGAAGGTTATTTTAGAAGATTTGAAGAAAAAATAACTCTAAAAATTCTAAAGATTAATTCAACCGTAGTTTCTCTTGGCGGAGGGGCATTTGTAAACAGAGTTATTAGAAAAGAAATACTTAAAAACCATATTTCTTTTTGGTTAAATTGGGATAATGATACATTACTAAATAGAATTAAGAATAGCAAAAAAAGACCACTTGCTTTTAATGCAACAGAGAATGAATTGATTGATTTAATAAAAAAACGATCTAACATTTACTCTAAAGCATTATATGAAATTAAATGTGATGAAATGTCAAAAAGTGAGGTTATTAAAAAAGTCTTAAAAAATTATGAAACCCATTAAGTTAAAGATAAATACTAAAACTCAAAAATACTCAATTATTATTGGTTCAAATTTAGGGGTTAATATATCAAAAATTTTAAAAGAAAATTCAATTAATTTTCAAAAATGTCTAATCATAATTGATAAAAATATTTCACAAAAATTTATTTCAAAAATAAAAAAATCTCTTAATAAAAAAAAAATTTATATTCATTTTTTTAAAGCTAATGAAATTAACAAGAATTTTAGCAGTGTAAATAAAATCGTGAATATTTTGTTAAACAAAAATTTTTCAAGAGAAGATTGTGTTATATCTATTGGTGGGGGAATTACAGGCGATATAAGTGGTTTTGCAGCTAGTCTATTTAAAAGAGGTTTAAAATTTATTAACATTCCAACTACTTTATTATCTCAAGTTGACTCATCTATTGGAGGCAAAACAGGGATAAATACTAAGTATGGAAAAAATTTAATAGGAAGTTTTTATCAACCAAACCTAGTTATATCAGATATTCAATTTTTAAAAACATTACCAAAACGAGAATTGATATGTGGTTATGGTGAAATTTTAAAACATTCTTTAATCGCTAATAAAAGTTTTTTTAAATTTTTAGATAAAAATAGTGATAAAATTTTAAAACTTTCTTCTCCATTTATCGAAAAAGCTATCTACGAAAGCTGTAAAATAAAAAAAAATGTTGTAGAAAAAGATGAAAAAGAAAAAGGTCTAAGAAAAATTTTGAATTTTGGCCATACATTTGCACATGCTTACGAAGCTTCCTTAGGTTATTCAAAAAAACTCAATCATGGTGAAGCAGTGATACTTGGCATGAAAAGTGCATTAAGTTTTAGTTTAAAAAATAATTTAATTAAAAAAAATGACTATTATTCAATCTTAAGGCATATTTCAGAGGTAAATTTACCATCAAAAATAAAAAAATTTTTTAAAATTAGCCATTTAAATAAAATATTATCTTTTATGATTAAAGATAAAAAAAATAATTCAAATAAAATTAATTTAGTTTTATTAAAAAAGATTGGCTATCCAATTATAAATAGAGAATATAAAAAAGATGATTTAGCAAAATTTCTAAAAAATGAATTAAGAAATTAAAATTTGAATTGAGTGAATATCCTCTTTTAACTCTTTGTCTAAAATTTTATAAATTTTTTTATTACTTTCAATTCTACTCAAAGTCTTTAATTCACTTGAGTTCAAAATAATCTTTAAATGATACTTGCCCTCTTGATTACCAGCATGATTTTTATGTAGAAATGATTTATCTTCAATTTTTATACTATCAATATCAATGCGATCAGTAAGTTTTTTTTTTACAATTGCAATTAACTCATTTATATCCATAAATCAAATCTATTATACATCATGAAAAATATTTGCGACTGGAATAATTGTAACAAGATTGGTGAATATAAAGCGCCAGTGGAAAAGGATAATAGCAAAAAATATAGGATGCTTTGCTTGGAACATGTTAAAGAATTTAACAAGAATTGGAATTATTTTTCAGGCATGAACGATGGTCAAGTTTTAGATTTTTTAAAGTCAGACATGATTTGGCATAAACCAACTCAAAGTTTTAGTTCTTCAGACAATTTTTTTAAAGTTCTTTGGAACAACACTTTAAGAGATGAATTAGATAAAGACAAAATTAACGGTGATTATGATCATATGTGTCAATTTAAATTTAACCACAAAGATATCAAAGCCTTTGGAATATTGGGAGTTTCCGTTGGATTAAATTGGAAAAGAGTCCAAGATAAGTTCAAATTGCTTGTCAAAAAATATCACCCAGATATAAATGCTGGAAATAAAAAATATGAGGAAAAACTTAAATTAATAACTTTAGCTTATACACAGCTTAAAAATACTTATAGAGAAAAAATTGACACCTAACCTTGACATTCAACCTGATATAAAAGTTTCATTAAAGCAAACTTTTGGGATCGACTCTGATATGGAGGTGGAGGCATTTTCAAAAAAAAACGAATATGTTCCTGAAATAGATAAAAGTTATAAATTTGATAGAGACACTACGATAGCAATAATTTCTGGTTTTGCCTACAACAAAAGAGTTTTGGTTCAGGGATATCATGGTACTGGAAAATCAACTCATATAGAACAAATTGCAGCCAGATTAAACTGGCCATGTATTCGTGTAAATTTAGACAGCCATGTAAGCAGAATAGATTTGATAGGAAAAGATGCAATTGTTCTTAAAGATGGAAAACAAGTCACTCAGTTTAACGAGGGTATTTTGCCGTGGTCAATACAAAATCCAGTAGCGCTTGTTTTTGATGAGTATGATGCTGGTAGACCAGATGTAATGTTCGTTATTCAAAGAGTATTGGAAGCTGAAGGTAGCTTTACTCTTCTTGATAAAAACAAAGTAATTAAACAAAACAAATTTTTTAGATTATTTGCTACATCAAATACTGTAGGACTAGGAGACACCACAGGTCTTTATCATGGAACCCAGCAAATAAATCAAGGACAGATGGATAGGTGGAATATAGTTACCACACTTAACTATCTTAGTCATGAAAGAGAATTAGATATAGTTTTATCAAAAAATAAAAATCTCAATAACGCAAAAGGTAAAGAAAAAATTTCCAATATGATAAAAGTAGCCTCACTAACAAGAAAAGGATTTGTTGCAGGTGACATATCGACAATGATGAGTCCTAGAACAGTAATGCATTGGGCAGAAAACTCAGAAATTTTTAAAGATACAGGTTATGCTTTTAGAGTAACTTTCCTAAACAAATGTGATGAAATTGAAAAAAATACTATCGCAGAATATTATCAAAGATGCTTTGGTGAAGAACTACCAGAGTCGTTGATGAATATTCAGATTTAAATGAGTGATAAGATATCAAGTTTAAAAGAAAAATTTAGACTTGCATTAACTTCAACAGCAAAAGTAATTTCAGATGATTTTAATTTAATCAGCAAATCAGCAAAAAATGATAAAAAAAAAGATTATGATTTAATTGAAATTGATAATTTAACAAATCCAAGTGATTTTATTAAATTACGTGCCGAAACAGACTCTACTGCTTTAAAAAAAAAATTTTCTAATGATGTTGTTTATAGAAAAAATCTTCCATCTAATACTTCGTCAAGATCGCTCTATAATATAGCTGAGAAAATAAGATATGAAGTACTGGGTGGTAAAATGCTCAAAGGTATCAAAAAAAATTTTCAACAAAATTATTCAAATATAATTAATACTAAAAGAAAAGATAAATTAAAAACAAAAGAAGATGTACCTGTAACAGAAGCATTTGAATTATATATGCTTAAAAACTTTCATCAAATAGAGTTAAATCCTCTAACTACAAAAATATTAAATTTTTGGGAAAAAGACTTTGAACAATCAATAGAAAAACATAAAAAATTTTTACAAGAAAATTTAGAAAATCAAGAGAACTACGGTACCAGATTTTCGCAAATTTTAGAAGAAATGGATATTTTTCAGAGTGAAGAAGATGATGAAAAAAAAGAGGAAAATCAAGATCAAGGCCAAGACAATCCATCAAACGACAATCAGGATAAAGATAAAGAAGACAATAAGGATGAAAATAATGATCAGGAAACACAAGCCACTTTGGAAGCTGATTATAATGTCGATGAATTTAATCTTGATGAACAACTTTCAGATACGGAATCAGATGAGCAAAGCTTAGAACAAATAGTTCAAAAAAATCTTGATAATATTAATTTAGATTACAGAATTTTTACAACTCAATATGATGAAATAACAAAAGCTGAAAAATTAGAAAATGAAGACGAAGCAGCAAAACTTCGAAGAACACTAGATCAGCAATTAGTTGGGTTTCAAGATGTAATAACTAAACTTGCAAATAAACTTCAAAGACAGTTGCTTGCAAAGCAAAACAGAGCTTGGGATTTTGATTTAGAAGAGGGGTTACTTGATAGTTCGAAATTACCAAGAATTATTATAGATCCATATAATTCATTATCATTTAAAAAAGAAAGGGATTTAGATTTTAAGGACACAATTGTTACTTTGTTAATAGATAATTCTGGATCAATGAGAGGAAGACCTATTACTATAGCCGCAATATGCGCAGACATATTGTCCAGAACTTTAGAAAGATGCTCAGTTAAAGTTGAAATTTTAGGGTTCACAACTAAAAATTGGAAAGGTGGACAAAGTAGAGAACTTTGGAATAAAGTTTCAAAACCTAAAACTCCTGGTAGATTAAATGATTTAAGACATATAATTTATAAAGGAGCTGATACTCACTGGAGACAAGCTAAAAATAATTTAGGACTAATGTTAAAAGAAGGTTTATTAAAAGAGAATGTTGATGGAGAAGCTATTTCTTGGGCGTTCAATAGAATAAAAAAAAGAAAAGAGGAAAGAAAAATTATGATGGTGATTTCTGATGGTGCACCAGTAGATGATTCAACACTTTCGGTAAATTCAGGAGATTTTTTAGAAAAACATCTAAAAAAAATGGTAAAATTTATTGAAAACAAAACCGAAATTGAAGTTTTAGCAATTGGAATTGGTCATGACGTCTCAAGATATTACGACAAGGCGATCAAAATCACTGATGTAAATGAATTAGGAGATGTTATGATATCTCAATTAAGTTCTTTGTTTGAAACTAAAAAAAAATTTCATTAAATATTAAATAAATCTTTATTATTCCATTTAATAATCACTTCTGCTCCACTTCTTGTTTTTGAGTTTCTACAATTAATTGAGGCAAAATTTTTTTCTAAAAGTGTTTTTCCAATAAATAAACCTAATCCCAAACCTGTTTTTGACTTTTCAAAAGGATTTTTAGTTCTTAAATATGGTTCTCCAATTTTCGATAAAACATCTTTTGGATAGCCATTTCCATCCTCTTCAATTATAATTTCAGTAATTTCACTATCACTTTTTAAAGTTATATAGATTTCCTTATTAGAAAATTTATTAGCATTTCCAATAAAATTCCTTAAACCATATACAATTTCTATAGATTTGGTTATTTTTTTTTGATTTGAAAATTGATCATAATTAAAAATAAACTTTTTTTGACTAATCTCTCTAAATGACGAAATAATTTCACTTAAGTAATCTTTCATTGAAAGATCTTTGTCTATAAAATCATCTTCCTCTACAGGATTTAAAGTTAATCGTTTTAAAATTTCATTACATCTTTCTACCTGGCTGGACAATAACTCTATATCTTTTTTAACATCCTCTTGATCTTTAAATTGTTTTTCTAAATCATGGATAATAATCTTAATAGTAGACAAGGGAGTTCCAAGTGAGTGAGCTGCAGCTGCAGCTTGGCCCCCTAATGATAAAAGTTCGTGTTCAGTAGCCATGATCTCTTCCATTTTTGCTAATGCTTCTCTTCTTAGTCTAGATTGTGTTCCAAATGACATAGCTAAATAATTTAAAAAAATTAAAGCAATTATTAAAGATATTGGGATTGAATAAAAATAATATGAACTTACATGAAAATGGTCACTAATCGGAGAAGGTAAATCTAATGAGTAAAATGTAAGTATAAAAATAATAATTATTGTTAGAAATACTAATAAAAAATTAGTTTTAAAACTTAAATTTGATGATGCAAAAATACTTGGAATTAATAAAAAAATGACAAATGGATTAACAACACCACCTGTTAGATAAAGTAAAGCACCTAGCTGTAATATATCTATTACTAAAAAAATAAAAGCTGATCTATCTGATAATTGTGTTTTTTTGTATATAAAAAATAAATATAGATTGCTTAAAATACCTAAAAATATAACCAGATTAGAAGTGATAAAATCAAAATTAAAATTTAAAAAAAAATAAACAAAGTTAACTGATATTAATTGCCCAATAATACCAATCCATCTTAAACTTATATAAGTTGATTTTTTAAAAAAATGATATTTTGAAGTTTCAAACAACTTCATTATTAGATATCAAGATTTTGCACATTAATTGCGTTAGAAATTATAAAGTCTTTTCGCAAAGCAACATCATTTCCCATTAAAGTATGTATTAAACTTTGATCCTTCTTAAAATCCTTCGAATACTGTACTTGTAATAAATTTCTTGTTTCGGGATCTAGTGTTGTGCTCCACAACTCTTCTGGATTCATCTCACCCAGACCTTTAAATCTTTGTATGTTCATTTTTGATTTTTCCAAATCTAACTCTTTAACAAACTCTTTAGATCCTCTTTTTATTTTTTTTAACTCTTTATTGTTATTGACAATATAATCCTCTAATTCTTTTTCATCCTTAATATATATTCCTTTTGATCCTTTATTTATTTTAAATAATGGGGGTTGAGCCAAATACACATGTCCATTTTCAATTAATTTATTGAATGGTTTATTATTAAAGAAGGTTAATAAGAGAGCTCTAATGTGCGATCCATCCACGTCAGCATCCGTCATAATAATTATCTTTCCATACCTGAGATCTTTTAAATCTATTTCTTGTACTTTTGGATCTAAGCCTAACGCATTGATTAAAGTAACTATTTCGTTAGATGAGATCATTTTTGACAATGCTTTAGTTCTTTGTTGTTCAGAACTATCCCCATTACCATTCTTTTTAACGGCTAATTCTTCAACATAAGTATTTAAAATTTTACCTCTTAAAGGTAAAACAGCTTGATTAGTTCTATTTCTACCTTGTTTAGCGGACCCACCTGCTGAATCACCCTCTACAATGAACAATTCTGTGCCATCTTGTTTTCCTATCTGACAATCGGCTAATTTTCCAGGAAGACCACTTAATTCTAAAGCACCTTTTCTTCTTACATTTTCTCGAGCTTTTCTAGCTACATCCCTTGCCATTGCAGCTTGAATAACTTTTGCTAAAATTATTTTAGCAACTGATGGATTTTGATCAAACCATATGGATAATTTTTCATTTACGACTGTTTCAACAATCATTCTAACTTCTGAAGAAACTAACTTATCTTTAGTCTGAGATGAAAATTTTGGGTCTGGAATTTTTGTAGATAACACACAAGTAAGTCCTTCTTTGATATCATCTCCTGAGATTGCTAATTTATTTTTTTTAAGAAGATTGTGTTCATTTGCATATTTATTTACAACTCTGGTTAATGCGCTTCTAAAACCTAATAAATGAGTTCCACCATCTTTTTGATAAATATTATTAGTATAAGCAAAGATATCTTCGGCATAGCTTGCGTTCCACTTTAATGAACATTCAAGTTCAATATTATTTTTTTTTCCTTCTATATAAATCGGCTTTTTAAATAAATCATTTCCATTTTTATTTTGTAGTTTTTCTCTTTTTTCATCTAGAAAATCTACAAACTCAAGAACACCTCCTTCAAATTTAAAAACAGATACTTTTTCTTTTTTTAAACTAGCGTCTGTAAAAATTATTTTTATACCTTTGTTTAAAAAAGCTAATTCTCTCATTCTCTTAATAAGAATATTTGCGCTAAATTTGGTAGAAGAAAAAATTTCTTTTGAAGGTAAAAACGTTATTTGTGTCCCAGTTTCTTTAGTTTTACCTAAAACTTTTAGAGGTGCTTTTGCTTCTCCATTTTTAAATTCTATGAAATGTTTTTTACCATTTCTGCTTATTTCTAACTTTAATGACTCAGATAGCGCATTCACAACAGAAACACCAACACCATGAAGTCCACCTGAAACTTTGTATGAGTCGTGATCAAATTTACCACCAGCATGAAGTTGGGTCATAATAACTTCTGCAGCTGATTTTTTTTCTCCTTTGTGCATATCGACAGGTATTCCTCTACCATCATCATTTACAGTAATGGTTCCGTCAGAGTTAATTTTCACATTAATATTTTTACAGTGACCTGCTAAAGCTTCATCTATGGAGTTATCAATAACTTCATAAACCATATGATGCAAACCAGTTCCATCATCTGTATCTCCAATGTACATCCCAGGCCTTTTTCTGACCGCCTCAAGACCCTTTAAAACCTTAATGGAGTCTGCCTGATATGTGTTTTTATTTGTCATTTTTTAATTTTTTGGAAAAAAAAATTATAACATTTTTTGGAAAAAATGCTGATTTATCTTTACTAAAATAGTCAAAAAAAAGTTAATTAACCCTTTTAATTAAGGCTTATTTGATGGCGGAGAGAATGGGATTCGAACCCATGAAAGGATTACTCCTTTACACGCTTTCCAAGCGTGCGCCTTCAACCGCTCGGCCACCTCTCCTAAAATTAGTGTATAGTTATAATTATATATCTATATAATTTTTATTAAATGAAAATTTTTGATTGTTTTAGATATTGTGGCGAAGATTTACTTTTAAATTTAAGATTGAAAACTCTTTATAATAAAGTTGATAAATTTATAATAATCGAAGGCAACAAATATTATAATGGGGAAGAGAAAAAGCAACTTTTTGATATAAATAACTTTAAAGAATTTAAAAAAAAAATTGATTTTTATTTTATTAATAATTTTCCAAATTATGATTTTAAAAATAACGAAAAAAGTCATTGGGTATATGATGATTTCCATATTAATAAAATTGGGTTAGGACTCAATAATTTAAATGATGATGATTATGTATTAATTTCTGATTTAGATGAAATACCAAAATTAGATAATAAAGAATTTTTAAAATATGACAGTACAGTATTTTTACAAAATATGTATTATTATAAATTTAATGTCCATTTGTATAAAGGTTTAAAATGGAACAACAAATGGCCGGGAACAAAAGGTTGTAAATTTAAATATTTTAAATCAGCACGACAAGTTAGAGAATTTAGAGTGAAAAATTTTCCATGGTGGAGATTTGACAGAAAAATTAAAAGGCATGTCAAACAAGATGGTGGTTGGCATTTTTCTTATTTAATGAATGAAGAACAAATTAAATTAAAGTTATTAAGAGTACCAGGAGAAATTCAGCATGTCCTTAGGAACGACGAGGAGTCTAAAAATAAACTATTTGATGATGAAATTATTAAAAATAAATTAAAAAATTTTATTGATCCTTATGGAAGGAGTGACGTTTTTTTAAAAAAAGTAAAAATTGATAATACTTTTCCATCATATATTAATGAAAATATTGAAAAATTATCAGATTATATCGCATAAAAATAATCATTATTTATATAAATAAATTTTATTTTTTAAATTTTCTAAGGAGATAAAATTTAATAATTTTAATCTAAAAATCTTTCTTGGAATAATTGCATAACTTTTTTTGGATTAAATTGTTTCGTATAACAATCGTAATAACTATTACTTTTTGAAATAAAATTTCTGTTTATATTTAACAAAAGTTTTCTTAAATCTTGTTTATCATTATAAATTAAACATTTTTCACCCAAAATATCTAGATGAGCTTTTTCTGGAGGATTTGAAAAAGCAATTATAGGTTTATTTCTAATAGAAAATTCTGCAACAGCCAGTCCAAATGTTTCACCTCTAGCTCTAGCGTGTATCATAAAATCTGAAGTGTTAACAAATTTCATTTTAAATTCTTTGTTAATTGATCTTGGGAGAAAGTGAATTCTAGGATGTTTATAAAATGGCTTAATATTTAAAAACATAAAAACTATATCTTTTCTGATTTCAACAATCTCTTTAATTGTCTCTTTTACAAACTCAATATCAAAAACTCTTTTTCCACCATATGATGAAACAACAGTATAATCATTTGGGATACTAAATTGATTTCTTAAATTTTCCTTAAAATCTAAATTTGCATCATCCACAATTAGTGGCACAAATTGTTTTGGATTTCCTGTCATAGTTTTTGCTAGCCATTCTGAGACATATAGATACTTTTCACCATGAAAATCCTTTGTCATAAAAATTGCATGTATTAAATTTCTACAATAGTTGCTCATTACGTTATCTTTTGTCCCATATTTTTGAGCATAAAAATAATCAACATTATTTTCCTTACATATTAAATCTATATCTTTAGGATCATCGTAAAAGAAAACCTTAAAATTTTTAGTAAATTTTGAGTATGTAGATCTCTGTCTTTTGGGGAATATTTTTATATTATTATCATTCATTAAATTAAATTTAATAAAGGTATCAATAAAAAATTTTTCTAATGAATTAAAAAGTTTTTTTCTATTAGCAATAATTATAGATTCATTTCCAAGAATAGTTTTATTAAATCTAGCATAATCAAAAGTACTAATTTCAGTCCCTCTTTCTGACATTTGATAAAGGTGAAATGCAATTGTTTTTTTCATTTTATAATTAAAACTTTTTATTTCTCTTTATTAATTTTTAAGACACCAATAAATGCTTCCTGGGGAATTTCAACTCTTCCAAATTGTTTTGATCGAGCCTTACCCTTTTTTTGTTTTTCTAGTAATTTTCTTTTTCTATCGGTTGCTCCACCACCATGAATTTTTGTTAATACGTCTTTTTTAAAACCTTTGATTGTTTCTCTGGCAATAATTTTACCCCCAATCGCTGCCTGAACTGGTATCATAAAATTATGTCTTGGAATTAAATCTTTTAGTTTTTCACAAACTTCTCTTCCTGTTGTTTGAGCAAAATCTTTATGAATCATCATTGCTAATGCATCTACCGGCTCTGCATTAACTAAAATTCCAAGTTTTACTAAATCACCCTCTCTATGCTCAATAATTTCATAGTCAAAACTGGCATATCCACTAGTCATTGATTTTAAACGATCATTAAAATCAAAAACTACTTCGTTTAAAGGTAATTCATAATTCACAACAGCTCTATTTCCAGAATAACTTAAATTGGTTTGTACTCCTCTTTTATCCTGGCACATTTTTATTATTGAACCTAAGTATTCATCTGGAGTAATTATGGTTACTTTTATCCATGGTTCTTCAATTAACTTTATTAATGTTGGATCTGGCAAACTTGAGGGATTATGAAGATCAACAATATCTCCACTATTCAAATGAACTTTATATACTACTCCTGGAGTTGTTGTTAATAAGTTTACATCAAATTCTCTTTCTAATCTTTCTGTAACAATTTCTAAATGAAGCAATCCCAAAAACCCACATCTAAAACCTAATCCCAAAGCTGATGAAGATTCAGGCTCAAATGAAAAACTTGCATCATTCAATTGAAGTTTTGCTAAACCATCTTTTAATTTTTGATACTCAGAACTATCTACAGGAAACAATCCACAAAACACTACAGGTTTACTTGGTTTAAAACCAGGTAGCGCTTCTTTTAAAGGTTTTGCGGCATCACATATTGTATCACCAACTTTTGTTTCAGATAAAACTTTTATTCCAGTTGTTATAAAGCCTATTTCTCCAGCATTTAACTCATTGATGTCTGTAGCTTTTGGCGTAAATACACCAACTTTTTCAACAATATATTCTTGACTAGTTGACATCATTTTAATTTTCATATTTTTGGAAATTTTACCATCAATAACTCTTACCAAAATAACTACTCCTAGATATGTGTCGTACCAGCTATCAACCAACAAACTTTTTAAATCACCTAAACTTTCACCCTTAGGTCCCGGCAAGACTGTAATAATTTGCTCTAAAATATCTTCTATACCTTCGCCTGTTTTTCCAGAACAAGGAATAGCGTTTTCCGTATCTATACCTATTACTTCTTCGATTTGTTTTTTTGTTCTATATAAATCTGATGCTGGAAGATCTACTTTGTTTAAAACTGGTACTATGTCATGATCAATTTCTAGGGCTTGATAAACATTTGCAAGCGTTTGAGCTTCTACTCCTTGGGTACTATCAACAATTAAAATTGATCCTTCACAAGCATAAAGAGATCTGCTAACCTCATAACTGAAATCCACGTGACCTGGTGTATCGATAATATTTAAAATATAATCTTTACCATCTTTTGCTTTATAATTGAGTTTTACCGTTTGAGCCTTAATAGTAATTCCTCTTTCACGCTCAATATCCATTGAATCTAAAACTTGAGCTTTCATTTCTCTTTCTGTAAGCCCACCACAACTGTGAATTATTCTGTCTGCTATTGTAGATTTACCATGATCAATATGAGCAATAATCGCAAAATTTCTAATATTATCGATATTACTCATTTGACTTAAGAACGTATCTTAGCACCAGTTTTGTTTTCAACTGTTTTAATTATAGAATTATTAATGTTTTCTAAATCATTGTCATTCAATGTTTTTTCAGATGACTGAATAGTTACACTAATTGCTATTGATTTTTGATTTTTTGGAATATTTTCACCCTCATAGACATCAAAAACTTTAATATTACTAATTAGTTTTTGATCCACACTTGAGACCGCATTAATTAAATCTTGAGCTTTAATTTCTTTATTAACTATAAACGCAAAGTCTCTCTCAGATTTTTGATAATCTGATACTTCAAATTTAGCTTTTTGGTCTTTTAATGTTTTTTTTGGTAATTTTAAATTATCTAGAAAAATTTCAAAACCCACTAAAGACTCTGTTTTCATATCTATACTTTTTATAATATTTGGATGAATCTCACCAAAATAAGCTACTATTTGATCTTTACCTTTATTTAAAAACAATCTACCTGACTTACTTGGATGGTAGTAATTTGGTGTCTCGCTATCTATAAAAAATTTATCCGAATTAAAACCTGCTTCAACTAAAGTTTGAACTACATCTCTTTTAGCATCAAATACATCAATATTTCTCTCTTTCTCAATCCACGATAACCTTGATTTTTTACCTGCTGATAAACCGCAGACTACCGTGTTTTGTTCGCCTGGATTTGAACCAGTAAAAATTGGCCCTATTTCAAATATTGATAAATCTTTAAAGCCTCTGTCCAAATTTTTATTCATATACATAATTAAATTTGAAAATATTGAGTTTCTCAAAACTCCCAAATCTGAACTTATAGGGTTTACAATTTTAATTTCTTTATTCTTATCTTTAAAATGATCATTATAATTTGTGTCAGTAAATGACCAAGTTATTGCCTCTAAATATCCTTTTGAAGCAATTGCTCTTTGTAAAAAATGAAATAACTTTTGTGACTGAGTTAGAGTAGATTTTGTTCTTTCTTTAATTGGATCTATAATTTTTATCTTATCATAACCGGTTACTCTTACTAACTCCTCAACAATATCTATTTCTTGTGAAATATCTGGTCTCCATGTTGGAATAGTTAATTTTAAATATTTACTTTCTTTTTTAATTTTGAAACCAAGGTCTTCTAAAATTTTAAACATTTCCTTAGTTGAAATTTTAAATCCAGTTATTTTTTCAAATAAATTAGTGTCAAATTTAATAGTTTTAATTTTACTTGTTTCAATTCTTTGAATATCAATTTTACTAATCTCTCCACCGCAAATATCTTTAATTAATAATGCCGCTTTATTTAATCCGTCTTCAATAGATAATGGATCAATACCTCTTTCAAATCTAAACTTTGCATCTGTATCTAGATTTAGTTTTTTTGATGTGCTTCTAATTGATCTAGGTTTGAAATATGCTGACTCTAATAAAATATTTTTAGTATCAAATTCAGTACCAGATCTTGTGCCTCCAATAATTCCACCTAATCCCAATACCCCCTTACCGTCACTTATCACACACATCCCATCATCTAATTTGTAACTTTTGTTATCTAGAGCTGTGAATTCTTCTCCAAATTTTGAGTTTCGAACTACAATACCTTTTTCAATTTTATCAGCATCATACACATGTAATGGACGATTAATATCAAGCATTACATAATTAGTAACATCAACTATTGCTGAAATTGGCTTTTGCCCAATTGAAACTAATTTATCTTTTAGCCATTTAGGACTTTCGGTATTTTTTACATTGGTAATTAAACAACTACCAAAAGAACTACATGCTTGATTTTTATCTTTATTAATTTTTACTTTTACAATTTGCTTAGATTTTGATTTAATTTTTTTTTCTTTTAAATTTTTTAATTTTCCAAAACCTGAAGCTGCAAGGTCTCTCGCTATTCCTCTAACACCAAGACAATCTGGTCTATTAGGAGTAATTGATAGATCTATAAGATTAGAGTCTGATTTTGAAAAATAACTTTTTCCAATACTCTTTTCATATTTTTTTGATGATAATTCTGTTATTCCATCACTTTCATCAGATAAATTTAATTCAGACTCAGAACAAAGCATCCCACAAGAGGTAACATCTCTAATCTTGGCCACCACTAATTTTACTTTGCTTTTTGGAACAACTGCTCCAGGGGGAGCATATATTGTAATTAATCCTTCTCTTGCATTTGGTGCACCACATACAACTTTTTTTATTTCTTTTTCTCCCACATCAACATCACAAACTTTAAGTCGATCTGCGTTTGGGTGTTTTTCTGTCTTTAGAATTTTTGCCACTTTGAATAAATCAAGACCAGAAGATAAATTTACCACACTTTCAACCTCTAGCCCAACATTTGTTAGTTGTTCTAAAAGTTTGTCTTCTTTTAATTTTGTATCTAAATGATCTTTTAACCAATCAAATGTAATTTTCATCGACTCAAGCCTCTATAATTTGTTGGTACATCTAAAGGATCAAAACCAAAATGATTTAGCCATCTATAATCACAATCAAAGAAAGCCCTTAAATCATTAATTCCATATTTAAGCATCGCCAATCTATCAATCCCAATTCCAAATGCATATCCTTGGTACTTTGAAGGGTCAACTTTCACATTTTTCAAGACATTAGGGTGAACCATTCCACATCCAAGGATTTCAAGCCATTGGTCACCCTCTCCAATAATTATTTTCCCATCTTTAATTTCATAACCAATATCTACTTCTGCTGATGGTTCAGTAAATGGAAAATGGCTTGGTCTAAATCTCATTTTAATTTTTTCAACTTCAAAAAACTCTTTAATAAAATAATTTAAACAACCTTTTAGATGTCCCATATTTATATCTTTGTCTATATGCAAACCTTCTACTTGATGAAACATTGGAGCATGTGTTTGGTCACTATCAGACCTGTAAGTTCTTCCAGGCGCAATAATCTTAAATGGAGGTTTATCTTTTAACATTGTTCTAATTTGAACTGGAGACGTGTGAGTTCTTAATAAAATTTCTTTATTTTCATTAAGATAAAATGTGTCATGCATATCTCTTGCTGGATGATTGTCAGGAGTGTTTAGGGCTGTAAAATTATTATATTCATTTTCAATATCTGGGCCCTCTTCAACACTAAAACCTATCTCAGAAAAGATTGATGAAATTTCATCTATAGTTTGTGAAACAGGATGGATTTTACCTCTAACAAATGATCGCTCAGGAAGAGTTACATCAACTTTTTCTTTTTCTAATTTTTCATTTATTTTTTTTGTTTCAATTTCACTAATTTTATTCGTTATTAAATTTTGTAACTCGTCCTTAATTTGATTTAGATCTGATGCAAATTTTTTTCTATCTGTCTCTGGTATAGATCCAATATTTTTGAATTGAGATGAAATTAAACCATTTTTGCCAAATAACTCTGTCTTAATTTGATTAATCTCTTCTAAACTTAAATTATTATTAAGTTTAGCAGAATAGTTATTATGAATATTTTTTATGTCTGACATATTGGTAGATTATTTCCTTAAGAAATAAAAACAATAGCGAAGATTAATTTAAAGCTGATTGAGCTTTTTGTACAATGGTTTTAAATGCCTCTGGGCTATCGTAAGCAATTTCAGCGAGAATTTTTCGATCAATTGTAATTCCACATTTACCAAGACCATTGATAAATTTAGAATAAGTCAAACCTTCAGCTCTAACACCGGCATTAATTCGTTGTATCCACAAAGATTTGAAATCTCTTTTTTTATTTCGTCTATCTCTATAAGCATACTGCATCGCTTTCTCCATTGCTTGTTTAGCAACTCTAATAGTATTTTTTCTTCTGCCCCATTGACCTTTGACAGCTTTTAAAACTTTTTTATGTTTTGCTTTGCTAGTTACGCCTCTTTTTACTCTTGCCATTATTAACCTCTTAAACTGTAAGGCATGTATGATTTAACAATTTTTCCATCTTGCTTGGACATTGTTGTTGTGCCTCTTAATTTTCTTATTTGAGAATTAGTTCTTTTTATCATGCCATGTCTCTTACCAGCTTGGGCTGTCATTACTTTACCCTTTGCAGATATCTTAAATCTTTTTTTCGCTGAGCTTTTTGTTTTTAATTTTGGCATAATTCTGCGGTGTTATACAAAGATTGATATAAATTTACAACCTATATTAAGGCCTATAAAGGCTGAATTACCATGATCATTTGCTTGCCATCAAACTTTGGATGCAATTCTACCTTGCCAATATCCTTCATGTCTTCTTTGATCTTATCCATCAATTCTTTTCCTAAATGAGAGTGTTGTAATTCACGACCTTTGAATCTGACAGTAAATTTTACTTTATCTCCTTTAGCTATAAATTTTTTTGCATTTTTAACCTTAAAATCATAATCATGAGTTTCTGTAACAGGCCTCATTTTAATTTCTTTTAATAAAACAATTTTTTGTTTTTTTTTAGCAATATTTGCTTTCTTCTGAGCATCGTATTTAAACTTACCCATATCCATAATTTTACAAACAGGTGGGTTGGTATTAGCTGCTATCTCTATTAAATCTAATCCTTGATTTTTTGCCATCGAGATTGCCTCATTTGTATTCATCACTCCAAGATTTTCACCATCACTTGCTATAACCTGAACATCAGGAGAAGAGATTCTATTATTAGATCTTGGACCTTTGTCTTTTGTTCTTCTTTGAAAGTAATTTTGTTTAAAATCTGCCACTTAGTTTGAGGATACTTTGTTTAAAGCAGAGAATGTTTTTAAAAATTGGTCTATATCCATATTTTCTTGTTTATTAGAGTCTAATCTTCTAATAGTTACTGAATTGGAGTCAACTTCTTTTTTACCACAAATTAACAAAACCGGTATTTTTGCTAAAGAATGATCTCTAATTTTATAATTTAAATTATTATTTTTTAAATCTACTGCCGAACTAATGCCTACTTTTTTTATTTTTTTCGATACTTTAACCGCATAGTCATTAAATTCTTCTGAAATAGGTATCACTGTAGTTTGTAAAGGAGAAATCCAAAAAGGAAACTTACCTGCATAGTTTTCTATTAGAATTCCAATAAATCTTTCTAAAGAACCAAATAAAGCTCGATGAAGCATAACTGGAACTTTTTTAGATCCATCTTTATCAACGTAAGAAGCATCTAATCTTCCAGGTAAGTTTAAATCTACTTGCAAAGTTCCACACTGCCAATCTCTTCCAATCGCATCTCTTAATACAAATTCAATTTTTGGACCATAAAATGCTCCTTCACCCTTATTAATACTATATTCTAACTTAGATGCTTTGACTGCTTCCAGTAAAGAAGCTTCTGCTTTATCCCAAACATCATCTTCGCCAACTCTTACTTCTGGTCTATCTGCATATTTAAGAATTACATTTTCAAAACCTAAATCTTTATAGATATCTAAGATTAAATTGGTTACCTCTAAACATTCACTTGTAATTTGATCCTCAGAACAAAATATATGCGCATCATCTTGGGTGAATGCTCTTACTCTTAATAAGCCATGTAACGCTCCTGAAGGTTCATAACGATGTACTTTACCAAATTCTGTGATACGCAAAGGTAAATCTCTATAACTTTTTAAACCTTGATTAAATACTTGAATATGCCCAGGACAGTTCATAGGTTTAATTGCAAATACCTTTTCGTCTGGTGTTTCTGATGTGTACATATTTTCACCATACTTTTCCCAGTGCCCAGACTTTTCCCATAGTTGTCTATCTAATATTTCTGGTGTATTCACTTCTTTATAACCAGCATCATCTTGTCTGCTTCTCATATATTTGATTAATTTTTGAAACAGAGCCCAACCTCTTTCGTGCCAAAATACTGAACCCGGACTTTCTTCTCTAAAATGAAATAAGTCCATTTCTTTCCCTAATTTTCGATGATCTCTTTTTTCAGCTTCTTCAATTCTTTTTAAATAATTATCTAAATCTTTTTGAGTTGCCCAACCAGTTCCATAAATTCTTTGAAGCATTTCATTATTTGAGTCTCCTCTCCAATATGCACCAGCAACTTTTGTAAGTTTAAAATATTTCCCAATTTTGCCAGTAGACAATAAGTGTGGACCCCTACAAAGATCGTACCATTTTCCATGATAATAAATAAAAACATCATTGCCTTCAGGTATCATGTCGACTAACTCAACTTTATATTTTTCACCTAATTCTCCGTAATGTTTTTTAGTATGCTCTCTCTCCCAAACTTCTCTTCGTGTTTTTTCATCTTTTTCTACAATCTCTTTCATCTTAATTTCTATTTTTTCTAAATCTTTTGGAGTAAATGGATCTTCTCTATAAAAATCATAATAAAAACCATCTTTGATTGCGGGCCCAATTGCTAACTTTGTTCCTGGAAATAATTCTTGAACTGCCATAGCCATTATATGAGTAGTATCATGACGGATTGCATCTAAACCTTCAGGGTCCTTTGCCGTAAAAATTTTAACTGAACAATCCCTATCTATTTCAAAATATAAATCTTTAAGTTCGCCATCTACACTCATTATCAACGCTTGTTTAGCTAATGATTTACTAATTTTTTCAGCTACATCTAGACCTGTAACTTTGTCTGGAAATGTTAAGTTATTTCCATCTGGTAGTGTAATTATAGGCATTTAATTTAATATTCTTTTATACTCTGAATAGGTAGAAAAGCACATTTTTTCAACATTAAATTTTTGAATTATGTTTTTTCTTCCTGCTTTACCTAATAATTTTAATGCTGCTTCATCCATAGAAAGTATTTTTAAAATTTTTTGGCTTAATGATTTTGAATTGTTAGATTCAAATAAAAAACCAGTCTTTTCATCAATTACAGTTTCATTAGAACCACCAATATTACTTGCAATTATTGGCTTTTCCATTGATTGAGCTTCAGCAGCAACTCTCCCAAATGCTTCAGGCTCTGTAGATGCTGACACAATTATGTCTGAAATTTTATAAGCGAGAGCCATGTCTTTGCAATGATCAATAAATCTTATTTGTTTATTCATTCTAAATTGTTCTGTCAGTCTAATTAGTTTTTTTTTATACAAATCTCTACCTTGATCATTTCCAAGAATAACCACATAAAATGCCTCATAACCAAGTTCAATATTAACTAAATTTATAGCGTCAATAAAAAGCTCTTGTCCTTTCCAAGAAGTAAGTCTTCCAGGTAATAAAATTATTTTTTTATCTTTCTCAATTTCCCACTTTCTTAATAATTCTTTTTCTTCACTTTCTAATTTTGTGGTAGGATCAAAATAATCAACGTTAATACCTCTAAAGATAACGAGTAATCTTTTTTTTACATCAAAATATTTTGAATAATTTTCTTTTATATGAAAAAAAATGAAGTTAGATCCAGCAATTATTAAATCAGATTTAACCATTACTGAATTATAAAATTTTTTAAATTTATTTCCAAAATTATATGTGCCATGAAAAGTTGTTACAAATTTTCTACCGGTAATCATAGTTGCTAAATAGCAAGACCATGCCGGTGCTCTACTTCTAGCATGCACGATTGAAATATTATTATACAAGATAATTCCAATCAAAACTAAAGAATTAAAAAATATTAATAATGGATTTTTACTGTTAACTGGGAGTCTGATAACTTTAACTTTTTTTTTATCAACAAATTTTAAAAGTTCACCACCACTAGTAACTATAAATGATTCACAATTATTTTCAGTTAAGTAATGTGCAATATCATAACATCCTGTTTCAGCTCCACCATAGCCCAATTTTGGTATTACCTGCAAAACTTTCAAATTAGATGTCATCTGTTATAGTTATATATTATTAGACGAATCATATAAATCATTATGGCTAATTTCAGATATCATAAAATCACAAAAAATAAGAAAATTAGATATATTTCAAAAATTAATAAAGATTCCTCTTTTGTTGTTTTTTTACATGGTTTTATGTCGGATCTAGAAGGAGAAAAACCTAAAGCTTTTTTAAATTTTGCAAAAAAAAATAAATTAAGTTTTTTAGCTTTAGAATATTCTGGGCATGGCAAATCATCAGGTATATTTACAAAAGGCAATATCACTAAATGGAGTAACGAAACATCAATTTTAATAAATAAAATAGTAAAAAAAAATAAATTTATATTAATTGGCTCAAGTATGGGGGCGTGGATTGCATTAAAACAATTTAAAAAATTTAAAAATCAAATAAGTGGATTCTTGGGTATTGGTTCTGCGCCTGAATTTTTAGAAAATTTAATGTGGAAAAAATTTTCCAAAAAAATGAAAGCTGAAACTATAAAAAAAGGAATTTATCATCTTAAACATGGAGATTATGAGTACCCCATAACTTTACAATTAATAAAAGATGGTAGAAAAAACAAAGTATTCAACAAAAAAATTGGTTCAAAAATAAAAGTTACAATGATTCACGGACAAAAAGACGAGGTTGTGCCTATTTCCTATTCTAGAAAAGTTTTAAAAATTTTCAAAAATGCTAAAAAAAAGTTATTAATAATTAAAAATGGTGATCATAGTTTATCCAAACCAAATAAATTGAAAATAATTTTAAGAGAACTTAAACTTATTATTTAACTCACTTCTTTAACAATACGCTTTAATGTTATCGGATTTTTTAATTTATCTAACATTTCTTTTGGACAAACTTGAACAAATTTAACCACCTCTTCCTCAAAATTTTCAATTATTTTTTGAGATAAATCAGACTTAGTTTCATTAAAATGTTTTAAAATTAAATCTTTAAGAAATTTTTTCCAATAATCAGTTTCTACATTTTGCCAGACAACAGACTCTGGGTTAACTTTTTTTTCAAAGTCTTGTTCTTTATCATAAATAAATGCCATTCCACCTGTCATACCTGCCGCAAAATTATCTCCTACATTTCCTAAAATTATAACTGTCCCTCCCGTCATATATTCACAACCATTAGAGTCACATCCCTCAATTACTGCAGTGGCACCAGAGTTTCTTACGGCAAATCTATCTCCTGCTTGACCTGCAGCAAAAAGTTTACCTGAAGTTGCTCCATAAAGAACTGTATTACCTATAATTGTATTTTCTTTTGATATTAAATTACTTTCATCTGAAAGTTTTATTGAAATTGTTGCACCTGACAAACCTTTACCAACATAATCATTTGCATCACCTTTGAGTACAAGTTTTAAACCTTTTGATGTAAATGCCCCAAAGGATTGGCCAGCTGAACCTCTAAAGTTCAACTCTAAAAAATTTTCATTTAATTTTTCATATCCATATTTCATATATAAGTGGTGCGAAATTCTTGTACCAACAGCCCTGTTTGTATTTTTAATCAAAAATTCTTTTTCAATTTTTTTTGAATTATCTAAAGATTTTTCAATTTCTGGCCAAATTTCTTGGTCTAAAGTATCAGGTACTTTATTAATCGATGAATTCTCGCAATATCTTTTGTTATTACCTGGATCTGCTTGAACAAAAAGTGGATTTAAATCTAAATCATCTAGATTTGGAGAGGCTTTGTTAACTTGCATTAATAAATCTGTTCTTCCAATAATTTCATTTAAAGATTTAAAACCAAGTTCAGATAAAATTTCTCTTACCTCTGATGCAATAAAAGTGAACAAATTTACAATTTTGTCAGGTGTACCTGTAAACTTTTCTCTTAACTTTTCATCTTGTGTACATACCCCTACCGGACAAGTATTTGAATGACATTGTCTTACCATTATACATCCCATAGCAACTAAAGCTGTTGTAGCTACTCCATATTCTTCTGCACCCATCATTGCAGCTATTACAACATCTCTTCCCGTTTTAATTCCACCATCAGTTCTCAAAGTAACTTTGTGTCTAAGATTATTTAATGTTAGTACTTGATTAGCCTCGGTCAGACCCATTTCCCAAGGAATACCAACGTATTTTACACTAGTTTGTGGTGTTGCCCCAGTTCCACCATTATGACCTGAGATTAAAATTATATCTGCCTCAGCTTTTGCTACTCCAGCTGCTATTGTACCAACTCCTGAAGACGCAACTAACTTTACACCTATTCGAGCATTTGGGTTTGTTTGTTTTAAATCATAAATTAATTGAGCCAAATCTTCTATAGAATAAATATCATGATGAGGAGGAGGAGAAATAAGAGTAACTCCAGGAGTTGAATATCTTAATTTTGCAATTTCATCTGTAACTTTAAATCCTGGTAACTGACCACCTTCCCCTGGTTTAGCACCTTGAGCAATCTTGATCTCAATTTCATTACAATTATTTAGATAATTTATAGTTACTCCAAATCTTGCTGAAGCTATCTGTTTTACTCTTGAATTTGCACTATCTCCACTATCCAAAACTTTAAATCTTTTTTCATCTTCGCCACCTTCACCACTACAAGAAGCACCTTTAATTCTA
>QBXA01000001.1 GCA_003283905.1 Pelagibacteraceae bacterium AG-319-F18 | reverse complement strand
GATCTACTAGAAACAAAACAAATAGCAAAAATAAATAGAAAATTGAGTAAGCAAATACTTTTTTTGCCTTTTTTAATTCAAATTTATTTTTCTTATATTTGTATAAATCATAACAAATATAATTGTAGTAAAGAGTAAGAGATAAAGAGATAAATAAATATAATTTACCACTAAAATCTATTGCATATGGAATTATAATTACAGGAAGCATAAACAAAGAATAAACAAAGATTTTTTTCTTTGTTTCTTCTACTCCATTTGTATTTGGTAACATTGGAATTTTTGCTTTTGCATAATCCTTAGCTTTATAAAGGCTCAAAGCCCAAAAATGAGATGGAGTCCAATAGAATATAATTAAAAAAAATGTAATTGGTTCAAGACTTAAAGAATTCGTTGCAATCGTCCAACCTATAACTGGAGGCAACGCACCTGAAGCTCCTCCAATAACAATATTTTGAGGTGTCTTTCTTTTTAGCCAAATAGTGTAAACGAAAACATAAAAAGCAATTGTTATAAATAATAATGTAGCAGACAAAATATTTGAAAAATAATATAGTCCAATAATTGAAATTATTGATAAGACTATTCCAAATATTAAAGCATGATCTTTATTAATTTTTCCTGTTGGAATAGGTCTAAGACATGTTCTTGTCATTAAACTATCAAGATCTGCTTCATACCACATATTTAACGCTCCCGCTGCGCCAGCGCCTATAGTTACAAAAAAAATACAAATCAAAGAATCAAATAAAGGAATTTGATTGGGAGAAGTTAATAATCCTACAGCGCAAGTAAATATGACAAGAGACATAACTCTTGGTTTCATCAATAAATATAAAGATTTAATAAAAGTTCCTGTATCTAGGACTAAAGTAGAAACAGTTCTTTTTCTGATTATATTGGACAAAATTAACTTACGTTTGTTACTACAAATATTATGAAAAGTATCATTCCAATAATAAGAATATGGTTACCTAAATCAAAAAATCCTATTTGTTCATTCTTTTTATCAATAAACTTTCTACTAAGAGGTAAATTATCATATGGGTTTATTTTGATTTTTGATTCTTCACTATTTTTATCATTTTCAACTTTTATTAAAAAACCAAACCAAGTTATGTAAATAAAAAATAAAAAAAATATTAAAAATCCACCTAATATTGTATATCCTGTCATAAATTATTGTCCCCCTACAACAAAATAAAAAAGTCTTGTAAATACAGTGTATTGAAACTCTGCAACCATAAGAAATATAAAACACCCTATTGCTGTCATTGGCCACAAAAGAACGTTAACTAATGCATAACGTTCCCAAAATAAATGCATGAAAAAAGCCATAATAAGTCCTGCTTTTAAAAACATAAATATTAAAATCAAAGACCATCTAAGTAAACCTTGTAATTGATACCAATCCACCATGTATGAAAAAAAACTTAAAACAAATAATAAGCCCCATATCCACAAATATATTCCTATTTTATGTGTTGTTGATTGTTCTTTTTCGCTCATAATGCCCATAATTTAAATCTTACCATAAATAAAAAAATGCAAAAATAAATACCCATACTAAATCTACAAAGTGCCAGTATAATCCTAGAATTTCAATTTCAACATAATTACCTTTCATTGTTGTAAACCAGCCTCTTTTTCCTTCATCATAATGACCTTTGAAAGTTTTGTACGCATAAATAAATAAGAAAATTACACCTATAGAAACATGGGTGCCATGAAATCCAGTTATCATGAAGAAAAATGATCCAAATTGTTTTGCGCCAAAAGGATTTTCCCAAGGTCTTACTCCTTCATGAATTAATTTAGACCATTCAAAAGCTTGCATTCCAACAAAAGTAAGTCCACCAATTGCTGTGGCTAATATTAACCAGCCACACATCTTTCTATTTTTTTCATAACCATATTTTACTGCAAGAGCCATTGTCCCACTGCTTGTAATTAAAACAAATGTCATAATCGCAATTAACAATAATGGAACTGGTGTGCTACCTACATGGAGTGAGAAAACCTCACTTGTATTTGGCCAATCTATTAAAGTTGATCCTCTGCCCTTCATGTATGAAATTAAAAAACAACTAAATATAAAAGTATGACTTAATAAAAAAATCCACATCATTGCTTTACCCCAATGTACACCTTTAAACATGGTTTGATCAGAACCTGTGTCCTGTGCCATTCCTTTAAAGCCAGGTTTAAATTCGTAGCCTTCTATTTTTGGATCAGACATAGTTATGTTTTTTCTACTTCGGTTTCAGTAACTTCGCTTGGTGGTGTAGTTTGAGTAATAAAATCTTCTTTTGCACCAGGGACACTAAAATCATAAGGCCATCTATGAACTACAGGGAGTTTTTCACCCCAATTACCGTGTTCAGGTGGAACTGAAGGAGTAAGCCACTCAAGTGAATTTGCTTGCCAAGGATTATGTCCAGCAGGTTTTCCTATTTTTAAAGTTCTTATAATATTATAAATCAATATTAATTGTGCAGCACCTACTATAAAAGCTGCCACACTTATAAATTCATTCATTCCTACAGCTGATGTTACATATGGACTATCATACATTTCAAAATATCTTCTAGGTACACCAATAAATCCCAAATAGTGCATTGGGAAATAAATTGAATAAGCTCCTAAAAAAGTAAGCCAGAAATGCCATTTGCCTAATTTTTCATCTAAAAATCTTCCTGCTACTAATGGAAACCAATGATAAACAGCTCCCATAATTACCATAAGTGGTGCTATACCCATCACCATATGAAAATGAGCAATTACAAAGTAAGTGTCTGACAAAGGAACATCTACAGTAACATTTCCTAAAAAAAGTCCTGTAATACCTCCATTTACAAAGGTAACTATAAAACCAAGACACCATAACATTACAACATTAAGCCTAATGTTTCCTCTCCAAAGAGTTAAAATCCAATTATAAACTTTCATTGCAGTTGGAATTGCTATGATAAGTGTTGTAGTTGCAAAAAAGAAACCAAACCATGGATTCATTCCACTAACATACATATGGTGTGCCCATACAAAAAAGCTTAGTCCTCCTATACCAACAATGGCCCAAACCATCATTCTATATCCAAATATGTTTTTTCTTGCATGAACAGAAATTAAATCTGAAACTATTCCAAATGCTGGAAGAGCAACTATATAAACTTCTGGATGCCCAAAAAACCAAAATAAATGTTGAAAAAGAATAGGACTTCCTCCGCCATATTCTAAAACTTCACCAGCTTTTAATATCGTTGGCATAAAAAAACTTGTTCCAAGCACATTGTCTAAAGTCATCATTAGTCCGCCTACTAATAATGCAGGAAAAGCTAACATTGCCAAAATAGTTGCTGTAAAAATACCCCAAACTGTTAGGGGCATTCTCATTAATGTCATACCTCTAGTACGAGCTTGTAGAACGGTAATCATATAATTTAGTCCGCCCATAGTAAATCCTGCAACAAATAATATTAAAGATATACACATTAGTAATATTCCCATACCTGAACCTGGTGTTCCTTCTAAAATTGCTTGAGGTGGGTAAAGTGTCCAACCTGCTCCTGTTGGTCCACCTGGTACAAAAAAGCTTGCTAATAAAACTACTACTGCAACAAAAAAAGACCAAAAACTTACCATGTTAAGATAAGGAAAAACCATATCTCTAGATCCTACCATTAAAGGAATTAGGTAATTTCCAAAGCCTCCAAGGAAAAGTGCTGTTAAAAAATAAACAACCATTATCATTCCATGCATAGTAACAAACTGATAATAATGTTCTGCAGTCATAAACCCTGCTGCCTCAGGAAAGCCTAATTGTAAACGCATTAACCAAGAAAGAATTAGACCGATAATTCCTGTAAAAGTTGCTAAAAGAAAATATTGAACTCCAATAACTTTTGCGTCCTGACAAAAAACCCATTTAGTAATAAAACTATGTCCATGATATAAGTCTTGTTCTGGTATTTCTGCTGGTCTTACATGGTCCGCATCTGGCACTGTTCCTGAACCTCCGCCTCTTCCACCAGAAGAAATAGTTTCTGAAGATTGAGCTTGATAACCTGTTTTATTTTCGTATTCGTCAGACATAAATTACTCTTCTTTATATGTTTCTTTATTTAAAAGAAAATTATTATTTTTAGCTATTTTTTTATTTTCTAATTCTATATTTTCCTGTTTAGCAATATAATCATTAAAAGTTTCTTGTTCAGAAATCCATTGATTATAATCTTCTGTGCTTTGAACTTCAACACCGCCTCTCATCGCATAGTGTCCAACACCACAATATTCTGCACATAAGACTTCATATTCTCCAATTTTATTTGGTTCAAACCAATAGTAAGTTACAATTCCTGGAACTGCATCCATTTTTGCTCTAAACTGAGGAACATACCAGTTATGAAGCACATCAACTGACCTTAATAATATTTTCACTGGTTGGTTAGTTTCTAAATTTATCAAGTCACTTTGTATCAACACATCGTCTTTTCCATAAGGATCATCTAGATTAATTCCAAAAGGGTTATTGTCATTTATGTTAACTATTTGTGTAGTTCCTAACTTTCCATCTTCACCAGGTAGTCTATATTGCCATCCCCATTGCCAAGCCATCACATCAATCTCAAGCGCATTTTTTGGAACAGTAACAAATTGATTCCAAATAATAAGTCCTGGTGCTAAAAGCGCAGCTACACCTAAAGTTGTCGCCACTGTAAGTATTTTTTCTAATTTTTTATCGTCTGGTTTATATTCTGCTCTTCGATCTTTTTTGTAAGAAAACTTAACTACGCAGTAAACCATAAAAAGACATACGGCTATAAAAACACCACCACCTACCCAAAAAGTAAGTGTAATTGTATCATCCATTCCTACCCAATTTGAAGCAATGTCAGTCCAATACCATGGTGTAAAGATATGAAAAAGTAAAGATCCTAAGACCACTAAAAAAAATATTATACCTGGATGCATGACTATCTATATAGTTTATTAATAGTATAAATACCTATGACAAAATGTCATAAACATAAAGCAAATAAACTAATATAATTAGGGTTTTATGCTTGGTAAATTCGGAATTTTAATAACAATACTCGTTCTAGTATTCATTTTTTTTCTAGTCATATCTTTTGGGGCAGGAGCATTTTCAAAGAAAGAGATTAAAATCGAAACAAAAAAATATTTAAAATCTGTAAACATTCTTTTAGCAATTATTACAGTAGTAGGAATTGTTTTAGTTTTATTTTTATAAACTAAGAAATTAACGATTTACACCATGCAACAAATGCATCATTAAAAATATAAATCATTAAAAAAAACATTAGCCAAACAATTAATAAAAATGTCCAATATAAAGATAAAGCAGATATATTTTTTTCTTCTTCTAAAATTTTATTTTGTTCTAACTTTAAAACTCTTGAAGAAACTTTTCCCCAAAAAAGCAGTCCTCCTAAAAGATGTAATCCATGAAGCGCTGTAAAAACATAAAAATTTGCAAAATAAGAATTTGTCGAAACATAATTTCCACTTTTTAATAATTGAAACCAAAAAATTATCTGTCCAAATAGAAATAGGTAAGTTAATCCACCTATAATTAAAAGATTTCTTTTAACTTTTGAAGTATCTTTTTTTTTTAAATCATTAGTAATCTTATTAAAAAAATAGGTAACAAAGAAAAGAATTAAAGTATTTATCCAAAGTAAGTTTGGTCTTAAAAGGTATTTCGTATCTTGACCTGGTGGTAAAGTATAAAGATAGCTTGTAAATACTAAACTAAATAAAACTGTTGCAATCCCAAAAATAATTAACACAGCAGACTTTTGAACCGAAATATCAAAAGTTTTTCCTTCATGAGCATTATCTATTGCCGCACGTTCACTCTCCCAGGGTTTCTGAAGTAGTGTGCCAAAAAGTTTCTTTAACAAATTGCTCATTGTTCTTATATAGTTATTAAATTAATTATATCAATAATGAAGTTAAAATCATCAATAACAATTATATCAGGTTGCTTATTTATTTTTTTATTTATTATGTTGCCAATTTTTTTATCGGTCGAAAATAAAAAAGATGAATATGTCGCATCCTTTAAAGGCTCATCATTTTCACTTGAAGACGTTAACAATAATATAATTACCGAAAAATCTTTTGAAGGTCCTTTAACTGCAATTTTTTTTGGATTTACTAATTGTCCTGATGTTTGTCCAATGACATTAAATAATTTAAACTTGGTAATAAATAATTTAGATAAAAAAAAGAAGAAAAAATTTAAAGTTTTCTTTGTAAGTATTGATCCTCAAAGAGATACTCCTGAGATTATTAAAGATTATTTATATTCATTTGAAAATAAAATTTATGGAATTACTGGCGATCCTAAAAAAATATTTATTTTATCTAAATCATGGGGAATACACTCAGAAAAAATTTTTTCAGAAGATGGGAACTATCTAATAAATCATAGTTCATCAGTAATATTATTAGAAAATGGTAAATATTTAGATCGAATTAGCCATCATGCAAATTATAAAGACATGTTTAAAGCCATAAACAAATATTTAAGATAATATATTAAAAGCTATTATTGATATCATTGAAATTGCAGCAGTTTCTGCTCTTAAAATATTTTCATTAATTTTTAATGGAATTATATTTTTAAGTCTTAAAATTTTTTCTCTCTCTTTTGTAGTAAAGTCTCCCTCAGGTCCAATTAATATACACAAAGGTTCGGTGTTCTTAATAGTTAATTTATTATTGTTTGTATTAAGATCTCCAAAAATAATATTAATTTTTTGATTAAATTTTAAAAAATTATCCAATTTTAGAATTTCTTCTAATTTTGGAACTTTTAATCTATTGCTTTGTTCAGATGCTTCTACAATAATTTTATTTAATCTTTTTTCATTTATCTTTCTAACAATTGTCCTTTCTGTTAAAATTGGTATAAATCTAGTGACTCCAAGTTCGGTGGCTTTTTGTATCATTAAATTTAAATAATTTAATTTAATTGGTGCAAATGCTAACCAAACTTCTTTATCATTATTATTTGATCTAATTTTTTTTGTAATTAAAAATTCTACAATACCTTTTGTAATTTTAATTATTCTCGCTTCCCATTCTCCATTTTGGTTAAATAATGAAAAGTTTTTGCCTATATTCAATCGCATTACTTTGATCAAATAATGTGATTGAGATTTATCAAGTTTTAAAGTTAAATTAGTTGATAAATTTTCAGGAAAAAATAATCTAATATTACTCACAATTTTAAGATTAATTTATGAAAAAAATTAAAGCAATAATTTTTGATGCTTATGGAACATTGTTTGATGTCAATTCAGCTGCAGAAAAATGCAAAGATAAAATTGGTGATAAATGGGAAGGTTTTGCTAATTATTGGAGGACTACTCAATTAGAATATACTTGGCTAAGAAGTTTAATGAAAAGGCATAAAGATTTTTGGCAAGTTACTAAGGATAGTTTGAATAAATCCATGAAAGCTTACAAAATAGATTCTTCAATGAAAGACGAATTATTAGATCTTTATAAAATTCTTTCACCATTCAAAGAAGTGCCTGAGGTTTTAAAAACACTAAAAGAAAAAAATTTAAAATTAGCTATTCTGTCCAATGGTACACCTGCCCTTCTAAATCAGTTAGTTAAAAGCAATAATTTAGAAAATTTATTTGATGATCTTTTTTCAATTGAAGAAGTTAGAATTTATAAACCAGACTCAAAAGTTTATGATATGCCAACAAAAAAATATCAAATTCAAAAGAATGAAGTTGCTTTTTTAAGTGCAAATACTTGGGATGTGTCAGGTGCTGGAAATTATGGTTATAATTCTATTTGGGTAAATAGAAATAATAATATTTTTGATAACTTAGATTATGAACCAAAGTTAGAAATCAAAAACTTACAAGATCTTTTACCCAATATAGAATCTAATTAACTTTAAGCTTTATCACCATATTCTGATATATGTTTTGGAATTCTTTTATTCTTTCCATACATAAAATGATTTTCCATGTTTTCTCTATATTTACTTGCTGGCACTTTTAAACCAATAGACTCAGCAACCTCCCTGATTAACATTGGGTTAGCACCACAACAAACACCAAGATAATTTATACCTAAAATATTTGCCCATTTTGCAAATTGACCTATTTCATATCTATTACAAAAGTGTGGGTCAAGAGCTGTAGGAAATGTTCTTCCGTGTGGTGATGGGCAGCCACAATCATCTCTATCTGGTAAATTGAAAAAAGTTGGAAATTTTTTATTAGTTCTATAAGGAATTGGTAAAGCACCAACATGACATTGTACTGCTTTTCTAATCTCTTTTAAAAATGGTAACATTGTTGCTGGCCCTCTAAAACAATTCAATCCTACAACGTCAGCTCCTCTTTGTTCCAATTCTTTACATGTATCAACTACAGACCTTCCATCTCTCATTTTATTCTCACCCATTGGCGAAATTGTTAGTACTGTTGGAAGATTAGCTTTCTTCATTACCTCAAGAGCTTTAAAAGCTTCTTCAGCATAATAAAAAGTTTCACCAATTAACATGTCTGCTCCCTCATCTACTGCCCACCCAATCATTTCTGAAAACATACTTTCAACTTCTTTTTGAGCTTGCTTATCATCTTCTTTCCAAATGTTTGAATTAGAAATATTTCCAGCCATTAAATTTGGTTTAGATCCTTTAGGTGTATCTAAAGCAACTTTTTTTGCAATCTTCAAAGCAGATCTATTGAGTGGTTCTAATAAATCTTCTTTACCTATAACTCTCATCTTTTCTCTGTGACCATTATAAGTAAACGCCTCAACAATATCTGATCCAGCATGTTGAAATTCTCTATGCAAATTTTCAAGAACTTCTGGATGATCAAGAGAAACCATTGGCACAAACTCTCCAGATGCCATGTATCCTCGTCTTTCAATTTCAAATAAAAAACCTTCAGCACAAATTACCGGTCCTTTATCCAATCTTTCTTTTAGTATGTTGGTTGTCATTTTTTTTCTCCAAGTTAATGGAGAAAAGAAGCTAATTAAAACTAAGAGGTTAAAAAATTAGCTCTTTCTCCTTTCTAGTGCTTTAGCAAAATGCTGGGTGCACAATACGGTTCAAATACCCGATTTTAATTTGAGAAAATTTCAAAAAAAAACCACCGGCTAAAGCGGTGGTTGAAGTGTCGCTTTAGCAGGATTTGTAAAGCGCTCTGCAATTAAACTTAAATCAGCGCTAACCAATATAACCACAAATAAATAAAACTGTCAAATAATTCGGAAATCTTGCAAGCAGTGCAAGATTATCATAATGATACATTTGTAAAATGAAAGCAGTTAAAATTAAAAAAAATGGTGGTCCTGAAGTATTAGATATAGAAGAAATAACTTTAAGAAAACCAATAAAAAGTGAAGTCTTGATAGAACATGCCGCTATAGGTTTAAATTATATAGATACATATCATCGTTCTGGTCTCTATCCTTTAATGATGCCGAGTGGACTTGGAATGGAGGCTTCTGGAATTATTAAAGAAGTTGGGCCTGATGTTTCAAATTTTTCAATTGGAGACAGTGTTGCCTATGCTGCTTTACCTTTGGGGTCATATTCTTCTCATAGAATTTACAGAACACAAAACTTAATTAAAGTTCCTAAAGAAATAGATTTAAATATAGCTGCAGCTATAATGACAAAAGGATTAACAACATATTATTTACTACACAAAACTTATCCTGTTTTAGGTAATGAAACTATTTTATTTCATGCGGCAGCTGGAGGAGTAGGACAAATATTTTGTCAATGGGCTAAGAGTTTGGGATGCAAAGTAATTGGAACAGTTGGTAGTGAAGAAAAAATAAAAATAGCAAAAAAAAATGGTTGTGATGAGATAATTAATTACAATAAAGAAGATTTTGCAAAAAAAGTTATGGAAATAACTAACGGAAAAGGTGTGCCAGTAGTTTATGATGGTGTTGGAAAATCAACCTTTGAAAAATCTCTTGAATGTTTAAGTGTTAGAGGAACGATGGTTTCTTTCGGAAATGCTTCTGGATCACTAGACCCAATCAATGTTCCTAAAATGTTACAACCAAAAGGATTATTTTTTGTCAGACCATCAATGGGTCAATATTTAGGAAATAATCAAGAATTAAATGAGGCTGCAAAAACACTATTTGAAAAAATAAGCTCTGGAAAAGTTAAAATAGAAATATTTAAAAAATATAAACTGGATCAGATTGTTCAAGCTCACAAAGATTTAGAAGGAAGAAAAATTTTAGGACCTGCGGTAATAATTCCTAATTAACATCTACATCCATATCAGCCATATGCAGTTTAAGTGCATTCGTTGATATATGAATTTCTCTAATAAAAAAAAGTATTGAAATGATCATAGATAAGCAACAAGAACCAAAAATTAATCTAGCAATAAAAATTTCATCTAAATAAAGACCCAAAACTGTAAGCATATTAAATAGAAAGCCAAAAGCAGCAAACATGATAGTCCAACGTAAAAGCGTAATTCGTCCACTTAAGTTTATAAATTGTTTTTTCCATTCATGTGGAATATGGTTTTCATAAACATGTTCATCATGAAGTTCTCTAATTAGAATACTCAAAGAATGAAATCTGTTACTATAGACACTGATTAATAGAGGAATGGCGGGAAACATTAGTGCAGTTACTGTATAATCTATATTCATACGAATCAGTTTGATTATGAATCTAGGCTTTGTTATTTACAAGTAAAATATGAACCAAATAAACCTATTTATTGAACTTACTAGATTAAAAAGACCCATTGGTTTTATGCTTTTATTTTGGCCATGCCTATGGGGTCTTACAATAGTTTACGATTTTAATTCAGATTTATTCAATTACTTTTTTTATTCTGCACTTTTTCTTTCAGGCTCAATACTAATGCGTTCTGCAGGATGCATAGTTAACGATATAACAGATAAAAATTTTGATAAAAAAGTTGAACGAACCAAAGATAGACCCATTGCATCTGGCAAGGTGTCTACAAAACTTGCATCAATATATGCTTTAATTTTATGTGCCATTGCTTTTTTGATATTAATTAATTTTAACAATTTTACGATCTTAATGGCTTTAATCTCTATGCCTCTAGCTTTTACTTATCCATTAATGAAAAGAATTACTTATTGGCCTCAATTATTCTTAGGAATTACATTTAATTATGGATTAATTTTAGCATGGATTTCAATTTCATATGAAATTTCAATAATACCAATCATATTTTATTTAGGAGCCATATTTTGGACACTAGGCTACGACACAATTTATGGATTTCAAGATATTAAAGATGATGAGATAATAGGAGTAAAATCAACTTCCATAAAGTTTAAAAATGATCCAAAAAAATTTCTGTTTATTTCATATTGTATTTTCATTTGCTCATTACTTTTGGTTGGAAAACTAATGAATTTTAAGGTGTATTATTTTTTATTTATGATTATTCCAATTTTACACCTATTAGTATTTCAAGTTAAAAAATTAAATACTAATTTATCAATGAATTGCTTAGTTAAATTTAAAAGCAATAATTTGTTAGGATTAATAATCTTTATCAACATTCTTGTTGGAAAATTAATATAAATAAAATGATTAAATCAAAAACATTTAAAAGACTTTATAAAGATTATACAAAAAAATTTATTGGCAAAATTTTATTAGCTGCTCTCTTTTCAGTATTAGTAGCTTTAAGTACCTCGGCAACAGCGTGGCTTTTGGATCCAGCAATAGAAAAAATATTCATTAATAAAGATCAAACTTTGATAATCCTTATCCCAATAGGAATTATTGTTGCTTTTAGCGCAAAAGGTATTTCTCTTTATTTTGCAAAACTAATAATGATCAATGTATCCGAAGAAGTTAAAAAAATTTTACAAACAGATATGCTCAGATCATTTATTAAAGCTGATACTGAAACTATAGATAGTAAACACTCTGGTAAATATATTTCAAATTTAAATTTTGATGTACATCAAATCACAAGAATGGTAGCCGAAGCATTTTTAAATATTTTCAAAGATGGCCTTACATTAATAGGTTTACTTTGCGTCATGTTTTTTCAAAACTGGAGGCTTTCTTTAATTGCAATTATCATGATTCCACTTGCTTCAATCACTGCAAAAATTTTAGGAAAAAGAATGAGTAAAATTTCAACCCAAGCACAAGAAAAATCTGGTGATTTAAATAGATACTTAATTGATCTATTTAAAAACCATAAAATAATTAAAGTTTTTCAAAGAGAAAATTATGAAAATATGAGATCTGAAGCATTTGTTAACGATTTGAAAGAAAAATCTGCAAAAATTGCAGCTGTATATATTAGGTCAGCACCAGTAATGGAAATATTAACAGGCATAATGATTGCTATTTTGATATTTTATTCTGGAAAATTAATTATAAGTGGTGAAATAGCGATAAATAATTTTTTTTCTTTTCTTGCGGCAATGATGCTTGCGTACCAACCTGTAAAAACTCTTACAAAAGTAAATATTGCAATAGCACAAGGTTTTGCTGCTGCTGAAAGAATTCTTCCAATTATAGATAATAAAAATGAAATTAATTTAAATGAGGATAAGGATAAATTAATTATCTCAGATGGAAATATAATTTTTGAAAATGTTGATTTTACCTATAAATCCAATCTAGAGAATAAAGTCCTCCAAAATATTAACGCAAAATTTACTGGTGGTAAAATGACAGCATTAGTTGGTTATAGTGGATCTGGTAAATCAACTTTGTTAAATATGATACCAAGAATTTATGCCCCAACTAATGGGAGTATACATTTAGATACTCAAGATATATCAAAATTTAACTTAGCTTCCTTAAGAAGTGAAATATCTATAGTAGACCAAAACACAACATTATTTGACGATACAGTTCTAAATAACATTAAATATGCTAGGCCAGAAGCAAGTAATGAAGAAGTTTTTGAGGCTGCAAAACAATCAATGTGTAAAGAATTTATTGATAGTTTAGAAAATGGGTATGAGACAATGATTGGTGAGAATGGAGTAAAATTATCTGGTGGAGAGAAGCAAAGATTATCAATAGCAAGAGCTTTCCTAAAAAAAAGTAAAATAATTTTATTAGATGAAGCAACTTCATCATTAGACTCAGAAACTGAAGAAAAAATTCAAAAAGCATTAAGTGAATTGATTTTTAATAAAACTACTATTGTAATTGCCCACAGGTTATCAACAATTCTTAACTCAGATAATATATATGTTGTTGATAACGGTAAAATTATTGACTCAGGAAAACATGAGGAACTTTTAGGTCAATCAAAAGTTTATAAAAATTTTTATGAGCGACAAATTAAAAACCATTGATGTATTTTTTTTATAGAATAATTACAAACTTGGCTATTATTATATCACCAATAATCATTTTTTTTCGAATATTAAAAGGTAAAGAAGATCCAAAAAGAATAGGTGAAAAATTTTGTATTTATTCCAAAAAAAAAACTAATAAAAAAATTTGGATACATACAGCGAGTGTTGGTGAACTAATGAGTATAGTTCCATTGATCAAAAAATTAGAAAAAAATAAAAAAATAAAAAATATTTTAGTATCAACATTAACAACTAGCTCTGCAAAAATTTTTAAAAAACTTAGATTAAAGAAAACATCACATGTATATTTTCCATTAGATAATAATTATATAGTAAAGAGATTTATTAAATATTGGCAGCCAGAAATAGCAATTTTTATAGATTCAGAAATATGGCCTAATATGTTTAGAAATTTACATTTAGGTAATATTCCAATCATAATTATGAATGCAAGAATTACAGAACGAAGTTTTAATAAATGGCAGATTTTTCCAAACTTTGCTAACGAAGTATTTGGAAAAATATCATTGGCATTGCCGCAAAATTTAGAAACTTTAAAATATCTCAAATTATTAAAAGTTAAAAACATCAAGATGGCAGGTAATTTAAAATATTATGGTCAAAAAAATAATCAAGATCATGTCGCAAAATTATTAAAAAATAAATTCAAAAATTTTAAAGTATGGTGTGCTGCTAGCACTCATAACGATGAGGAAATATTAATTGGAAAATTACATAAGAATTTAAAAAAAAAAGAAAAAAAATTAATTACAATCATAATTCCAAGACATATAAATCGAACTAATCAAATTATAGATGCTTTAGATAATTTTGGTCTTAATAGCATCACACATTCTTCAAATCAAAAACTTCGAAAAGATACTGATATATATTTAGTTGATAGTTATGGTGAGTCTTCTAAGTTTTATAATTTAACAAATGTATCTTTTGTTGGTGGCTCAATAATAAAACATGGTGGTCAAAATCCACTGGAACCTGCAAGATTAGGAAATTATATAATTAGTGGACCCAATGTTAGAAACTTCAAAGAAATATATACTTTTTTAAATAATCTTAAAATATCATCATCAACATCTAATATTTTAACTATGGAAAAAATAATATTAAAAAGATTAAAAGCTAAAACTAATAATAAAAATATAAAAAAAATTATTAAAATAGGAAATGATGTTCTTGAAAAAAATTTATTTTATATAAATAAATATTTAATATGAAATTAAACAAACCTAAATTTTGGGAAACAAAAAACTTTATTTCATTTATATTTTATCCTTTATCAATAATTACATATTTAGTTAATATTACAAAAAAATTTTCTATTAAGAAAAATTTTAAAATTAAAACTATATGTATTGGCAATATATTTTTAGGTGGAACAGGTAAAACATCCTTAGCAATAGAAATAAATGAATTACTTAAAAAAAAATTTAAGACTGTATTTATAAAAAAAAATTATGAAAATCAGTCAGATGAAATTAATTTATTAAATAATAAAGGAAAGATTATATCATCTCATGATAGAGAAAGTGCGCTTTTATCTGCTGTAAAAAAAAAATATGAAGTAGCAATTTTAGATGATGGCTTACAACAAAAAAACATAAATTATGATTTAAAGATTGTATGCTTTAATTCCAAAAAAGCTCTTGGAAATGAATATATGCTTCCAGCAGGACCTTTGAGAGAAAACATAAATGAAATAAATAATTATGATTGTATTTTTTTAAATGGGGAGAAAAAAAATACTAAACTCTTATCAAAGTTAAAATCTATAAATAAAAATATAAAAATTTTTGAGGGAAGATATAAACCATTAAATTTGAAAAATTTTAATTTAAAAAAAAAATATTTAATGTTTTGCGGTATTGGAAATCCACATGAATTTGAGCAAACTTTAATCAAATATAAATTTAATATTTGTGAAAGAATAATTTATCCTGATCACCACAAACTTACAAATATTGACCTAAAAAAATTAAAAGATAAAGCTAAAAAAGAAAATTTTACATTAATAACAACTGAGAAAGATTTTTTTCGATTGAGCAAAGTAGAAAGGGGAAATATAAAATTTTTGAAAATTAATTTAGAAATTAAAGATAAAAAAAATTTTAAAAAAATTCTAATATCAAAATTATGAAAAAAATATCTTACCTTTTAGAGTTCATTTTAATCAAATTTTTATTTATTTTATTTCAATTAATAGGATATCGACTTTCATCAAATTTAGGTTTTTTTATTGGAAGGACAATAGGCCCAATATTTAAATCAAAGAAAAAGATCATTCAAAATTTAGAAAAAGCAAAAATTAAACACCCTAACAATTCATCAAAAATAGCTTCTAATGTACTTGGTAATTATGGAAGAATTTTTGCCGAATACGTCTATTTAAAAAAATTTAGAAATAATGAGCTAAAAAAATATGTCTCAATAGATGGTTTAAGACATTTAGAAAATTTAAAAAAACATAATAAAAAAGCTGTATTTATTTCAGGTCATTTTAATAATTTTGAACTTATGGCAATGGAAATAGAAAAAGCAGGAATTGACCTTGCGGCTATCTATAGACCTTTAAATAATATTTTTTTGAATAAAACGATGGAGAAAATTAGAAAAGAAAATATTTGTAAAAATCAAATTAAAAAAGGTAGAGCTGGAAGCCGTGAAATAATTAGAAATTTGATTGAAGGTAAATCAATAGCTTTGATGATAGATCAACGGGTTAGAGAGGGTGAAAAAGTAAAATTTTTTAGCAATTTAGCAACAACTACAACTATACCTGCTCAATTAGTAAAAAAATATAATTGTGAGTTAGTACCTATTTATATTGAACGAAAAAAATCAAATTATTTTAAAATTTACATCTCGAAACCAATCAAAGTAAACAAAAAAAATTCGATCTTAGAAATTACCGAATTTCTCAATCAAGTCCTTGAAAAGATGATTTTAAAAAATGTTGATCAGTGGATTTGGACACATGATCGATGGAAAAGTTAATTATCTTCTTTTTCTCTTTTAATTGAAGATTCTACATAAGAAAAATAAGCCTCTTGTTTCTCAACATTCCAATAATTTAGATCTTCCAAAGGTATTTTTTTTTTCGAGATAGCACAAATTACATGGTCACCTTCTTCAATAATTTGAAAATTATTTGGCATATATTTTAATTTAGCTAATTTATTTTTCATTTATAAGATATATAAATATTAATATGAAAATTGCAATTATAGGTAGCGGTGGTAGAGAACACGCTTTAGTGGCAACAATATCTAAATCTTCTACTATAAATGAAATTTTTTGTATCCCTGGGAATGCTGGGACTTCAAAAATTGCAACTAATGTTGAACTAGATATTAATGAATTTGATAAAGTGCACAACTTTATTAATGAAAATTATGTAGATTTAGTTGTTGTAGGACCTGAACAACCTTTAGTTAATGGAATTGTAGACTATTTAGAAAAGTTTAACATAAATGTATTTGGACCTAACAAAATTGCTTCTCAGCTCGAAGGGTCTAAAATTTTTACTAAAAAACTCTGTCAAGAATATAACATTCCTACTGCCAACTTTGGTATTTTTGAAAATAGAATTGATGCAAAAAAATTTTTAGAAAATACAAAATATCCGAATGTAATTAAAGCAGACAACCTAGCAGCAGGTAAAGGAGTTTATATTTGCAATAATGAACAAGAAAGTTTCAAGGCAGTCGAGGAAATATTTGATGGAAAATTTGGAGAAGCTAAAAATGTTCTTATAGAAGAATTTCTTAAAGGTGAAGAGATGAGCTATTTTATAATCAGTGATGGGACCACTATTAAGAGCTTTGAAACTGCGCAAGATCATAAAAGAGTTCTTGAGGGAGACAATGGCAAAAATACTGGCGGGATGGGAGCCTACTCACCTTCCAGACTAATAAATGATGATTTAGAAGATAAAATTTTAAGTAAAATTATTAAACCTACACTTCATGGGCTCGCAAATCTTGGAACTGAATATAAAGGCTTTTTATATGCTGGTTTAATGATTGTTGAAAATGAACCTTACCTTATCGAATACAATGTCCGAATGGGTGATCCTGAGTGTCAAACTATACTTCCAAAACTAAAAACTGATTTAGTAGAAATACTTGAGGCTTGTTGTAGCAAAAAACTTGCAGATGTAAATATTGAGTGGACTAATAAAAAAAGTTTATGCGTTGTTTTATGTTCAAAAGGATATCCAGATACCTATCAAAAAAATATCTTAATAAATAACCTTCAAAATTTTATTCTAGATGAAAACAATTTCATATTTCATGCTGGAACTAAAAAAGAAAATGATAAAATATATGCGACCGGCGGACGTGTACTCAACTTTATCTCACTCTCGGATAATTTTTTACAAGCTAGGAATGAAGTACATCAATGTATAAAAAAATTAGATTGGAATGGTGGATTTTACAGAACAGATATTGGTTTTAAAGTAATTGATTAATGAGAGTTATTGGTGGCAAATTTAAGGGAAAAAAACTACTTGAACCTAAGGATAAAGAAACTAGGCCTTTAAAAGATCTTACAAAAGAATCTATATTCAACATAATTAATCATTCAAATAAGTTTTCAATCGACATAAAAAAAGCATACGTTTTAGACTTATTTTCTGGAGTAGGTTCTTTTGGCATTGAATGTCTTTCTCAAGGCGCTAGTCATGTGACATTTATAGAAAAATATGAAGGAGTTTTGCCCATTCTCAAAAATAATCTAAATAGTTTAAAATCAGAAATTAATTATGAAATAATTGAGTCAGATATTTTAAATAAGTTTGAATTTAAAAGTTTAAAATTAAATTATGATGTAATCTTTTTAGATCCTCCCTACAAAGAAAAGGCTTTAGAAAATATTCTAAACAAAATTATTATAAATAAAATTCTTAAAGATAACGGCATAATTATTATTCATAGACATAAAAAAGAAATTGATACATTCCCAAAAAATTTTCAATTAATTGATGAAAAAAAATATGGAATTTCAAAAATTATATTCGGATCTTACTTTTAGAGTAGAATTTTCTTAGTTTCTTTTTTGATAAGCTCTACAGCTGGTTGATCAAATGGATTAATTTTTAGAGCTTTGCCAATTAATATCGTTTCAAGAATAAAAAAGCAAAAAAGTTCTCCTAGTGTTTTTTCATCTCTTTTTTTAATTTCAAAACTTCTAAAAGGAATATTTTTCTTTTTAAAAACAATTTCTGTAGCTTTTTTTTGAGCATACATAATTTGGTTAATGTCCTTATTTTTTAAAAACTTTTGCTCTAACAAAACTGATTCATTATTTATTTTTACAGAGTTATTTTCTTTTGAGTAAAAAAAAGTAAAAAAATTATTCTTAAATCCATCAAGATATAATTGCATCACACTATGATTGTCTTTTGGCATAACAGAAATAATAGGTAGTATGCCTTTTTTTTCTTTACCAAGACTTTCGGCTAATAATTGCTGATACCAATTAAATAAATTAGTTGATTGCTCATCGTAATTAATAACAATTGAGTTGAATTTTTTCGATTCTAAAAAATAAATTGTAGCTTCTACATTTGAAACTAACGCCCTCATAAAAAATTTATTTTTTACTAAATTATTTAATTGTCTGAAGTTTTTATAATTTAATCCCATTAATTCCGCGGGCAACATTCCAACCTCTGACAAAACAGAATACCTTCCTCCTATATAATTATTATGATCAACAACCTCAGCTTTTAATTTTTTTGCAAGAGAACTTAAATAGCTTTCTTTTTTCTCTGTTATAAATAAATTTTTATCTTTTTTCTTAATTAAAATATTTACATTTACAATAGTTTCAGTTGTGTTTCCTGATTTTGATATAATTAAATTATTAAGATTTTTTTTTACTTTTTTATTTTCAAAAGCATTTAAATTATCCACAAATATAAAATTTTTTTTTATTTTTTTTTTTAAAAAATCATAAATTGCTTGAGCTCCTAGAGTAGATCCTCCCATTCCTATAATTCGATAATCAAATTTTTTATTGAGATGTTTTGTATTTTTTTTACTAAAGCTATCTTTATAAGATTTTGAAAGTGATTTAATAACTTGATTTTTTTCATTTAAAATCAAGTTTAAGTTTTTCTTAATAACTAATTTTTTTTTATTAATTAAAAAGTTTTTAAAACTTATATTTTGAGTAAACATTAATTATTTTTGATTTTATCAAGTATTGACTGTTCAAAGTCTTTGTCTGACTCGACTGTTTCAAATTTTTCATTATTATTTTTTTCGGTAATTAATGACTCAATATTATTAATTTGACTTTCTTTATCTACCTTTTGATTTGATGGAACTGGTAATTCTTCAAAGCTTGGTGGCATAGAAAGAGGAGATTTTTTTTCAACTAAGAATTCCTCAGAAGTATTTTTATTTTGTGGGTCAAATGCTTTTTGAACCGAACCACAATTTGAAAGTAAAATAGTACTTAAAATTATTAAAAGTGAAAACTTAATATTTTTTATCATTATTTTGTTTTTCAGTTTTGTTATCTGCTAGCTCCAAAACAATCATGCTTATTACGCCTAATGTAATAAATATATCTGATACATTAAAAATAAACCAATGAAAATTTCCAACATGAAAATCTATAAAATCAGGTACAGCATTAAAAAAAATTCTATCATGTAAATTACCTAACGCTCCACCAACTATCATTAGCAACGAATACCTTTTAAAACCCTTACTTTTTAGTGACATTACAACTAATATGACAACTATTATCGAAATGATTAAACTTAAAATATTATATAGGTGTGACTCATTAAAAGAGAATAAGCCAAAAGCAATCCCTTTATTCCAAATTAATACAATATTTAAATAAGCAGAATTAAAGATATCTGATCCAAGACTATTTTTATCGAGTTGAATAATAAATATTTTTGTTAGCCTATCTAAAAAATAAATTACAGTTACTATTGAAAAACTAATGTAAAAATTTTTACTTAAAAATTTAAACATCATTAAGAATGCCTTGGGCAAGGGTCAACACTTAACTTCCAACATATCGGACACTTTGAACCTTCAGCTTTCGTAGTTTGAACTTTTGTTTCAGAATTTTCTAAATAAGATACCTCTGCACTTGAAGTAATACATAGCTCTGAAAAATCTACATCTTTTGAAATATCATTTAATTTTTTATCTAAATTAATTTTTAAGCTTGCCTCTAAACTTGATCCAATTTCTTTACTAGATCTTTTTTCCTCAATGCTAATATTGCAGACATTTCTAATTTTAATAAGCTCTAACCATTTTCGATTTAAATTTTCATTTTTAAAACTTATTGGAAACTCTAAAAACTTTCTTAAATGAATGCTTTTATTGTCATTCATTATCAACCTATATATCTCCTCTGTAGTAAAAGATAGAATTGGAGCAAACCATCTTAAGAGTGAGTTGAGAATAACATTTAGTAAAATAATTGTAGATTGTCTTTTTTTAGATTCTTTAGAATCACAGTATAAAGAGTCTTTTCGAATATCAAAATAAAATGCTGATAAATCTACAGTACAAAAATTTAAAAGTTCTTTATATAAATTATGAAAATCATAATTATTAAAATAATTTTTAAAATTTTCATTCAAAGAATAAATTTTATGAAGCATGAATTGTTCTAATTCAGGCATTTCAGATAAATTAATTTTTTCCAAATCAATTTCTTCAAAATTATCATTAAGATTTCCAAGTAAATATCTAAAAGTATTTCTAATTTTTCTATAAGAGTCAGCATGCTGATCTAAAATTGAGTGATCAATTCTTAAATCCTCTGCATAGTTAGATGACGCTACCCAAATTCTTAAAATATCAGCACCATATTTTTTTAAAATATCTTCAGGAGCAATTACATTTCCAAGTGATTTAGACATTTTTAATCCTTTTCCATCAACAACAAATCCATGTGATAAAATTGACTCGAATGGAGCTTTTCCTCTTGTTCCGCAAGACTCAAGTAGGGATGAATGGAACCATCCTCTGTGCTGATCTGAACCTTCAAGATACATCGATGCTGGCCATTTTAGATCTTTTCTTTTTTCTAAAACAAACGAATGAGTAGATCCACTATCAAACCATACTTCAACAATATCACTTAACTTTTCATAATCCTCTGACTTATATTTTTCACCTAAAAATCTTTGAGGTTCGTCTGAAAACCAGCAATCAGAACCTTCTTTTTCATAAATATTTGCAATATTTTCATTAACTTCATCATCAACTAATATCTCTTTAGTTTTTTTATTTACAAAAATTGGAAGAGGAACTCCCCAAACTCTCTGTCTTGAAACACACCAATCAGGTCTAGTTTCAATCATGGATCTTAATCTTTCTTTTCCTTTACTAGGATAAAAAGTTGTCTCATCAAGAGCCTTTAAAGCTGTCTCTCTCAATTTATGACTCTCCATTGATATAAACCATTGTGGTGTTGCTCTGTGAACCAAGGGAGCTTTAGATCTCCATGAATGAGGATAAGAATGTGTCAGCTCACCATTTGCCAATAATTTTTTTTGTTCTTTAAGTTTTTCGATAACAATTGGATTAGCTTTAAAAATATGATTGCCTTCAAATAAATGAATGTTCTTAGTATATTTTCCATCACCATCCACTGTTTCAATGGCTTTAATCCCATTATTTAAACATAAGTTAAAATCATCAGGTCCATGACTTGGTGCACAATGCACAATACCTGTTCCCTGTTCTGTTGTTACAAATCTTGCTTCCAACATTGGAATATCGTATTCATAGCCTAAATTGAAAAAAGGGTGATTACAGATTGTGTCTTTAAAATCTTTCCCTTTAAATTTTTTAATTTCTTTATAATCCTTTATTGAACATTCTTCTATAACAGAGTCTAATAAGGTTTCAGCTACAACTATCTTTCGGTTTTTAAAATCACCATCATCATTTAATTGTATCAACACATAATCAAGAGATTCGTTATAAGCCAAAGCTTTGTTTGCTGGAATAGTCCACGGAGTTGTTGTCCAAATGATAATCTCACTTTCTTCAAGTTCTTTTAAGTTAGATGACTTTACAGGAAAGGAAGTATAAATAGTGTCTGATTTATGATCCTGATATTCAACTTCTGCATCCGCAAGTGCAGTTTTTTCAACCGTAGACCACAAAACAGGTTTGAACCCTCGGTACAAACTACCTTCTTTCAAAAATTTTCCTAATTCTCTTACAATCTGAGCTTCTGCATCATAACTCATTGTAGAGTAATAATTTTCCCAATCACCTATAACGCCTAGTCGTTTAAATTGTCCTTTGTGAACCTCAATCCATTTTTCTGCAAATGATCTACATTCTTTTCTAAACTCTACTATTGGAACTTCATTTTTATTTTTTTTATTTTTTTTATATTGCTCTTCTATTTTCCACTCAATTGGCAAACCATGACAATCCCATCCTGGAACATATATCGAGTCTTTCCCATCCATTTGATGAAATTTAACTATGATGTCTTTTAAAATTTTATTTAGAGCAGTACCCATGTGAATATTACCATTTGCATACGGTGGGCCATCATGTAAGACAAACTTTTCTTTGCCTTTGCTAGACTGTCTAATCTCTTGATACAAATTAATTTTTTTCCAGTATTCTAAGATTTCTGGCTCTCTTACTGGTAAATTAGCCTTCATAGAAAAAGCTGTTTTTGGAAGATTAATTTGTGAATTACTCATTATGCTCTCTTTGCTTTTTTTAAATCTAACTTAATTTGAGATTTCAACTTATTAATATTTTTAAATTTTTTCTCTTTTCTTATAAATTTTAAAAACTCAACTGATAAGTGCTTATTATAAAGATTTCCAGAAAAATTAAACAAATGAACCTCTAGTAAGATTTTTTTTTGATTAAATGTTGGTCTATAACCAAGATTTGCTATCCCTTTAAGATTTCTAAAATTATTTTTACGTGAAACCCTTACCGCATACACACCTGGTTTGGCCAGAATATAATCTTTAATATCTATGTTGCATGTTGGAAAACCAATTTTTTTTCCAACTTGCCTGCCTTTTTGTACCATTCCATCAATAGACCATCTTCTATTTAACAATCTATTAGTTTTTTCTAAGAAACCTTTTTCCAAATAACTTCTAATTAAAGAAGATGAAACTATCTTTTTATTAATAAAAAGAGGTTTTGGTTTAACAACTTGATAATTATATTTATTCTCATTTTGAATTAAAAGCCTTACATCTCCTTCTCTTTTATTTCCAAATCTAAAATTATTGCTGACAAATATAAATCTTGCTTTTAATTTATTTGATAAAATATTTTTTATAAAATTAATTGATTTTTTTTTTGAAAAAGTTTTATCAAATTTTTTAGTTACAATAAAATCAACTCCAAGATTATTTAATAAATTGAGTTTTTGATTAATGCTAGATAATCTGAAATTTTTTAAGGATTTGTTAAAAAACATTTTTGGCATTGGATCAAAATTAATTACACCAATTTTTAAGTTATGTTTTTTTTTATATGATTTGGCTAATTTAAATAATTTTTGATGACCTAAATGTACTCCATCAAAATTACCAATTAGAATTATTGATTCTTTATGATTTTTATTAATATCAAAATTTTTATATAATTTTACCATCTTAAATCTGACTGTATAAAGTTTACAATTGACTCATATTGTTTTGATACTGCTTCTATTCCATTGTTTTGTATTTCATTCTTATGCACTCCATTAGAAATTAATAAAGAGTCATAATTTAATAGATTAGCACCCTTAATATCAGTATTGAGATTATCTCCAATTGATAGAATTTTTTTATTTTTATTGTCTATTGATTGATTATAAACCTGTGGATAAGGTTTTCCAAAGTATACAACACCTCCTCCCATTTTTTCAAACACCATAGCAACAGATCCTGCGCATAATTCTCTTTTATTTCCTTTATCAACTATTAAATCTGGATTTGTACAAATCATTTTTTTATCAATATGATTTTCTAATAAATCTTTATAATAATTTAAATCTTGATCATAATCATCAAACAAACCAGTACATAAAAAATATTGGCTTTCATTAATATCTTTAGATTTATTATTTTTAAAGTTATTAAATAAATCAAAATCTCTAGGAGGGCCTATGTGATAAAATCTTTTTGAAGAATAAAAATTTTTGAGATAATTAAGAGCTGCTTCACCGGAAGTAAAAACTTTATCTATAAATTTTTTTTCCATACCCATTTTTTCTAAAAATTCTTTAACTGGCTGAATTGGTCTTGGCGCATTTGTTAATAAAACAAAATTTTTATTAATCTCCAATAATTTTTTAAGAGTAAAAATAGCACCTTCATGGAGTTTAATACCATTATGAATTACTCCCCATAGATCTATATAAAAAAGATCATAATTTTCAGCTATCGACTGCAAGCCTTCAGAATCTAAATTTTTAGTCATAATTTAAGGTATAAACCATAAAATCCTTAATTTCCTAGGATTTTTCAGAACTTATTTTTCATATTATCTTGAAAAAGCTTGGTCAGTATCTATATGAGGTTCATATTTAATAAGGAGAATTTATGAAGTTTAAACCGTTACATGACAGAGTATTAATCGAAGTTTTAGATAGCAGTGAGAAAACTGCAGGAGGAATAATCATACCAGATACAGCACAAGAAAAACCCCAAGAAGGAAAAGTAGTTGCTGTTGGAGGAGGAGCTAAAACAGAAGATGGTAAATTAATACCAATGGATGTTAAAGTTGGTGACAAAGTTTTATTTGGCAAATGGTCAGGAACTGAAGTTAAAATTGATGGTAAAGAATACAGCATAATGAAAGAGTCGGACATTATGGGTATTTCAGGTAAATAATTTAATTTAAAGGAGAGAATAAAATGGCAAAAATAATTAAATTTGACGCTGAAGCAAGAGCGGCAATGATGAGAGGTGTTAATATTTTAGCTGATACTGTTAAAGTTACTTTGGGTCCAAAAGGTAGAAATGTTGTAATAGACAAATCTTATGGTGCACCAAGAATAACTAAAGATGGTGTTACAGTTGCTAAAGAAATTGATCTTGAAGACAAATTTGAAAATATGGGCGCACAGATGGTTAAAGAGGTTGCTAACAAAACTAATGAAGAAGCAGGTGATGGCACAACTACTGCAACTATTTTAGCTCAAGCGATTGTTAAAGAAGGTGTTAAGTATGTAACTGCAGGCATGAATCCAATGGATGTTAAAAGAGGAATTGATACGGCAGTAGAAACTGTAAAAGAAAACTTAATCTCTTCAGCAAAAAAAGTAAAAGATAGTGATGAGATTGCTCAGGTAGGAACAATTTCTTCAAATGGTGATAAAGAAATCGGATCAATGATTGCAAAAGCTATGCAAAAAGTTGGTAACGAAGGTGTTATTACTGTTGAAGAAGCAAAAGGAATTGAAACTGAATTAGATGTTGTTGAGGGTATGCAGTTTGACAGAGGTTATTTGTCTCCATACTTCATAACTAATAGTGATAAAATGACAACTGAGTTAGATAATCCTTATATCTTATTACATGAAAGTAAATTAACTAACTTACAACCAATGGTTCCCTTATTAGAATCTGTTGTACAATCAGGTAGGCCTTTAATGATTATCTCTGAAGATGTTGAAGGAGAAGCATTAGCTACTTTAGTTGTTAACAAACTAAGAGGAGGACTAAAAGTTGTAGCTGTTAAAGCTCCAGGATTTGGTGATAGAAGAAAAGCTATGCTTGAAGATATTGCTATACTAACTGGTGGCCAAGTAATTTCGCAAGACCTTGGAATTAAACTTGAAAATGTTAAACTTGAAGACCTTGGATCTTGTAAAAAGATTAAAGTTGATAAAGATAACAGCACAATCGTTAGTGGTAGTGGTAAAAAATCAGATATCGCTGCAAGATGTGACTCAATTAAAAAACAAGTTGACGAAACTACATCTGACTACGATAGAGAAAAACTTCAAGAAAGACTTGCTAAATTAGCAGGTGGTGTTGCAGTTATCAAAGTTGGTGGTGCAACTGAAGTTGAAGTTAAAGAAAGAAAAGATAGAGTTGAAGATGCTTTAAATGCAACTAGAGCCGCTGTTGAAGAGGGTATTGTAACAGGTGGTGGTTGTGCACTTTTATATGCTGCTCAAGAACTTGAAAAAGTAAAAGCTAAAGGTGATGATCAAAAAGCAGGTGTAGATCTAGTTAGAAAAGCTTTAGAAGCTCCTATCAGACAAATTACAAAAAATGCTGGTGTAGATGGTTCAGTAGTAGTTGGTAAATTGTTAGAGCAAAAGAAAAATTCATATGGATATGATGCTCAAAGTGAAGAGTATTGTGATATGTTTGCAAAAGGTATCATTGACCCAGTTAAGGTTGTAAGAACTGCTCTTCAAGATGCCGCTTCTATCTCTGGATTGCTAGTAACTACAGAAGCTATGATCGCTGATAAACCAGAAGAAAAAGATGCTGCTGGTGGAATGCCTGGTGGAATGCCTGGTGGAATGGGCGGCATGGGTGGTATGGGTGGAATGGGAATGTAAAAATTTCTACCCAATTAAATATTCAAAAAGGGCAGTTTTTACTGCCCTTTTTTTTTGCCTGTCGTAAAAATCTGCAATGAACTTTTCAATGAATGTTCAATGAACAATTTAAGATGATTAGAGGGGGTTTTTTTTTTGAATAATGATAAAAACAATATAGGAGTTTATGAAATTAAAACACATATTAACTTATAAATTATTTAAATTTTTCCCCAAAAAATTCTCCAAACTATTTAACTCTTTTTACAGACATAAATTAAATAGCAATTTAATAGATTTAATGAAGAAAAAAATTAAAATACAAAATATTTATGATATTGGAGCATTTAAAGGTAATTGGAGTATTTTTTTAAATAATACTTCATTAAAAAATAAAAATTTTTTTTTATTTGAAGCAAACATAGAAAATGAAATGTATTTAAAAAAATTAAATTTTAAATATTTTATTTCTGTATTGTCAGATAAAGTAAAAGAAGTAAAGTTTTATTCTAAAGCACACACTGGCGACTCATACTATCCAGAACAAACAAATTTTTATGAAAAAAATTTATTACCCCAAATAAAAAAAACAGATACACTTGATAATATTGTAGAAAAAAATAACTTACCTTTTCCAGATTTTATTAAAATTGACACACAGGGGAGTGAAATTGATATTTTAAATGGCGGGAAAAAAACTGTTGAAAATTGTAAGGTTTTACTTCTGGAGTGTCCAATAATTCACTATAATTTACATTCTCCAAATCTTAATGAATATATTAATTATTTAAATTTAATCAACTTTGTTCCATACGATATATGTGAAATTCACTATATAGACAAAGTGCTCACACAAATTGATATACTTTTTATAAGAAAATCAATTATAAACGAGATCGATAAAGGTAAAAAAATACTTAATACTTTAAATTAAAAAAATTTAACAGTAAATGGGTGGAATGCACATGTAACCGTTCTTACTTAAAACAAAATTCAAAAAGGGTAGTTTTTACTGCCATTTTTTTTTATGTAAAATCTTTTAAAAAATATTTGAAAAAATCATAAGAAATCCATTAAAGAATGATAAACTATTCAAATGTCAAAAAGATATAGTGGAAAATCATTTAAAGACTCAAATGTTAGCAAAAAACCAAAATTAAGCCTAAAAGAAAAAAGAAAAATAAAAAAAGAAAAAGCTAAAAAATCTTAAAATTATCTTCTTTTTTTATTGTGTTTTTTAAATGTAAACTTTTTTGATCTACTGTGTCTATTTTTAAACTTTTTCTTGCCTTTAAAACTAAATTTTTTTCTTTCTCCATCTGATGATGGACTTTCTGAGTGTTTTTTTTCAAGATATTTTGGGTTGTTTGTAAATCCAGCTGGTTTTGCTTGCTTCTTTTTAAAAAATTTTTTCTTTCTTTTAAAACTAAAATCTTTTTTTTCTATCTCTCTTTTTGGCCTTTCAGATCTTCTTTTATCTTTGAAATTAAATTTCTTTTCTTCTCTTAATTTTCTTTTTTTATTATTCGGTCTTTTGCCTTTCCTTTTGTTTTTTGAATTTCTTCTTAAACTACTAGGGGCTAGTTTAAAATTTGGATCAATTAATTTATTTATTGCGTTCCATATTGATCTATCATCTGGCGTCAAAAAAGTTAGAGCAGATCCCTCTGATCCAGCTCTAGCGGTTCTTCCAATTCTATGAATATAATCTTCTGGGACTTGTGGAAGATCATAGTTAATTACATGTTGAATTAAAGGGATATCTAGACCTCTAGCTGCAACATCAGTTGCTATCAAAATCCTTTTTAAACCTTTTCTAAAAGAATTAATTACGCGATCTCTTTTACTTTGTCTAAGGTCTCCATGAATAGCATCTGCTGAATGTCCTTCCTCTTTTAGACGCTTAACCATTTTATCTGCATTTCTTTTAGTTTTAACAAAAACTAAAATTGATCCTTTTCTTGCTAAAAATTGATCTATTAATTCATCGTATTTATTTTCTTTAAAAACCTGAAGTGTTTCTTGTTTGATTTTAGCTATTGGAACTGATGTAGCTCCAGTAGAAATTCTTTCAGGTTTATTTAAATATCTTTCTGAAATTCTTAAAATATTTTGAGGCAATGTTGCTGAAAACAGTAATGTTTGATGTTCTTTTGGTACAAATTTTAAAACCATTTCAATTTGTGGGGTAAAACCCATATCTAACATTCTATCTGTTTCATCTAACACTAAATATTTTGTTGCTGATAAGTTTAAACTTTTCCTCTTTAAATGATCATTAATTCTACCGGGTGTACCTACTATTATTCTCGATCTATTTCCTAGTTGTCTCAGTTGTTTCTGCATTGACTCACCGCCAATAAGTAAAGCTGTTTTGATGCTTATTTTATCACTAATAATACTTTTGATTGCTTCCATGACTTGAGTGGCTAATTCTCTTGTAGGACACATCACAAGCGCAAAAGCATTTTTATCTAAAATTAATTTATTAATTAATGGAATACTAAATGCTAATGTTTTTCCTGTTCCTGTTTGTGCGGTTCCCAAAATATCTTTACCCTCTAATGCAGCAGGGATCGCCATGCCTTGGATAGGAGTTGGTTTGGTAAAATTCATTTTGTTTAATGAATTTTTTAATGAGTCTTCTATTTTTAATAATTTAAAATTTTCCATTTAATGAATTTGAAATATAGATAATGATTCTTTATTACAGCTAATTTTATTGCGATATCTATATGTTTTTTAAACAATCACAAGAAATGAATTTTTTGTTAATGTCTATTTATGAAGTAAATACTGACTTTTTTTAAGTTTTCAAATCAAAGAATTAATGTATAAGAGCCACAATTTATGAGCAACAATATCAGAAACATCACTATCATTGCCCACGTAGACCACGGCAAAACTACTTTGATAGACAATCTAATGAAACAAAGTGGATCATTTAGAGAAAACGAAGTTGTTGATGAAAGATTAATGGATTCTGGTGAACTTGAAAAAGAGAGAGGTATTACAATTTTAGCAAAACCAGCTTCGATAAACTGGAAAGACTCTAGAATTAATATTATTGATACCCCAGGACACAGGGATTTTGCTGCAGAGGTTGAAAGAGTACTAAGTATGGCAGACGGTGCTTTATTACTTATCGACTCAGCAGAGGGTGTGATGCCACAAACAAAATTTGTATTATCAAAAGCTCTTAAACAAGGATTAAAACCAATCGTTGTAATTAACAAATTAGATAAAGCAGACCAAAGAGCTAATGAAGTTTTAGATGAAACTTTTGATTTATTTGTAAGTTTAGATGCAAATGAAGAACAACTAGATTTTCCAGTTTTATACGCAAGTGGAAGATCAGGATGGGCAGATAAAGAAGTTCATGGTCCTCGAGAAAATTTAAATCCTCTTTTAGATTTAATTGTTAATCATGTAAAACCTGCTGAACTTGATAAATCAAAACCTTTTGCAATGCTTTCAACTCTTCTTTATGCTGATAGTTTTTTAGGAAGAAGTTTAGTTGGAAGAATAACTCAGGGAACCGCTAAGGCTAATCAATCAATTAAAGCTATAAATTTAAAAGGTGAAAAAGTTGATGAAGGTAAATTAACTAAAATTTTTAGATACGAAGGAACAAAAAAAATTCCTATTGAAGTTGGTGAAGCTGGTGACATCGTAGTTGTGGCTGGATTAGAAAAAGCTAATGTTGCTGATACTATTTGTGATCCAGAGGTGAATGAACCAATTCCAGCAACACCTATAGATCCACCAACAATGTCTATTACGATTACAGTTAACACCTCTCCTTTAGCTGGAACTGAAGGTAAAAAACTTACTAGTACTCAAATTAGAGATAGGCTACTTCAAGAAGCTCAAAATAATGTTGGTATTACTTTTTCAGAAAATAATGGAAACGACTCATTCGAAGTAAGCGGACGTGGCGAACTTATGTTAGAAATTTTACTTACTCAAATGAGAAGAGAAGGTTTTGAAATGACAGTAAGCCCTCCTAAAGTATTATATAAAACTGACGGAAGTGGAAATAAACTAGAACCCATTGAAGAAATAACTATGGATTTAGATGAAGAGCATTCATCAAAAGTCATAGACTCAATGAACAGAAGAAAAGGCAAGCTCATAGATTTAAAAGATACTGGCAAAGATAAAAAAAGATTAATATTTCATGCTCCTACTAGAGGTTTAATGGGATATACGAGTAGGTTTTTAACTCTTACAAAAGGAAATGGTGTAATTAATAGAATATTCTACGATTATGGACCTTTTGAGGGAGATATGGAAGGCAGAAGAAACGGTGCTTTAATTTCAATGGAAAAAGGTAAAGCTGTTGCCTTTGCTATTTTTAATTTACAAGCTAGGGGAGAAATGTTTGTAACTCATAATGATCCTGTATATCCAGGTATGATTGTTGGCTTATCACCAAAACCTGGTGATATGATTATTAATGTTATGAAAGGTAAAAAATTAACTAACATGAGAACTCAAGGAACTGATGAAAATGTAGTTTTAACTCCAGTTAGAAAAATGTCTATAGCTGAGCAGTTAAGCTTGTTAAATACTGACGAAGCTTTGGAAATAACTCCAGATTCTTGTAGATTGAGGAAAGCAATTCTTGATCCACATGAAAGAAAAAAAAGTGAAAAATCTGGTGCTGCAGCCTAATTAAAAATTTTATTTACTAAAAACAAACCTAGAGCAACACAAGGGCCAATTCCAAAAGCAAATAATAAAGTTCCAATCCCAACTATTCCACCAAGATACCATCCAACACAAACCACAGTTATTTCCATAGAGGCCCTAACTGCTGCAATAGGTAAATTTGTTTTTATTTGAAGTCCTACCATTAATCCATCTCTTGGTCCTGCTCCTAAATTTGCAATTAGATAAATACCTCCCCCTAAACCAACTATCAACACAGCGATAGCTCCTAATAAAATTTGAGAAAGATAATTTTCTGGAGAAGGTAAAAATTTTATACAAATATCAATCATTACAGCAACAATTAAAGCATTAAGAATAGTTCCTATTCCTGGTTTCTGATTTAATGGTATCCATAAAATTAAAGCAGAGATACTTATAATAAATGTAAGAAGTCCAACAGAAAGTCCCGATTTTATAGAAATACCTTGGGCTAAAACTGACCACGGTGAAGCTCCTGATAATGATACAATTAACAAACCCTCTCCCAAGCCAAATAAGGTTAATCCAAAGCATAAAAAAATAAATGTTGAAATTTTTGGTTTAAAATTTAGTGGTTTATCTGAACTCCAAGGTACTTTTGGTATATTTTTAATTTTTAAAAACATTTTTAAATAAATTACTTCTTTTAAAATTAAAGTCTATTAAAGTAATGATTTGATGAAAAAATTCTTATTGTTCATATTTTTCTCAATATATTCTTTTAATAGTGAAGCTCATATGACTCACTATAATAAGTTTAATAAAATAGAGATGGAAATTTTAAGGGATGGTGAAGTAATTGGTTACAATTACTATTTTTTTAAGAAAGACTCTGAGAATACAACGGTCACAAATCAATTAAAATTTACTGTTAAATTATTTGGAGCAACTATTTTCGAAGTAGAGAGTTTTGGTGAGGAAAAATATATTAAAGATAAATTGATTTCTTTTAATTCAAAGACTCGTCAAAATAAAAAAGATAAATATGTTCAACTAAAGTTAAATGAAAAAGAAAATAAATACGATATTAAAGGATCATCTTACACAGGTAGCGCATCAATAGAAAACGTGATTGGAAATTGGTGGAGTCATAAAATTCTTCAAACAAACTCTCAAATAAGTCCAATTTCTGGAAGTATTAAGGAACAAGTTGTTACTTTTATTGGAAAAAAAAAAATCGAATTATATGGAAAATTATATGAAGTAGAGCACTTTAAATTAACTTCAAAAGATATGTCTCTTCCTAAAGATAAAAGATTAAACTTTGATATTTGGTTCGATAAAAAAAATGCTTTAATTCTTAAAGTTGCTTATTCTCGAATGGGAAACTGGGAGTATAGAGTTAAAAAATTTAAATAAATTTATTTAATAATTTTTTTATAAAGATTATTGGCACTTATCCAACCAGCTTCAAGTCTTGGCCCCACAAACAAATCTACACATATCATTTACCAGCGACAGTCATACCATCAATCATCATAGTGGGTGAATTCACTGAGTATTTAAATTCTAGATCATTCGCTAATGTAATATTTTTAAACATTTCTTTAAAGTTTCCAGCTATTGTTATTTCATTTACTGGATATTTAAATTTACCATCTTCAACTAAAAAACCAGTAGCACCAACTGAATAATCACCGGTTACAAGATTTGCTCCATGACCTATAGTTTCGGTTACGTACAAAATTTTAGAGTGGCTTTTTAGTAAATTATCAAAATCGATATTTCCATTTTCAAAATATAGATTAGTACTTCCTCCACATCTTCCGTTTGATTTTAAGTTTAATTTTTTTCCATTATATGTATCGACCAGGTAATTGTTTAGAATTCCATTGCTTACTAATTTTAATGTATCTGTTTTAACTCCCTCAGAATCAAAACACTTTGAGCCCATACCTTTAATCAAATCAGGTTTATCGATTACGTTAATTGAATTTGAAAAAATTTGTTGGTTTAATTTATCTTTAAGAAACGATGTTCCTCTTGCAATAGATGATGCTGAAATTGCACCTGCAAAAGAGCTAAGAAATCCTTTTGAAATTCTTTTATCAAAAATAATACTTAACTTATCACTACCAATTTTTTTAGGGCTAAGTTTTTTTATAGTTTGTTCAGCTGCAATTTTTCCAAGTTCTAAAGGATTAGAGATATCATTTAAGTGACATTTACTTGTAAATTCATAATCTCTTTCCATGCTATTATCATCTTTTGCAACAGCAACACAAGAAGCTGTAAATGATGACGATTTGTATCCGTTACAAAAACCATCACTATTAGCTAGGATAAAATTTGATTTATTTTCTGTAAAACCTGACTCTGTGTTTATAATTTTATTATCAATTGATGCTATTTCCTCTAATTCTTTTAAATAGTCAATTTTTTTTTCATTTTCTATATGAGATTGATCATACAAATTCAGATCTTTAACATTTTTTGCTAATAACTCTTTATCTGGCAGAGAATTAAATTCATCCTCAGGAGTAATTTTTGTAGTTTCAAAACATTTTTCAATTAATATTTTCAAATTTTCTTCCAATAAATTTGAAGAAGATATTGATGATTTTTTTTTACCTAAATAAGTGTCAATGCTTACTGCCAAACTATCAGATCTATTAGACTCATCTAAAACTTTATTTCTAAAACTTACTGTCTCTGAAATTGAATTTCCGACAGTTACACTTGCGTCAGTTACTCCAAGTTTTTTAGCTAAATCTAAACAATAGGAAGCTTTGGATTTTAAATACTCTTGATCTTTAATCATAATTTATAGTTTTGTTCCACCAACAGTCATTTTATCTATAAGAATTGAAGGTTGTGCTACTCCAACTGGAACACCCTGACCTGCTTTACCACAAGTTCCGATACCTGGGTCCATCATCATATCGTTTCCAACCATTGATACTTCTTTTAAGATAGAAGGGCCATCTCCTATTAAAGTTGCGCCCTTTATTGGTGAACCAATTTTTCCATTATTTATTTCATAAGCTTCAGTACAATTAAAAACAAATTTTCCAGATGTAATATCTACTTGCCCTCCTCCAAAGCTGACGGCAAATATTCCTTTGTCAACTGACTTAATCATTTCATCTTGGGTTTGTTTTCCACTCAACATCATTGTGTTTCTCATTCTGGGTAGAACAATATGTTTATAACTTTCTCTTCTTCCACTTCCTGTAGATTTAGTATTCATCAGTCTTGCATTTAATCTATCTTGCATGAAGTTTTTTAAAATTCCATTTTCGATTAAAACTGTTCTTTCTGTAGGAGTACCCTCATCATCAATAGTCAAGCTACCTCTTCTTTTATCTATAGTTCCATCATCGACGATTGTAACTCCCTCGCTAGCAACTTTTTGACCCATTAAATCATGAAATGCAGATGTTTTTTTTCTATTAAAATCACCCTCTAATCCATGGCCAATAGCCTCATGAATTAATATGGCTGGCCAACCTGGGCCTAAAACAACTTTCATTTCACCTGCTGGAGCTGGCTTACTATCTAAATTAACTGAAGCAATTCTTAACGCCTCTTCACAAACATTCTTCCAATTATCATTTTTTAAATAATCGTCGTAGGACTGTCTTCCACCTATACCATAAACGCCTGTTTCTTTTCTTCCATTTTTTTCAAGCATTACAGAAACGTTAAATCTAATTAAAGGACGAACATCCGTTAAAGCTTCACCACCAGATCGAATTATTTCAATAGATTTTTTTTCTCCACTAAAACTAGCCGTAACCTGCTTTACTGTTGAGTCTTTTTTTCGTAAATAGTCATTTACTTTATTAAGAACTTCTAGTTTTGCATCTAACGTTTTTTGTTCGATTGGATTAATATCATCATAAAATTTATTATTAGTTTTAGGAATTTCATGATTATAAATTCCTTTTATCGACTTAAGAGTAGATTGAAGACTTTTTGCAGAATTTTTTAATGAGTCTTTTGATATTTCATTAGAATGGGAATAAGCAACAACCTCATCAGAAATAGCTCTAAATCCAAAACCAAGATCGGAACTATAATTTGAGCTTTTAATTTTATTATCATCTAGCACGATTGACTCTGATTTAGAGTCCTCAAAATATAATTCACCATCATCACAATTCTTTAAAGTATCGGAAACTATTTCATCAACGTCTTTTCTAGTCAAATCTGATTTATCAAAAAAATTGCTCATGGATAATACATAGTTGTTTGTGTAAATTTTTCAATGTACCATTTTACGCATGTACAATTTTAAATCTTATATGTAAAAAACTTTAAATAATGAAAGTTTACTTTAATAACTCTTGTAAAATCTGTAGAGCTGAAATCAATTTATATAAAAAAGAAAATATTAAAGAAATTGATTGGGTTGATATAACAAACAATTCAAATACAGAAATAGAGACTTTCAAAAATGATAAGGAACTTTTAAGAAGAATGCATGTTAAAGATGGAAATAAAATTATTGGAGGAGCAGAAGCTTTTTTATTAGTTTGGAAAAAAATTCCAAAATACAAACTTTTGTATTCTTTTTTTAAACTTACAATAATTTTTACAATTTTTAAAATTGGTTACGAAATTGTTGCTTATTTTTTATATTTAAAAAATAAAAAACAACTTAAAACTAACTTGTAAAAAATATCAAAAATTTACTTAATAAAGACATAGAAACAATAAACATAATCATTACAACCGAATACATTAAAGTGATTATTTTATTTTTTTTTCTTCTAAGCCTGACAAAAGCTTTTTCATCTAAATCAGATATATCTCTTTCGCCTACAACATGATAGTCATAACTCCAGCGCCAAGTGTAATTACCAAGTCTAGTATCTAAATTATTAAAATAAGTGATCCAAGCTAAAATATATCTCAAAATTAAATATAAAATAATTAATGTGAATGTTCCAAAAAACATTCTAAATATTACTTAATTATTGATAAAAAATTAATTATTATTTTTTGCTCTTTTTCTAGCTATTAGCTGTGTGAGTGAGTCAACCATTATATCGGAAGCTTTAAAAATTTCATTGTTTTTAAACTCATGAGAAATATTTTTCTCAGGATTGGTTTTATCTTCAATAACTATACCCTCATCTGGTGAGTTATTTTTTATATAAATTAATAATAACCACTCTTCATCTATCGACTCGTCCCATTTTATAAAAATCTCTCCAGTCTCAAATCTTCTATCAATACATCGAAATATTGACATGTGTCGTGTAATATGACGTTTATTTAATTGAAACACCAAACTACTTGCACTTCTATAAAAACTTTCAAGAGCAAATTCTATTTTTTGTCTTGCAATAGTATATTCTTTCTCTTTTTGTAATAATGTTTCTCTATCTTCATTCCCTTGAATTTTTACTCCTAAAGCCTCTACTCTTTCTCTAATTTTTTGATCTCTAATAATTCGATATTTTTCTTTTAATTTTTCTATTCTTTGCTGTAATCCAGCATAATCATCTCTTTTTTCTTTTAGTGATATTCTTTCAAGCTTTTCAAGTTCTTTAACTTCTCTAATTCTAAATTTATCAATTTGTTTTTCTAATCTTAATTGTTTTAAAAATTGTTTTTGTTTTTCAGCTTGTTCGATTCTTAACAATGCTTGTTCTTTTCTTAAAAAAAGCTTGATGTCTTTTGTCCTCTGTTTTTCTAATTTAATTTCATCTTTTAATGCTTGTTCTTTTAATTTAGTTTTTAATTCTTCATCTTTTTGCTTTATATTTTCAAGTTCAATTTTTTCTGATCTTTCATTTTCTTGTTTTTCTAATTTTAATCTTCTTGCCTCATCTTTTTTTAAAGTTTTATATTCAAATATTGTATTTGCAATTTTATCAAAGAATGCTTGTATATATTTTTCTAAGCTAAAATTTATTTTTAACTTAATTTCAGGTTTTAAAGAGTTTTGAAAATTAATTATCTTTAAAATGAAATTTTCTTTTTTAATTTTTTGAGCTTTAAAAAATTTTGTTTTGTTTTTTTTTGTTTTTTTTACTGGACTTTTCTTTTTAGCTGAATTTTTCTTTTTAGCTGGACTTTTCTTTTTAGCTGAATTTTTCTTTTTTTTTGATTTTTTCATGTTTAAGAAACGTATTTCTATCAATAATTTATTGATAAATATAGTCTCTTGTAACAGGTGTTGATGTATAATTTTTTGTCAGTTGAAACTGATATACAACCTGATCTCCCCACTTAAATGCCATTTCACATCCAGCTAAATAGAATTCCCACATCTTAAAAAACTTTTCATCAAACATTTGAATAATTTTTTCTCTATTTTTAATACAATTTTCTTTCCAATGTCTAAGTGTATGTGAATAATGAAGCTTTAATACCTCTACATCAGCAACGATTAAACCTGCTTTCTCAATAGGTGTAGTAACTTCACTTAAACTTGGAGTATATCCGCCTGGAAAAATATATTTAGTTATCCAAGGATGTGGATCTCTTGGTGGATTTACTGATCCAATTGTATGAATTAAAGAAATTCCATCATCTTTAAGCAATTTATTAACTTGTTTAAAAAACTTTTTATAAAACTTTCTACCTACATGCTCAAACATTCCAACACTGACTATTCTATCAAATTTTTCGTCAAGCTCTCTATAATCAACTAATTTGAATTTTATTTGATTTTCTAAATTAAGTTCTTTAGCTTTTTTTTGACAATACCTGAATTGATTTTCAGACAAAGTTATACCTGTTACTTCACAATTAGCGCTTTTAGCAATATCAATTGCTAATGACCCCCAACCACAACCTATATCAAGTACTTTTTGCTTAGGTTTAATATTAAGTTTCTTTATAATGTGTTGAATCTTATTGTTTTGTGCTGTTTCTAAAGAATCGTTTTCATCTTTAAAATATGCACAAGAATATTGTCTTTTTGGATCCAAAAATAAATCATAAAGCTCATCCGAGATATCATAATGATGGGAAACATTCATTTTTGATTTTTTTATGAAGTTAAAATTCGTCAAGTACCTATAAGAACCTCTTAGTCTATTTATTAAATAACTAAAAAAATTTAGATCATTTCTCCCAAAATTCATTAATGCTAAATCTAAAAAATCAGTAAGACTTCCATTTTCTATTATAATTTCTCCATTAGTATAAGCCTCTCCAAAATAAAGGTCTGGATGGAATAATAATTTGTAATGGAGATTTTTATTTAAAATTTTTAACTTAATTGGATTATCATTTTTTGGTGTTCCAATAATGTAATTTTTTAAATTTGCATCAACTAAAATAAAACCATCTTTCTTAAATATAGAATTTAAAAATCTTGCTAGTTGCATTTAAATTACCATTTTTTTTTATAGAAAATTTAATTTTTCTAAATTATTAGTCAACTCTTTTTTATCTTCAGAATTTAAAATTGATAATGGTGGTAAAACATTTCTATAAATAGGGTCTTTTTTTGAATAATAAGAATGAAGTGCTGATATTAAATTATATTTTTCAAATGTATTTCTAACATCGCAAAGCTTTTGATTTATAGTTTGTTCTTTTCCATTAAAAAAATCATCATAAACCTTTCTCGCCATCTCAGATGAGATGTTACAGGTTGCTGTAATTATCCCTGAACATCCCAGTTCAAGACCTTTTAATAGTTTAGACTCTGAGCCTGGCAAGACTGAAAAATTATCTAATTTTAAATTTTCAAATAAGTTGTATGAACTATCTTTAACTCCAATAATTTGTTTTGGAAATTTTTTTACCAATTCTTTTACGCATTCCACACTAAACATGTAGCCACATAACTTTTCAAAATTATAGAGTATTATTTTACATTCTGGAACTTTTTCTAAAATCTTTGAATAATAGTTAATTACATCGATATCTCTAAACCTATAGAACGCCGGCGGCATGATTAAAAATTTTTTAAAACTTAATGACTGAGCAACTTTCATTAAATTTATAGTTTCACCTAATGAATTCAGTCCTGTTCCTATTATGAATTTATCTTTATAATTACTTTTTGATAAATAATTTAATAATTCAATTTTTTCTGAAATTGGTATGAGTTGAGCTTGTCCAGTGCTTCCAAACATTGCAACTCCATGACAACCATTATCAATTAATTTTTCAGCATGCCTGATTGTTTTTGATACATTTAATGTCAAATTATCATTTAACACCGACATTGAAGCGGCATATATGCCTTTAATTAAACTCATAAATTTATTAAAGCATAATATAATTTAAAAAAAAATGAATAAAAATTTATGAAAACAGGTATTTACTTAAGTTATGTGGGTTTAGGGGCAAATCTACTTCATCTATCTTACTGTCATCAAATTGCAAAAAAAAATGGTCCTGTAACAATTATAACTTTATGTAAAAATTTAGAGGCAGCACTTGCTGATGACCCTCTAATAGAAAAAGTTTTTTACATTGATCAATATCATAAAAAATTAATTGATGTTTTTAGTCTAGCAAAAATTTTAAAGAGTTTTAATTTTAGAGATTTATTAATTTTTTATCCAAGTATACGCTTATATTTATCATCAAAATTGGCAGGTATTAAGAATGTTTGGATTTACGATTTTTTTAAAAAGAAAAATTTACACTTAGTAAAAACTGCAAAAAAATTGACTGAGGATTATCTGCAAATTAATAATTGTCCTACAGAAACTAATTTTTTTATTACTAAAGAAAAATTAGATAAGATTTATAATGAATGTGACAAAAGTAAATTTAAAATAGTAATTGGTGCAGGGTCATCAGGACCTACAACTAGATGGGGATCAAAAAATTTTTCAGAACTTATAAATAAACTTAATGAGTCAGATGATTATTTTTTTTTCCTACTTTGTGGTCCTAATGAAAAAGAAATTGAAAGTGAGATTATATTAAATTTAAATAAAAAAAATTATATTACTTTAAGTAATAAAAATATTAAGAGTTTAATTCCCTATCTGTGTGCTTCAGATATGTATGTTGGAAATGACTCTTTTGGTTCACACATAACTTCTCAGTATGGAAAAAAAAGTATCGTAATACTTTTAGACTCACCGAAAGCATATACAGACTACAGTCAAAATTATCATCGAATGGTGCCAAGTGGATATGACATTGAGAAAATATCTCATGGAACTAACGCTGATCCAAACCTAATAACTGTGGAAGAGGTTATTAAAACTATTAAACAATTTAAGAACTAGGTTAAACTATCAAGTATTATATCTTTTGCTTCATTTACTATTGATGAAAGTCTTGCAGTTTCAGGCGACACATCAGGATGTATTTTTTTTTGTATTTTAATATAAGCTTTATTAACCTCATCCTTAGTTAATTTTTTAGTTGGATCTAGATTAAGTATTTTGTAGGCTTCAGGAACTGACATAGAAGAAGTATTAACTGCATTTTTATTTTTAAACGAAAATCTTTGAGAATTTCTTAGAGTTTGTATTAGCCTAAATAATGAAATTAATTGAAATAATGAGAGTCCTTTGAGTTTTAATAAAGCTAAACTTACAATTGTTAATGGTAAAGATAATAAAAATTTTCCACCCACAGCAAATAAAATAGCTAAAATGACTAATCCCACAAACAAGAATAATCTTAAACCTTGGGATATTTTTTTTGAAGCAATATTGGCAAAAAATTTAAGTAAAAAATATAAACTGATCAAAAATAACACTGTATAAATTATAATATTCATATATTTCCTCTAATAATGAAAATACCATATCTAAAAAAAAAGATAGAGTTAAAATCTTGTCATGATGTTGCATGGGAAGATAATTATAGCTGGATACATCAACAAAATATCTTAGAGGTTTTAAAAGATAAATCCAAACTAGATCCAGAGGTCAAAAATTATTTAAATGAAGAAAATTCTTATGCGGAGCACCATTTAAAAGATACTAAAAATGTTCAAAAAAAATTATTTGATGAGATTAAAGGAAGAATAAAATTAGATGATGAATCTCTTCCATATAAAGATCATACCTACGAATATTGGACCAAAACCACAGCTACTGGAAATTACTCAATTAAACTTAGAAAAAAAATTGATACAGATAATGTTGAAGAAATTTGGAATGGTGATGAGGAAAAAAAAAAGTTAAATACCGAATATTTTGGTGTTGGTGATTTAGAGGTAAGTAACAACGATAAATATCTTGGTTATTCATTAGATACCAAAGGATCTGAATATTACACAATTTTTATAAGAGACATTAGATCAAATAAAATTATTTCAAAAGAAATATCTGAAACATCAGGGGGTATTACTTTTAGCCTAGACGACAAATATATTTTTTATTCAAAACTTGATGAAAATCATAGAGCTAGAAAAATTTATAGACATGAGATTGGAAACTTTAAAGATGAGGATAAATTAATCTTTGAAGAAAAAAGTGAAGCATTCACAGTAAGCATAGGTCTAAGTTCAGATGAAAAATATTATTTTATTAATACTTCAGATCATAACACTTCTGAACAATATTATTTTAAAGTTGATGAAGAAAATCCAACACCTAAATTAATAATCAAAAGAAAAAAAGGAGTTTTGTACTCTATTAGCTCTTGGGATGGTAAATTTTACAATCATACAAATAAAAATGCAGAAGATTTTAAAATTGATATTTCAGATAGTCTAGAAGTTCAAAATTGGAAAACTTTTATCGAGTCCAAAAATGAAGTTTTAATTGGTGGTTGTACCTTTTTAAAAGATTGGATCATAAGATCAGAAACCTCTAATGCATTGGACAAAATTTTTATCAAAAATATTTCTACTGGAAAAGAAAAGGAATTAATTATATCCGATGAAAAAATTTGTGTTCCTGGAATTTCTTTAACTCAGAAAGATAGAAATACTGATAATGTTTATCTTGGATATTCATCACCCAAAACACCATCAAGAGTGTATCTTTACAATTTATCAACAAAATCAAAAAAACTTGTTAAAGAACAGAAGATTCCCTCAGGTCATAATTCAAATGATTACATTGTAGAAAGAATAGAATATGAGTCTCATGATGGAAGACTAGTTCCTTTGACAATTACCAGACACAAAAACACAAAAATTGACGGAACAGCAAATTTATTACTTTATGGATATGGCTCATATGGCAGTTCTATGAGTCCAAACTTTTCTTCAACAAGACTAAGTTTAATTGACAGAGATATAATATGGGCAACCGCACATATAAGAGGCGGCATGGAAAAAGGAATGAAGTGGTGGAAAGAAGGAAAGCTAACAAATAAAAAAAATACATTTGAAGACTACATCTTTGCTACCAAATACTTAATTGATCACAAATACTCTTCAAAAGGAAAAATAATTGGAATGGGTGGATCTGCAGGAGGTTTATTAATGGGTGCAGTCGTCAATCAAGCCCCAGAATTATTTTTAGGAATTATTATGGCTGTCCCATTCGTGGACTCATTAACTACCAATCTAGATCATTCACTTCCTTTGACTGTTGGAGAATTTGATGAATTTGGTAACGCTAAAGATAACAAAGAACATTTTGATTATATATTCTCTTACGCTCCATATAATAATATTAAGAAAATGGATTATCCTCATATGTTAATCACTACTAGTTTAAGTGATAATAGAGTTTTGTTTGATGAGCCTACAAAATTTACTGCTAAATTACGTGACTACAAAACTGATAATAATTTACTACTTTTAAAAACAGAAATGAATGCAGGTCATGGTGGAAAATCTGGTAGAGATGGTGCTATTGAAGAAATTGCAATTGATTATGCCTTTGCTTTAAAAATATCTAATAAAATTTAATATTTTCTATCTTGAAATATTTAAACTAGTTCCTAAATAACTCTTGTAAGTCGCCTAATGGGGCTTGCATAAAATAAACTTGCTTAACAAATAAGGAGGATATTATGACAAGTAAGGATCTATCTATATTTAACTCTCTAAGGCCTTTTTCAGTTGGTTTCGACGACATGTTTGATCAATTTGAAAATATGCTTGGAAATGGAAATTTGACAATGCAGTCAAATTACCCACCTTACAACATCAGAAAAACTAGTAAGGACAATTATGCTATTGAAGTAGCATTAGCTGGTTTTAACAAAAATGATGTAGAGGTTGAGTTTGAAGATAATTTATTAACAGTAAGAACTAAACAGATTAATAAATCTGAGGAAAATAATGTTGATGGAGAAATTATTCACAAAGGTATCTCTCAAAGACAATTTGCAAGATCATTTACTATTGCTGATGATGTAAAAGTCAATGGTGCTGAACTTAAAGATGGTCTTTTAACAATATCTTGTGAAAGAATAATTCCAGAACATAAAAAGAAAAAACTTATCGAAATTAAATAAGTTTAACCTTGCTTGTGGGGATTTCTCCCCACAAGTTAAATTATTAATTATTTTTTTGCCATTATAGCATTTAAAACAAATGCCAATAATCCAGCAGGTATAAGTCCAGTAGTTAACAATAGTTTCAAACTTATTCCAAAATCTGGAATATTTTTTACAAAGTCAGGCAATAATGACATTCCAATTCCAAAAGATAATGAAAGAGCTAAGATTAATAAATTTCTTTGATCCATTTCTGCTTTTGAAATCAATTTAATCCCAGCAGCCGCTATCATACCAAACATAATGATCGCTGCTCCACCAATAACTGACTCTGGCATTGCAGCAATTATTCCACCTAATTTTGGAAATAGACCCATTAAAACTAAAATTATTCCAGCTATAGTTCCAACATGTCGACTTATTACTCCTGTAAATGCAACTAGTCCTGCGTTTTGTGAATAGGAAGTATTTGGCATTGCATTAAATAATGCACCAAATGCTGTTCCAACTCCATCTCCCATTATTCCACCTGATAATTCCTTGTCAGTTGCTTCTCGTTTAGCACCACCCATTGTCGTAGCACTTATGTCTCCTATTGTCTCAATTGTTGTAACAATTGACATAAACAACATTAGAATTATTGCTCCTGGAACAAAATCAATTCCATATTGAAGAGGCATTGGAAGTGCAAACCATGATGCAGATTCAATTTTGCCGTAGTTAACCATTCCTAGTGCTGCAGCAACGATGAAACCAGCTACTATTCCAATTAAAATTGAAGCTGAAGAAGCCATCCCTTTACCTTTAATATTAAAACCAATAGCAACTATAAAAACAGTAAAGGCAACAGTTAAGTGATTTGCATTTGCAAAAATTTCAGGTTTGTTGTTCATTAACCATCCACCTCCACCAGCATACATGAACCCAACTTTGAGCAAACTAAATCCTATCATTAACACGACTATTCCTGTGACTAATGGTGGAAAAAGATGCCTTATAGGTTTTAAAATTTTCCCAATAAAAATTTGGAAAATTCCTCCAATAAATGCTGCTGTAAATACTGCGCCTAAACCTGCGGCTTTAAATGGTAGCATTATTGGTATAAATGCAAAACTTGTACCTTGAATTATAGGTAGTCTTGCACCAATTTCTTTATATCCAACAGTTTGAATAATTGTTGCTACTCCCGCTACAAACAAAGCCATTTGAATCAAAAATATTTTTTCTTCAGGCGTTTGACCAAAAACTCCAGCCACAATAATAGGAACAGTTATATTGCCAGCAAACATTGCTAGCACGTGCTGAATTCCTAAAGGTATGGATTTATTTAATGGAAGTTTCTTGTCTGGACTGCTTGTAGAGCCCTTTTGTGTTTTACTTGAAACCATTTATCCTCCGTCGTTAATTAGGAGGACGTTACATTATTAGTTGTCAATTTATATAAAAAAAACAGTTTAGTTTGGAATATGTCTATTTTAGAAGGTTGAAAAAACCTATAATGAGCAGATTAAATTCAACTATTAAAAGAAAAATATTAATTTATTATTTTCGTAAATTGATTTTAAAAGCAACCATTTGACACAAAACCTATAACAATCTTATCTGAATTAATTTCAAACCTTCTTTCACAAGGTACCAGATATTTTTTACTATTATAAATTAGTTCAAAATTTCCTTTAGCATTTTTGAAATCTTCATCTGGTTTTCCTAGCTTCATCTGTAGTTCACTCGCTGATTTTCCAAGAAATTTACTTAATTTTTCATTTTCTTTTTCAACAATAGCATCAGTTTTTTCTTTAACTGTTTGACATCCTGAAAAAAAGAGTAAGATTACAAAAAAGCTTATTATAGTCTTTAATTTCAACATTGTTTAAATTAACATTTTTATCATTTAGTAAGTATTAACTTTTAAGTTGTATAAATTATTTATTCTCATTAATTTTAAGTTTAATTATATTAACAATTGTGTTCTTTATTTGTTAATTCAAACAATATGACAGAAAAAACCTTAGAAAAATTTCTAGATATATTTAATAAAGAAATTTTACCTCTTACAGAAAAAGGGGTTAATATTGGAAATAAAATATTTGGTGCAGCAATACTTAAAAAAGACGATTTCTCTTTAGTGGTTGCAGGATCAAATAATGAAATAGAGAATCCGTTGTGGCATGGGGAAACTCATACACTTAAAAAATTTTACGAAATAAATAAGGACACACGACCAAGTGAAAAAGACTGTATTTTCTTATCTTCACATGAGCCGTGCAGTTTATGTCTTAGTGCAATAACCTTTTCAGGATTTGATAATTTTTATTATCTTTTTCCATATGAAACGACAAAAGATGAGTTTGATATTCCCCATGATTTAAAAATACTTAAAGAAGTTTTTAAAATAAATAATGGAGAGTATAATAAAGAAAACTCTTATTGGAAAAGTCATAATGTTAATATGTTAATTGAAAATTTATCATCCTCAAAAAAAGAAAAATTTATAAACCAATTAAAAGAAATTAAAAAAAATTACATTGCTTTATCAAATAAATATCAAATGTCTAAAAATAAAAATTTTATACCTTTAAAATAATCTATGAACACTAATCTAAAAGTTTCAAATGTAACTAAAATTTATCCAGGATGTATTGCAAACGACAATGTTTCTTTAGAGTTTGAAAGTGGAAAAATCTATGCATTGCTGGGAGAAAATGGAGCTGGTAAATCAACATTAGTAAAAATTTTATCTGGTGTAATTATACCGGACCAAGGTGACATATTTTTAAATAAAAATATTTTAAAATTAAATTCTCCTCTTGATGCAAAGAAAAATGATATCGGAATGGTTTTTCAGCACTTCAATCTTTTTGAAACACTATCTGTATTTGAAAATCTAATTATAGACTCTGATGAAAAAAAAGAAAATCTAAGAGAAAAAATTGAATTAATTATGAAAAAATATAATTTTTTAATTAATCTTGATGTTCCAGTATTAAATCTTTCAGCAGGTCAAAAACAGAAAGTAGAAATAATTAGATGTTTAATAAGAAATCCTAAAGTACTTATTATGGATGAGCCAACATCTGTTTTAACAGAACAAGAAACTAGTGAATTGTTTTTGTCTTTAAAAAAATTTTCAGAAGAAGGAATTTTAATTATTTATATAACTCATAAACTTAAAGAAGTAATGCTGCTGTGTGATGAAGTAGCTGTAATGAGAAAAGGGAAATTAGTTTCTGTAAGTGAAATAAAAAATGAAAATATTGAAACACTTGCAAAAAAAATGGTAGGTCAAAATTTAAAAACAATTAAGAAAAAAAAAGTAGAAACATCATCAGATCAATTAATTAAGATCACTAATCTTAATTTTATAAGTGAAGATCCTTTTGAAACTAATTTAAATAATATTAATTTTTCTGTTAATCGAGGTGAGTGTTTGGGAATTGCTGGTATATCGGGAAATGGGCAAAGCGAATTATTTCAAATTTTAAGTGGAGAAATTATTTCAGATAAGAAATCTATAGAATTCAATAAAAATTATATTGGAGATCTAAATCCTCAAGAGAGAAGAGAGTATTTAATGGCCTTTTCTCCAGAAGATAGGCTTGAACAAGCTGCAGTACCACAAATGAAAATTTTTGAAAATGTTGCTTTAAATAATTTTAAGTCATCAAATTTTTTTAAAAATGGTTTAATAAATGAAAACAAAATTAAAGAGCATGCAAAAAAAATTATATCTGATTTTAATGTTAATACAGATAATATTGAACTAAAAAGCCAGTTTTTATCAGGAGGAAATTTACAAAAACTTATTATTGGTAGAGAATTAATTACATCCCCTGACTTATTGATTTGTTTCAACCCGACATGGGGCCTAGATATTGGAGCTATAAATTATATTCATGAAACACTGATTAAAATTAATGAACAAGACAAATCAATAATATTGATCTCAACAGATACTGATGAGTTATTAAAATTAAGTGATAAAATTTCAGTAATACATAAAGGAAAATTATCAAAAATTATGAATGCTGATGAAGTTACTTCAGAAAAACTTGGTGTGCTTATGGGAGGAGGAGAAATTGATTAAAATTGTAAAAAGAAATCAACCCTCAAGAGCAATTTTTTTTCTTACGCCTGTTTTGGCAATTTTTCTTACATTATTTGCGGGAGGTCTAATTTTTTATATTTTAGGCTTCAAACCTTTTGAGGCTCTTAAGTTTTTTTTCATAGTTCCAATAGCAGATATGTATGGTTTAAGTGAATTACTTTTAAAAGCAACACCTCTTTGCTTAATAGCAATAGGTTTGTCTTTTTGTTTTAAAAGTAATAATTGGAACATAGGAGCAGAAGGTCAACTAACTTTTGGAGCTATAGTCTCTGGAGGTGTAGCTTTACTTTTTTATAACCAAGAAGGTTTTTACATTCTTCCAATAGTAATACTAGCTGGAGCAATAGGTGGCATGCTTTATGCATCAATACCTGCAATCTTAAAAACTTATTTTAACACAAATGAAATATTAGTTAGTCTTATGCTAGTGTATGTTTCAAAATTAATTTTAGACTATCTTGTTGTAGGACCTTGGAGTAATCCTGAAGGGTTTAATTTTCCAGAAACTAGACAGTTTAGTTACTCTGCAAGGCTTCCTTTATTATTTGAAGGATTAAGAATTCATGCAGGTATTTTTTTAGCTTTAGCTGCAGTTGTTGTAAGTTGGTTTATTTTTTACAAGACATACTTGGGCTTCCAAATGAAAGTTTCTGGATTTAGTTTAAAAACAGCAAAGTACGCTGGTTATAAAGGTAAGAAAATGATCATTCTAGTTTTTTTAATTAGTGGCGCTTGTGCTGGTCTGGCTGGAGTTGGAGAAATAACAGGACCAATCGGTCAACTTCATAGAGAAGTATCTCCAGATTATGGTTTTACTGCAATAATAGTAGCATTTTTAGGTCGCTTACATCCTGTTGGAATAATTTTTGCTTCATTAATTGTGGCAATTACTTATTTGGGTGCCGAAACAGCTCAAATATTTATGCAAATTCCTAAATACACAGGCCAAGTATTTCAGGGAATGATTTTATTTTTTCTTCTAGCTTCAGACTATTTACTATTTTTCAAAATTAAATTCACAGGTTTAAAAAAATGATATTTGATATAAATTTCGTTGGACTAATAATTGCTTCAATTATGGCTTCTGCTGTGCCTTTAATTTTAGCATCTTGTGGTGAGCTCATTACTGAAAGATCGGGAGTTCTGAATTTAGGTGTTGAAGGAATGATGATAATTGGGGCTATATCTGGTTTTGCTTTAATGACAGTTACAGGAAGCTTATTTATAGCAGTTATTGGCGCAATGTTAGGCGGAGTTTTAATTTCTACTATTTTTGCATTCCTTACCCAAACTTTAATTACAAATCACGTAGCAACTGGTTTAGCACTTACAATATTTGGGATCGGTATTTCTGCAATGATTGGGAAAAACTTTGTTGGTATTCCTGGAAAAGAGTTCCCTGTTTTGTTTAAAAGTTTAAAAGATACGATACCTTTTTTAAGCCCAATATTGTTTGGACACTCAATTGTATTTTATTTTGCTTTTGCTTTACCGTTTTTTACTAATTATTTTTTAAAAAAAACAAAGATAGGATTAATTGTAAGGGCTGTAGGAGATTCTCCTGAATCAGCATCTAACCAAGGTATAAATGTTAAATTAGTTCGTTATAGCTGCATACTTTACGGAGGAGCAATGTGTGGACTTGCGGGTGCGTATTTATCAATGATATATACTCCACAATGGATTGAAAATATGACAGGTGGTAGAGGCTGGATTGCATTAGCACTTGTAGTATTTTCTACATGGAATCCTATTAAAATTTTAATCGGTGCGATGATTTTTGGTGGATTAACAATAATTCAATTTCATATGCAAGCTATAGGTGTAAGAATACCTGTACAATTTTTAACTGCTCTTCCCTATATTGTTACAATAGTAGTATTGGTTGTAATTTCTCGTGATAGTAGAAAAATAAGATTAAGTACACCAAGTTCATTAGGTAAATCCTTTTATAAAGACAATTAATTTTAAAATAATTATTTTTTTTTAATTAATTTAATTTAAGCTTAATTTTTAAAAAAAACTAAAAGGGATATAAATTTATGCATAAAATATTTACCAGATCTTTGGTTTCTTCGTTAGTTTTCTTTTTTACATTAACTGTTTCTGCTGTTGCAAAAGATGTTAAAGCAGCATTTGTTTACATTGGTCCAACGGGTGACCATGGATGGACATATCAGCATGATGTAGGGAGAAAAGCTGTAGAAGCTGCCGGATATAAAACTACATATGTGGAAGGTGTTCCAGAAAGTGCTGATGCTGAGAGAGTTCTTAGACAATTAGCTAATTCTGGTCATGATGTTATTTTTACAACTAGTTTTGGATATATGAATCCAACTAACAAAGTTGCAAAAGAGTTTCCAAACGTAAAATTTGAACATGCTACTGGATACAAAAGAGAACATCCAAATGTTTCAACTTACGCTGCTAGATTCTATGAAGGTAGAGCTATCTTGGGAACAATAGCTGGGTCGATGACAAAATCTAATGTTATTGGGTATGTGGCTTCTTTTCCAATTCCAGAAGTGATAAGAGGAATTAATTCATTTACTTTAGCGGCTCAAAAAGTAAATCCAAATATCAAAACAAAAATTGTTTGGGCTTTTACTTGGTATGACCCAGGTAAAGAATCTGAAGCGGCTAAAGCTTTAATTGACCAGGGTGCTGACATAATTGCTCAACATACTGACAGTACTGCTATTGTTCAGATTGCAGAAAAAGCAGGAGTTTATGCTTTTGGTCAAGCAAGCGATATGGATAAATTTGCGCCTAAAGCGGTATTGACTTCAGTTGAAAATAACTGGGGACCTTACTATGTTGATAGAGTCAAAGCTGTAGCAAATGGAACATGGAGTCAAAAAGATACTTGGCATGGCATCGGCGATGGTATGGTGGTTATATCTGATCTTGACTCTGCAATTCCTTCTGATTTACAGGCTAAAGTTAAAAAACTTCAAGCAGATTTAGCATCTGGTAAAGTTCATGCTTTCACTGGACCTATTTATGATCAGAAAGGTGGTTTAATGGTTGCTGAAGGTAAAACCGCTGATGATGGTATGCTTGCAGGAATGATGACTTATGTAAAAGGTGTTGAGGGAGATATACCTAAATAATTTTTACAAAATAATTTAAAATTTAAAAGGCCAGTTTTTATACTGGCCTTTTTTATTTCTGGTGTCTTTTTTTTATTTCTTCTATTCTTAAATCTTCATAAATTTCGAAAGGCTGGACAATCCACGGATTGTCAGGAAGTTTATTGGCACAAAAGTCTGGCTCAAAAGTTGATTGTTTTTTTTTAAAAAGGGTAGCTGTTTTTATATCCTCAATTTTATTTTTTATTGGTTCATATTTTTTTAACCAATCAACACTTTTATTAAAAGTAATTCCTGTGTCAGATAGATCATCACATAAAAGAATTCTTCCACCCATGCTTGGTGCAATTGAACTCATCTCTCTTGAAAAAACTAAATCACCTTGTTCGTCTTCAACCCCTTTTCCACTATAAGACTCAACTGCAAGATAAGCACATTTCAATTTGAAAATTCTACTTAAGACATCTATCATTGGTGCAGCTCCTCGCATAATTCCAATTAGTATTGTTGGCTTGTAACCACTTTCATGAATTTGGATTGCCAATTTTTCTACTGTCTTATTATATTCATCCCAACTTATAATTAATTTTTCTGACATAATTTTTATAATTAATTATTTAAATAATAAAACTAAAACTGCAAGAACGATAAGTGCTATTATTGAAGAAATTAAAATATACAACCTGTGAATGTTTCTTCCTCTTAAATTGAAATAGTGTCTAGCAACTGCAGAGATCACGCCAACCGCACATAAAATTAACCAGTTATACTTGTGATAAACTAAGAAACTTGAGTGCCCTGAAAGCATTATAAACAATACTAAAAAAGTGGAATAATTATTATGAATTGATCTTTGTTTGGCTGCTAAGGATAGGCTCATATCAAATTTTTCACCTCTTTCGCTACTACTAATTATATTCATTTGATTAGGTATAATTACTGTAAAAACATTACCAAACATATTAGTACCTATAATCAATCCAACACTTAAAATTGCAAATTTCGGTCCAAATAATTTAGTCAGACCAAAAGAAACAAGTGCTAGCAAAATGATTGCTGTAGAAATAAATAATATATTATTTTCAATCAATTTAGATTTACATAAAAAATCATAAACAAACCAAGAAACAATTAATGATAAAAGTGAGATAACAATGGCATAACTAGGAGGTATTAACAAAACACGTTTATCAATCATTAATACACCAGCGTTATAATAATAAATTACAACTAGTAGCAACATTCCAGTTACAAAAGTTAAATAACTTTGCCATTTAAAGATTACTAATCTATTTAAATAATCTTGCGGTGGTGATGTTTTTAACCTTGATAGTTTATAAAAAAAACCAGAATGCATCAGATATCCTTCACCATCAATATCATCACTTGTTATATTTTTATTTAAATTGTTGTCTAAGTAATTAAATAAAAAACTATTACCTACCCATAATATTGCAAATAATACATGGCCCCATCTAAGAATAACTTCAAACCATTTTATTGTATAAGGTAAAAATTCCATCAATATTTTATTTTATCTACTTTTTTATCCCAAATTTCAAATGCTTTTAAAGCATCATCTCTAAGCATTTGTGTCATTTTAATTTTTCTATCACTTATTTTTTTTGGAATCTCTAAATAAATAAATGAGTCATCAAAGTCTATATTTTTTGCATCTTCTCTTGTATTTGCATAATATATTTTATCTAATCTTGACCAATAAATTGCGGAAAGACACATTGGACAAGGTTCACATGATGTATAAATCTCACAACCCGACAGATCAAAAGTATTTAATTTTTTACAAGCTTCTCGAATTGCTACAACCTCTCCATGAGCAGTTGGATCATTTGAAAAAGTCACTTTATTAGAACCCTCTGAAATAATCTTGTTATCCTTAACTATGACACTTCCAAAGGGTCCGCCAATAGTGTTTGCGCTATTTACAGAAAGTTCAATAGCTTTTGCCATAAATTTTTTTTTATCTTCCATTTAGATTTTTTATTTTATTTTTGATCTTGTTAACACTCATTAAAATTCTTTCAGGAGTTGCTGGTGCATTAAGTTCTGGTGCAATCTGATAATTTCCAATTGAAGCAACTGCATCTTTTATTGCATAAAAAACACTCATAGCTAGCATTAAAGGAGGTTCTCCAGTTGTCTTTGCTTTATTAACAACTTTTTCATTATTTGATCCTTCTTTAAAAATTTCTACATTAAATTTTTTTGGGATATCACTTACCGCAGGTATTTTGTATGTTGATGGAGAAAAAGTTGTAATCTGTCCATTTGATTTCCAATTAAGCTCTTCAATAGTCAACCAACCTTGTCCTTGTACAAAACCACCTTCAATCTGACCTAGTTCAAGTGCTGGATTTATTGGTTTTCCAGCATCATGCAAAATATCAACTCTTTCTAAAACATTTTCACCAGTTAATGTATCAATAGTTACTTCTGAAACAGCTGCACCATAACAAAAATAATAAAAGGGTCTTCCTCTAAATTTTTTTTTATCAAAATTAATTTTTGGTGTTGAATAAAAACCTGAAGAAGAAAGAGAAATTCTATTTAAATATGCCTCTTGAATAATGCTTTTAAATTCAAATTGTCTATTTCCAAATATTATATATTGATCTTTATAGACTGCTTCATGATTATAGATCTTATATTTTTTCTTAATAAATTTTTCTAAATTTGATTTAATTTTTGCTACTGCATTTAATGCTGCGGCTCCATTAAGATCTGTAGTTGATGAAGCAGCACTGGCTGATGTATTTGGAACTTTAGATGTATTCGTTGATGAAATATGAACTAAATTATAGGGTAATCCAAAAGAATTTGCCACTAATTGAGCAATTTTTGTATGGGTACCTTGACCCATTTCTATACCGCCATGGTTCAAATATACGCTTCCATCTGTGTAAATATGGACTAAAGCTCCGGCTTGGTTTAAATGAATTGTTGTAAATGAAATACCAAATTTTAACGGTGTAATAGCTATACCTTTTTTTTTAAATTTATTTTTTTCATTAAATCTTCTTATATCTGAATATCTTTTCTTATAATTAGATTTATTTTCTAAATCTTTAAATATTTCATTAATTACGTTATCTTCAATAGTCATCCCATAATGAGTTACGTTTTTTTTATCTTTTTGATAAAAATTTTTCTTTCTAACTTCTATAGGATCTTTTTTTAAGTATCTTGAGATATTATCTATAATATTTTCTATAGCCATCATTCCTTGGTTTCCACCAAAGCCTCTAAATGCAGTTGAAGTTGGAATATTTGTCTTACATAAATTGTTTGTTACCTCAATATCTGAAATGTAATATGCGTTGTCTATATGAAGCAAAGCTCTTTCGTTTATTGCCGCTGATAAATCGGGTGACATTCCACAATTTGAAGATAGGTTTATTTTTAATCCTTCAATAATTCCTTCATCATTAAAACCAACTTCATATTCAGATAAAAATTCATGTCTTTTACCTGTCAATATTATATCGTCATCTCTGTCTAGTCTTAATTTGACAGGCTGACCTGATTTTTTAGCTAATAACGAACAAATACAAGCTGTCATGAAATTTGTTTCTTTTCCCCCAAACCCACCTCCAATTCTTCTTACCTCAACATTAATTGAATTGCTTTTTTGATTGAACATTTTTGCAATTAATTGTTGTGTCTCTGAAGGATGTTGTGTTGAGCTATAAACTAAAAAATTATCGTCTTCTTTAGGAATAACAAAAGCTGCTTGACCTTCTAAATAAAAGTGTTCTTGACTTCCTGTTGTAAAATTACCTTTTAAAATATTTTTTGATATTTTTATTTTCTTTAAAGGATTACCTTTTTTTATTTTTCTAGGTTTAAATAAGAACTGTTTTTTATTTAAAGCTTCTTTAATTGTAATAACAGGTTTTAACTCTTTATAATTTATCTTAGCTTTTAATACTGCTTTTCTTGCAAGTTCTGTCGTTATAGCAGCAACAGCAAACAATGGTTGGCCATAAAACTCAACTTTTTTTGTTGGAAAAATAGGATCACCATCAAAAAACAGGTCCCACATCATTTCTACCAGTAATATCACTTTGTGTAACTACTGAAATAACACCCTCACTTTTTTTTACCTCAGTTAAATCTATTTTTTTAATAATTGCATGTGCTTTTTTGCTTAAACCAATAGCACCATAAATTGTATTTTTCGGTTCATTAATATCATCAATATACTCAGCGTATCCACTTACATGTTTGTAAGCACTATCGTGTGGTCTTATTTCCTCAATATAATTCTCTTTACTCATTTAATTTACTCTTGTTAGCTTATTAGAATTTATTTCTACAAAACATTTCATTAACAAATTTTTTGCTATCTCTAGTCTGTATTCTTTACTTGCCCTCATATCTCCAATAGGACTTAAATCTTTTTCTAAATAATTTTTTGCTTGGTCAAAAGTATTGATATTAAGAGGCTTATTTTTAAGAATTTTCTCACATGCTTTAGCTCTTTTCGGTACAGCTGCCATACCCCCATACGCAATATATACTTCTTTAATTTTATTATTATTAATTTCGAAATTAAAAGAACCACAAACAGATGAAATATCATCATCAAATCTTTTTGAAATTTTAAATGCTTTAAATATATTTTTTTTAAATAATGGTATTTTTATTGATCGAATAAATTCATTTTTTTTTAATTTAGTTTTTCTATAATCTATGAAAAAATTATTTATCGATAAAACTTTTCTTTCATTAAAACTCTCTATTAAAATCTCAGCATTTAAAGATAGTAAAATCGGTAACGAGTCACCAATTGGTGATGCAGTTGCAATATTACCTCCTATAGTACCTACATTTCTAATTTGAACTGAGCCATATCTCTTTAGAACAGAATAAAAATCTGGATAATATTTTTTAATTTCATTTTCAAATTTTATTAGAGGAGTGGCGGCTCCAATCTCTAGGTAATTTTTACTTACCTTTATAAAATCTAATTCTTTAACCTCTTTTAAATCAATTATAAATGGAATTTCTTTTCTTTCTTTTGTAACTATTAAAGATAAATCTGTTCCACCAGCAAGAAAATTAAAATTTGAGTTATTTTTAATTATACTTTTTAAATCTTTAATATTTTTAGGTGAGAAATAAATTTTATCGTCTTTTTTAATAAAAATATTTTTTGGTCTAATATTTTTTAATAATTTTATAATTTTATTTTTATTTTTAGTAAACTCATCTGTCTTATTGGTCTTATTTAAACTTTTGGCAGCATCAATAATGGGTCTATAGCCAGTACAACGACACAAATTTCCCGATATTGAGTCTGCTATTAATTCGTGGTTATAACTTTTATTATTTTTAAACATTGAAAACAAAGACATAACAAACCCTGGAGTACAAAATCCACATTGTGATCCATGAAATTTTACCATCGCTTCTTGAACTGGATGGAATTTTCCTTCTTTAGAAACCAAATCCTCTACAATCAAAAGTTGTTTACCATTTAAAGATGGCACAAATGAAATACAAGAATTTATTGAACTATATTTTATATCATTGTTAACTAACTCACCCAAAACGATAGTACATGCTCCACAACCACCTTCTGAGCATCCCTCTTTAGTTCCAGTTTTTTTTAGTTCAGTTCTAATGTAATTAAGAATTGTTTGATTTGGATCAGGGTTTTTAATTTCTAGAATCTTATCGTTTAATAAGAATTTTACTGAGTTTGATATCACTTAACTGCCTCTATAAGTAGAATAACTCCATGGTGAGACTAATAAAGGTACATGATAATGCTGTGAGGGATCTGAAATACCAAATCTGATAATTACATCATCCAAGAATGGTACATCACTTACTGGTGATATATTTTTAAAATAATCACCAATATAAAAAACTAATTCATACTTACCCTTAACAAAAATATCTCCCTCTGCTAATGGAGAGCTTGCTCTCCCATCATCATTAAGTTTTATTGAAGTTATTTTTTTTCTCTCTGAATCATTTAAGTAAAACAACTCAACTAAGATACCCTTTCCAGGTTTACCTGAATATACATCTAAAACATGAGTTGTGAGCTTAGTCATAAAATTATAGTATCATTTAAATTTCAAACTTAAATTATTTAAAATTATATGAGAACAATAGATAACATTAACGATCTTAACAAGTCTGATTTTTTGTCAATATTTGGTAATGTTTTTGAAAAAACTGAGTCAGTGGCTTCAGAGGCTTTTGAGTCAAAACCATTTAAAAACCTCGAAGATATTATGTTTAAAATGCTGAATATTTACGAAAGTTATAAAAAAGATAAAATTTTAGAAATATTAAATGCTCACCCTGAGCTTGCTGTGGCAAAAAGAATGACTTCGGAGTCTATATCAGAACAAGCTTCTGCAAAATTAAATGAATGTTCTAATGAGGAATATGAAGAATTCAAAAAATTAAATTCAGAATATAAAAAAAAGTTTAATTTTCCATTTATAATTGCTGTAAAAGGCAAAAATAAAAATGAAATATTGAATAATTTTAGACAAAGAATACAAAGTGATGTAGAAAGTGAATTCCAAGAGGCAAAAAAACAAGTAAAAAAAATTGCAACCTTTCGTCTTAATGAAATAAATAAAAAATGAAAAATTTTATAAATTCAAAAATGATTAATTTAACTGATCCAAGAATCGGATCTAAAATTATATTTAAGACTGATGATTTTTTTGCAGCTGCTCACAGAATTTTAAACATAGATACTCCAGTTTTTAAAGATGGACTATTTGACAAACATGGTAAATGGATGGATGGGTGGGAAACTAGAAGAAGAAGATCAAAAGGTTTTGATTATTTAATTTTAAAATTAGGCAAACCTGGAAAGATCTTTGATATAGACATTGACACAACACACTTTAATGGAAATCAACCTACTCACGCATCAGTGGAGGGTTGTTTTAGTAGATCCAAACCTAATAAAAAGACAAAATGGATTCACTTAATAGGTAAAAAAAAACTTGGGCCCAACAAAAACCACAGCTTTAAATCACAAAACAAGTCTGTTTTTAATTATATAAAACTAAATATCTTTCCCGATGGTGGAGTTGCAAGACTTAGACTTTATGGAAAAATTGAAATGGAAAAAAGCATTTTTAATAATAACAATATAAATTTAACATCTGTTTTAAACGGTGCTTCAATTGTTGGTTGTAATAATGAACATTTTGGAAGAGCTGAAAATATAATAGCTCCTGGTAAGGGAAAAAATATGGGTGATGGTTGGGAGACAAGAAGAAGTAGAGGAAAAAACTATGATTGGCTTATAATAAAATTTGGAAAACCAGGCTTAATAAAAAAATTAGAGATAGATACACATCATTTCAAGGGAAACTACCCTGATACTTGCTCTATTCAAACTGCAAATATTTCAAAAAATCTATCAAATAAATTAATTGCTAATAATTCAAAAAATTGGAAATTTATTTTAAATAAATCCAAACTTTCAGCAAATAAAAAGCACGTTTTTAAAAAATTTTTAGTAAAGAGAAATAAAGAAAATTACCTTAGAATAAATATCCATCCAGATGGTGGAATTTCAAGAATTAGAGCATTTGGAAATTTTGTAAAATGAAAGTTGTAAAAGCAAAAAATATAACTAAAAAAAAATTTTCTAAGTTTGGACAATTAATAAATACATCTAAAAAAAATCCTATAAATATTAACGATGGATATGCAAAAAGGTTTGATAATTTAATAAACATAGATACCTCAAAAAAAAAGGGAAAGGCAATAGTTAGTATTTTTAAAGCAAAAAAAAGAAAATTTCCTATGAAAATTGATATGATGGAAAAACATCCTTTAGGAAGCCAAGCCTTTATACCAATGGAAGACACAAAATTTTTAGTATTTGTAGCTCCAAGAGGAGATAAACCTGATATAAATAAAATCCAATCCTTTTTAGTTCCTAAACAAACTGGAGTGAATTACAAAGCTGGCATTTGGCACTTTCCGCTTATTTCTGTGAAAAATATGAATTTTCTAATTGTTGATAGAAAAGGAAAAGGAAACAATCTTGTTATTTATAAATTTAAAAAAGATAAAATTATTTTAAAAAAATGAAAAAAAAATATCCAAGAGATTTGGTAGGATATGGTTCCAAAAAAATAAAGGTAAAGTGGCCTGGTAATGCCAAGTTAGCTTTACAATTTGTGCTTAATTATGAAGAAGGAGCAGAGAACTGTATTCTTCATGGCGATAAAACCTCAGAGGTATTTTTATCAGAAATTATAGGAGCAAAACCAATTAAAGGTCGACACTTAAATATGGAGTCAATTTATGAATATGGTTCAAGAAGAGGATTTTGGAGAATTCATGATTTATTTAATAAAAAAAAAATCCCACTAACTATTTTTGGTGTTGGAATGGCATTAGAAAGAAATAAAGAAATTTGTTCAGCTATAAAAAAAGCTAATTATGAAGTTGCTAGTCATGGGTGGAGGTGGATTGATTATCAAAATGTATCAAAGAAAAAAGAAAAGAATGATATGAAACTTGCAGTGAAATCTATAAAAAAAAATTTTGGTGCTCAACCTGCTGGTTGGTATACCGGGAGATGCAGTACAAATACTTTGGATTTGGTAATTGATAATGGTAATTTTTTATACTGTAGTGATACATACAGTGACGATCTTCCATATTGGATAAAAAAAGGTAATAAAAAACAACTAATGGTTCCTTACACTCTTGATAACAATGATATGAGATTTGCAACTAATCAAGGATTCAACTCTGGAGAACAATTTTACAATTATTTAAAAGACAGCTTTGATGCTCTTTATGAAGAAGGAAAAACTTCGCCAAAAATGATGTCTGTTGGTTTGCATTGTAGATTAATTGGAAGACCTGGTAGAATACAATCACTCAAGAAATTTTTAAATTATGTGTCAAAATTTAAAGACATATGGATTTGTAAAAGAGTAGATATAGCGAAACACTGGATTAAACATTACAATTTATAGTCAAAGTATTTTTATTGATCAGCACTTATAGAAACATAATGAGCAACTGCTTCTATTTCCTCATTAGATAATAAGCCTTCCATTGCAGGCATTACTCCTATCCCATTTCTAACAGCCATAAGAATTCTTTCAACATTTGGTCTTATTTGGTTTAGATTTGGACCAATATCACCAATTGATCCTGCGTCTAATAGAGTGTGGCACGCAGCACAATTACCTGCTTCAAGAAATACTTTTTTTCCCTTATTAAATAATTCATCAGCATTAGCTTGAATAATAGATGCAAACATTAAAAATAATAAAGTACTACAGAAATTTAAAAATAATTTTTTCACTTAAATTTGGTATCATAATTAAAAAAAATTAAAAAGGAGAATTATGAAAGCATATTGGGTTGCAAATTATACCGAAATAAAAGATACAGAAAGACTTAAAAAATACGCTGTAAAAGCTAAAGAAGCTGTTGAAAAATATTCTGGAAGAATATTAGCAAGAAGCGCAAATAACGTAACTTTGGAAGGTAGAGAAATGGTCAGAGTAGCTCTTGCAGAATTTCCAGATATTGAAGCTGCAAGAAATTGCTACAATTCTGAAGAGTATATTGAAGCTAGAAAACATTTAGAAAAAAATGTTATTAGAGAACATATAATCTTTGAAGGGATGTAAAATAAATAGGAAATTATACTAATTTATACTTTTAAAGTTCTTAACAAAAAATTTTACTAAATGTCAAAATCATTTGAAATAATATTGGAAGAGGCAAATTCGTGGATTGAGTCTAGCCAAAAAGTAGTTTTGGCAACAGTAATCCAAACTTGGGGATCTTCTCCTTGTCAAGTTGGAAGTAGAATGATTGTTAACGAAAAAGGTGACTTTTTAGGATCAGTTTCAGGAGGTTGTGTAGAAGCAAACGTAATAAATGAATGCATGGAGTTAATAAAGAGCAAGAATTCATTCAAAAAAATAGAATTTACAATTTTAGATGAGAATGCCTGGAGTGTGGGTCTTGCATGTGGAGGAAAAATGGCAGTTTTTATAGAAGAAATTAATTTATGAAAATAGAAATACTTAAAGAAATAATTAAAAAAAAATCATCTAAAGAACAATTTGCTATTTTAACGAATTTATCAAATGGTAATAGCGAAATATTTGAGTTTGGAAAACCATTAAGTAAAGATTTTGAAAATTATAAAAATGAAATAGAAAATTATTATAATTTAAAAAAAAATGGCACAATTAATGGAACACAAATATTCATTTTAAATTATATTAAACCAATTGAAGTAATAATTGTGGGTGCAGTTCATATTGCACAGTATTTAATTGATTTAATAAAAAATTTTAATTTTGTTATTACAATCATTGATCCAAGAGAATATTTCACAACTGAACAAAGATTTCAAAATATTAAGATAATTAATGAATGGCCAAACAAAGCTTTAGAAAAAATTCAAACAAACTCCAATTTTGCATTAATTACTTTAACTCATGATCCAAAAATTGATGATCCAGCATTAAATCATGCTTTAAAAAATAAATTTTTTTATATTGGTGCTCTTGGAAGTAAAAAAACACATGAAAATAGATGTAAAAGATTAAAAGAAGCTGGATTCAATGATAAAGAGATTAACTCTATACATGGTCCAATAGGTATAAAACTTGGGGGCAAATCTGCTCCTGAAATAGCTTTATCAATTGTTGCACAACTAGTTTCCAAAACAAACAAAATATCATTGAAATCTAGTAATTAAAAAAATAAATTAAGTGAATGAAAAAAGGTTACTGGATTAGTTTATATTCAAAAGTTGAAAATCAAGAAAACTTAAAAAAATATTCTGAGGTAGTAACTCCTATAATCAAAAGTTTTGGGGGAGTTCCTCTAATAAGAGGAGGTGAACACAAAACTTTTGATGGTAATGATTTTATAAGAACAGTTGTTTGGGAATTTCCAAATTATGAGAAAGCTATGGAATGTCACAATTCTAAAGAATATCAGGCAGGATGGGATTTGGCGAAAGATACAACTATTAGACACATGCAAGTAATTGAAGGTTTTAGTACTGAATAGGCTCAGGATCTATACTTCTCCATAAATACCAAGTCGCAACTGAACAATAAGGTGAAAATCTTTTATTCAATAACTTCACATAGTTTTCTGGTGGTAAGTATTTCTTTTTATAATTTTTAGATATTGCCCTAAGTAAACCTATATCTTGTATCGGCCAAATGTTTGAACGGTTATAAGTAAATAATAAAATCATTTCAGCTGACCATCTTCCAATTTGTCTTAATCGACAAAGATATACAATAGCATCCTCATCTGACATTTTTGAAATTAGTTTTGGATTAAAAGTTTTATTTAATATTTGTTGCGATAAATTTTTTATACCTTTAACTTTTTGTCTACTTAACCCGCAACTTTTCAATTGAATAATTGATAATTTATTGACAGTTTTTGCATTAATTTTATTTTTACATTTTTTTTTAAACTTCAAAAAAACTGAATTCGCTGCTGCAACACTAATTTGTTGTCCAATAATACTTTTACATAAAGAAAAAAAAACATTTTTTCTGGAAGTTAAAACAGTTTCAGAGGGCGATTTATATTTTTTGATTAAAGAAGCCATAACTTTATCCTTTTTTGATAAATATCTTTTTGCTGTATTCCAATATGCTGGTGTTTTACTCATGCCTAGCAACTGATACGCGTTTCTTTAAAGTCATTTCTCTTTTAAATATTATAAATGAAGAAAAAATTACTAGTGAAGCTCCCATTAAAGTTTTTACAGTAGGTATTTCTTCCCAAATTAAATAGCCAAAAATTATTGCAAAAATTAAAGCAAGGTACTTAAGTGGTGATACTAAGCTTACTTCAGATAATTTATAAGATTGGGATAACCATAAGTTTGCGAGTCCTCCCAATATTCCTATCATAGATAATAAAAATAAATCTTTAAAGCTTGGCATAATCCAACTTTGATAAAAAGTAAAAAAACTTAAAAGCATTATTGAAAATGAAAAGAAAAAACTTATTAGCCAAACTGGTTCCGTAGAAGATAGTTTTCTGATAGCAATTGCGACATATGATAAGCCTAAACAAAAAACTATTGGATAAATATAATAAAAATTTAATGAACTAAATCCTGGTTCTGAAATAATAATTATTCCTACAAAGCCAACCAAAACCGCTAACCACCTGTAGAAGCCTACTTTTTCATTTAATAAAAAAATTGAAAAGATTGTTGTAAATATAGGTGCGGCAAATGAAATACTTACTACTGTTGCCAAAGGTAAATTCCTTAAAGCAATAAATATTGATATTAGAGCTATTAATCCAGCTAAGCATCTTTTAAAGTGCAAAAAAGGTCTACTGGTTTTATAAAAATCAATAAATCTATCTTTTGGAATAAGAAATAGTATAGGAATTATTCCACAAAAACCCCTAAAAAATAAAACCTGTCCGACTGGGTAAGCATCTGACCATTTGACTATCACATCCATTAAGGAAAATGCGCATACTGAAATGAACATGTAAAAAAAGCCTAATTGATTTTTTGATAACATGTGATTAACTTTAAATTAATTAAGTTAATTATCAATGGAAATAGCAATTTTAGGATTGGGATGTTTTTGGGGGCCAGAAATTAAGTTTAGTAAACTTGATGGAGTTATTAAAACTGAGGTTGGCTATTGTGGAGGCAATAATTCTAAGACTAATTATAAAGAAGTATGTTCAGGCACAACAAATCATGCAGAAGTAGTTAAATTAGATTTTGACCCTAAAGTTATATCTTATGAAAAAGTTATTGAATACTTTTTTGAAATTCATAATCCAACTACTTTAAATTCTCAAGGGCCTGATTTTGGAACCCAATACAGAAGTGAAATATTTTATTTAAATGATCAGCAAAAAAATATTGCTGAAAAATTGATTGAAAAAGAAAATATTAAATTGTCAGGGAAAGTTGTAACAAAAACTTCTTTAACTAAAAATTATTGTCCAGCTGAGGAATATCATCAAAAATATTTAGAAAAAAGATAAAATGTCTTTAGTAGATACGAACTGGTTAGAAAATAATATTGATAAAGTAAAAATTATTGATTGCTCATGGCATATGCCTCAAACAAAAAGAAATGGTTTTGAAGAGTATAGTAAAGAGCATATATTAAATGCAATTTTTTTTGATTTAGATAAAAATTCAAAGTTAGATACAGACTTACCACATATGTTGACTGACATTAAATCTTGGAAAAAAATAATTAGCAAAATGGGTATAGAAAATAGTGATCGAATAGTAGTTTATGACAACTCTGATGTTATCAGTTCTTGTAGATGTTGGTATAATTTAATTTATTTTGGTCATGATCCAAAACTGGTTCATGTACTAGACGGAGGATTAAAAAAATGGAAAAAAGAAAATAAAATTACAAATAATGAAAATGTGATCACTAAAACTTCTAATTATTCTTGCAAAGAAAATATAGAACTTGTTAAAAATAAAAAACAGATAGATAAGAATATTAATATAAATGATTTTGATGTTGTTGACGCAAGAAGCAGAAATAGATTTGAAGGCAAAGTTGCTGAACCAAGAAAAAGTTTAAGAAGTGGATCAATACAAAATTCTTTTTGCTTGCCCTTTTCAGAACTAATTAATGAAGATCATACATTTGTTAGCAAAGATAATATCATAAAAAAATTTGATTCAATTAAACTTGACCATGGTAAAAATGTAGTATTTTCATGTGGTTCGGGAGTTACTGCTAGTGTATTGGCACTAGCTTATTCCCTAATAAATGCTAAATATATGCCCACAATATACGATGGCTCTTGGGCTGAGTATGGAAAGAATTAGCAAATGAAAACATCTACAAAAATCACAAGTATAGTAATTATATTTTTCCTAATTATCGCAACCGTAATTATTGGTAGAACAATGATTGGAAGTCACTTTAAAAAAAAATTTAGTAAAAGACCGCCTCCAGGAATAATAGTAACTACAACACAAGAGAGAGTTTTTGAAAATGTTATCAGCACATATGGGACTGCAGCTCCAATTCAAACACAATCATTCAAAATTGAAAAATATGAAATATTAAAACCAATAAACTTTAATCAAAGAGTCAAAAAAGGAGATGTAATAGCTAACCTTAAAAATAGAAAGATTATAGCGCAATTCGATGGTGTTATAGGAAAAAGAGAATTCTCTGAAGATATAGAGGTTTCAAAATCTTCGATATTAATTAATCTTGAAGATACTAGTTCGATTTATTGTGATGTAGATATACCCGAAATTTTCGTGCCATTTATTAAAGTTGGTTTACCAGTAAATATTAAATTTTCTGGTTATAAAAATAAAATTTATAAAGGAGTTGTTGACTCTTTTGCGAGCAGAATAAGTGAAGATACAAGATCTTTAGCTACCAGAATAAAGATGGACAATATGTCTAGCGAAATACTACCTGGTTCATTTCTAGAAATTTCAATTAAGTATGATGTAAGAGACGGTTTAAGTGCACCTGATACAAGTACAATAGTAGAAGGTGAAAATGTATTTATTTATAAAGTTGACGAAAAAAACAAAGTAATGAAAACAAAAGTAACTATAGGTGATAGATATTTAGGCTTTGTAGAAATTCTAGATGGATTAAATAATGGTGATAAAATTGTTGCCGAAGGAACAAAAAAAGTTAGACCAAATCTAACTATAAGACCAATTGAAAAAGGTGCTAAAAAAAAACAAGGAAACTCTAGTTGGGGTAAGAAAAAAAAATTAAAAAAAGGTGAAACAAAAAAAGGTAAATTTGATTGGTTAAAAAATATTTTTAAAAAATCTGAAAAAGAAAAAAAATAATTAAATGTATATAACCGAAGTCAGTATTAAACGACCTGTTGTAGCTTGGGTCATGTCTTTAATCTTAATTATTTTTGGTATATTTGTTTTTTCAGAGTTGCCGGTAAGAGAGCTTCCTGATGGTATTCAACCTCCTGTAGTTCAAGTTCAAACAGATTATAAATCTGCATCAGCAGAAATAGTTGATGAAGAAATAACTCAAAAACTTGAAGATGTTATTGGTGGAGCAGAAGGTATTAAAAATATTGACTCAAGCTCTTTAAATGGAAGAAGCAGAATTAATATTCAATTTAATACAGATATAGACTTAGACGATGCAGCAAATGATATAAGAGAAAGAGTTGCGCGTGTTGTGGATAATTTACCCAGCGAGTCAAATCCACCACAAATTTTAAAACAAGCAGCGGGTTTCACGACTACTATGTGGGTATCACTATCATCACCTAATTGGGATGATCTAGATCTTGGAGATTATGCTGAAAGATATCTTATAGATGCATTTTCAAGTGTACCAAATGTTGGTAGAATTTTAGTTGGTGGTTTAAGAGAACTTAGTGTCAGAGTTTGGATAGACCCAATTAAATTAGCAGCAAATAATCTAACAATTCAAGAGGTAGAAAGAGCTTTAAGAAACGAAAATATTAACCTTCCCGCAGGGACATTAGAGGCAAATAATAAAGATTTAACTCTAAATATTGATAAATCTTACACTAACATAGATACAATAAAGCAGCTTCCTCTTAGAAAAAATAAAGACAAAGTAATAATTCTTTCTGATGTTGCAAATGTTGAGTTTGGGCCTGTTTCAGAAAAAACTTTATTCAAAGCACAAAGAAAAAATGCAGTGAATTTAAAAACTGTTGGAATTGGAATTTATGCAAAAAGTGGGGCTTCAACAGTAGAACTGTCTAAGCAAATAAAAGTCAAAATTAAAGAACTTAATAAAACTTTACCAGATGGATTAAAATTAGAAGTAGCATTTAATAGAGCTACCTACATTGGTGCTGCAATTGAAGAAGTATATAAAAGTTTGGTTATTGCTTTTGTTTTGGTTGTTTTAATTATTTATCTTTTTCTAGGTAATCTTAAAGCTGTAATTGTACCAGCAGTAGCATTACCAGTTAGTTTAATTGGTTCATTTCTTGGATTATACATATTTGATTTATCTATAAATATTTTTGTATTACTAAGTTTTATTTTAGCAATTGGAATAATTACTGATGACTCTGTAATTATGACTGATGCTATTTATACAAGGATAGAAAATGGTGAAACACCATTAGTAGCTGCATATAAAGGTTCTAAACAAATTACTTTTGCTATTATTGCAACTACATTGATTTTAGTTGCAGTATTCTTACCATTAATTTTTATAAAAGGAATTTCTGGAACATTATTTAAAGAAACTGCAATAGCATTATCCTTCTCTATTGTGGTGTCATCTTTTGTTGCATTAACTTTATCACCAATGCTAGGGAGTAAGTTCTTAAATAAAAAAGATAAAATTAATTTTTTTGTAAAAAAATTTAACAATGGGTTTAGATCTTTTACTGGATTTTATATTGATTCACTTCAATATTGGATTAATAAGCAAAAAACTATTTCAATATTTATAATCTTGATCATTTGTGCATCTGCATATCTTTTTAATTTTTCAAAAAAAGAGTTATTACCGACGGAAGATAGAGGCTCTTATTTAATAATAGGATCAACTGATGAAGGGAGCTCATTCGAATACACTCAAGAAAAAGCTCAAATAATCGAAAGTAGAATATTGAGGCTATTGCAAGCAGATGATAGCCCATATGAAAGACTAATAATGAGAGTTCCAGGTTTTGGTAGATCTGCAACAACCTATAATACATTTATTATAATTGCTTTACTAGACGAATGGAAAAACAGAGAAAAAAGTAGCCAAACTGTTCTTAGAGAAGCAATTGGACAAGTAGTTTCGGTCCCTGAAACTTTTGCTTTCCCAATATCTCCTCAAGGAATAAGGGTTTCGAGTTATAACAAACCAGTACAAATGGTTATTTATGGATCTAGTTATGAGGAACTTGAAGAAATCAAAAGCAATGTTTTAAGAGAACTCAGAAAAAACAGAAACATGTTTCGAATAGATAGTGATTACACAAAAAATAAACCCGAAGTTAAATTAATCACAAATAAAAATCGAGCTAATGATTTAGGTGTATCTACTGAAAATATTGGAAGAACTCTTGAAACTTTATATGGTGGAAAAAGGGTAACTTCTTTTAGTAAAGAAGGAAGAGAATATCCAATCATTTTACAACAATATTTAGCTGATAGAAGAGACAAAGATGGGTTATCAAAGATTTTTGTTAGGTCTGAAACTACAGGCAAACTAGTTTCTGTTGCAAGCCTTGTTGAATTCAAAGAAAAAGGAACTGCAGAAGCATTACCAAGATATAATCGTCAGAGAGCCGTTACTATTTCAGCAGCACTTTCAGAGGATTATACATTAACAGAAGCAATAAAATACCTAGAGAATGTTATGATTAGAGTTGCTCCTCAAAATCAGATTACATGGAAAGGAAAATCAGAAGAATTAAAAGAAACAACAAATGAAATATATTTAATTTTTGCACTTGCGTTATTAACTGCCTACTTAGTAATGGCAGCAACATTTAATTCTTTTGTTCACCCATTTATAATTATCCTAACTGTTCCACTTGCAGTCTTTGGTGGATTAGTTTTTATTTTACTTTTAAACAGCTCAATTAATATATTTTCACAAATTGCTTTAATCATTTTAATTGGTATTTCTACGAAAAATAGTATTTTAATTGTAGATTACACTAATCAAATAAGAACAACTGGAGTGAAAATACAAGATGCTTTGATTGAAGCATGTAAGCTTAGAATTAGACCAATCATTATGACCTCTTTGAGCACAATGATAGCAATGTTGCCATTGGTTATTGGTAATATTGGACCTGGTGCAGGAGAAGGATCAAGATTAGCTGTTGGGGCTACAATTTTAGGAGGAATGATAATTTCAACTTTCTTTACTTTGTATGTAACTCCCACAATGTATTTAACTCTTGCAAAAAATACTAAGCGTATTGATGCGGTAGATATTGAGTTAAAAAATCAGCTAGATTAAAAGATAATATATTTTTTTAAGGATAAAGAATTTTTACATTCTGATAACTGTTGTTTGTAAATATTTGATTGTTTTTCAACTCTTTTAGCTAAGTTTATTACTTTTTTATTGCTCTTATAATTTTTAAAATTTCCCCACCCTTCATGATAAGCAATATACTGTTTGAATGCATCTTTTTTTGAAACTTTTAAAATTTTTTCAGTTTTATTTGTATACCAACCAATAAAATCTACGCTGTCTTTAAATCTCGATCTTGTAGCATATTTATTTCCTGTTTCATTTTTATATTGTTTCCATGTTCCCTTAACAGCTTGTGAATAACCAAAAGAGCTTGATGGTCTTTTATAGGGGACTACTTTAAATAGTTTCTGTCTTGGTGGCTTTGCTAACCAGTCAAAGCTGGACTCCATTTTTATAATTGCAAGCTGTAAATAAATAGGAGTCCCCCATTTTTTCTCAGCTTTTTTTGCATGTTTATACCACATATATCTTTCGCTAAATATCGAACAACTATTTGATGTATTGCTAGGTACAGAAGAGCAGCCTGAAATTAAAATAACTAAAAGAAATAAATAATTAATTTTTAAAATTTTCATTTTTTTTAAAAAAGTAAAATATAAATATGACTATAATTACACCTGCAAGATTTCCAAATAAATCAGAGAATTCGAAACTTCTCTCTGGTATAAAGTAATGCAATATTTCAAGTATTATGGATAAAAATATCAAGTAAAAACTCAAAAAAATAAATTGGGTTGATTTTTTAAAAGTTAAATAACCTAAAATTGAAAGAACCACAAAAGCGTAAAGATGATTGGTTGAAACAATAAAATCTGGTGTTATTTGCGGTTGAGATTTGCAATCATCATATAAATAACAACCTAATAAACTTCCAGGAAATAAATATAAAAGTATCAAAATAAAATTGGATAGATAAAAAATAAATTTATATTTTGAGAAAAAATTAATCATTAAATTATATAGTCTTATTTTATAAATTACTTTAAAAGATAAACAAATGAGTTATTTAATTTTAGTTAGACATGGCCAAAGTGTGTGGAATCTTGAAAAGAAATTCACTGGATGGGTTGATGTAGATTTGACAGAAAATGGAAAGTCAGAGGCTAGAAAGGCGGGTAAATTAATAAAATCAAATAATATTAATATTGATATTTATTATTCATCTTTTCAATTAAGAGCTAAAAATACACTAAAATTGATAAAAGAAATATTACAAGATAAAAAAATTTCTTATGAAGCTTGGCAATTAAACGAAAGACACTATGGGTCGCTTACTGGTCTAAATAAAGATGAAATGAAAATCAAACTTGGAGAAAAAAAAGTTCATCAATTTAGACGTTCTTGGGATTTACGACCTGATCCTCTAGATAAAAATAATCCTTACCATCCTATAAATATTGAAACCTATAAAGAAATACCAATTAATCTTATCCCCGATACAGAGTCTCTTAAAGATACTTATGAAAGAGTGCTAGAATTTTATAAACAAAAACTTGAAAATAAAACTTCAAATAATAATATTTTAATTTCTGCACACGGAAACTCAATAAGAGCGTTATGTAAATATTTATTTAAATTAGATGAAAATCAAATATCTAAATTAGAGATTCCAACTGGAAATCCACTATTAATAAATTTAGATAAAGAAAAGAAAATTATAGATTGTAAATACTTAGATAAAGAAAGAGCTAAAGATCTTGTAGTTTTCTAAAAGTTTCAAGATCTGTTAAATGATAAAAATCATTATTAGTCTCGTAGCCATATAATTCTTTTTTTTTAATAAGATCATTCCATACATTTGTTATTGAAAAATTTTCATCTTTATAATCAGAAAGAAGTTTTTTATTCATTATTTGGCATCCTGTATAAATAAACTTTCTTTCATTATTTTTTATAATTAAATTATCTTTGAGATCAAAATCCCCGTTCAAATTCTTATCAAAACTTAATTCTTTTTTAACTAATAAAAGTATATTTTTTAATTTTTTAGAAAAATATATCTTTTCCATCTCAATAATTTCTTTAGAATAATGTGTTTTCCATATTGTATCTGGATTAAATATTAAAAAATCATCCTCATTCGTATGATGCATCATATTGTTTATGCCACCACCTGTATTAAGAATATTCTTACCATCTTCAATAATTGTAATTTTAGATTTAAATTTTTTATGATTTATAAAATTATGAATTTGATCTTTTAGATAAAATGTATTGAGAATAATTTCTTGTATACCCAAACTTTCAATTAATTTAATGCAAGTTTCAAGTACTGTAATATTATTCAATTTGATCAAAGGTTTTGGACTATCTAACGTTAGTGGATTTAATCTTTTTCCAAATCCTGCGCACAAAATTAAGGCTGTATTAATTTTCATGTTATTTAGTTATAAATTTAGGAAAATTAGATGCTAATAAAAACTTCAAATTATCCAAAACTTTATTTTTACTCATCCTGTTATCAATCATCTTCCACGCATAGGGAATAAGTTTTAAGTATTTTCTTTTCTTATCTCGCTCTGCTAGCCTCATAAATATACCAATAATCTTCAAATTTCTAAGAACTGACAAAATATCAAAATCATTTTTGAATTTATCTGCATCAATTTGTTTATTAGTCTTTAAATAATACTTGTAAACTTTGTCTTTTAGTGAATTGGATGTTTTGTATCTAACATCATCTATCAAAGAAGCTAAATCGTAGGCCTTATTCCCAATAAGAGCATCTTGATTATCAATTAATCCAATTTGATTTTTTAAATTGATGATTAGGTTTGAAACATGAAAATCTCTATGGACAAAAGTATCATTTCTAAAATTTAATTTAGATAGTAATAACTTAATTTCTTTATTAAATTTACTGTTAAATGTATTGATTTTTTTTTTATTTAATTTTTTTGGAACATACCAATAATTAAATAACTTTGTCTCATCTAATAAGATCTTATTTTTATAATCTTTAATCAGGTATAATTCATTTCTGAAATTTTTGATTTTTTTATTTTTAACTAATTGAATTTTATTCAAAACATTAATTACTTTTTTAAATATTGAATATTGATTTTTTTTATTTTTTAAAAATATTTGATAAATTGTTTTGTTTCCTAAATCTTGTATTTCAATATAATTTTTTTTATAATTTTGACTTAATAATTTAGGAGCGATTATATTATTTTTGATTAAGATTTTATTAATTGTGTCATAAATTAATAAATTTTTAATTTTTTCTCTATTTGCAAATACTATAATTGAATTTTTTTTGATATTTCTATAAAATTTTCTAAAAGATGCATCTCCTTTAATTTTCCTAAAATCTTTTGAAAGTTTCATATTAAAGGATCAGTCTAAACCATCAATTTTAACAGATCTATTATTTAATTCATTTTCATAATTAAACATCAAATCTATAGTCTTTTTAAAGTTTTCTTTATTAATTAATTCAGGCCACTCAATGAGTGTTATTGTATTTTCATTTTTATCAAACAGATCTAAATTTTTAACTTCAGATTTATCTTTTAATCTAAATAAATCATAGTGTTTGATTATCAAATCATCTGCCTCGTACTCATTAAGTAAGTTAAATGTTGGACTCGTTACTTCAGTAATTTGTAATTTTTTTTTTATTTGAAATTGATTAATCAAATATTTTACAAAAGTAGTTTTGCCTACCCCCATTTCTCCATATAAAAAAATTATCTCTCCCCCTGTTAGATAATTTGAAAAATCTTTAGCTAATTCTCTGGTCGTCTCTTCTGAAGATATATCTATTATGCTATTTTTAATAGCGATAGGCATCTGGTTTGAATGGACCTTCAGTCCCAACGCTTATATAATCTGCTTGTTCTTTGGATAATTTAGTAAGTTTAGCACCAACTTTTTTTAAATGAAGAGTTGCAACTTTTTCATCTAAATGTTTAGGAAGTACATAAACTTTATTTTCATAATTTTTATGATTATTCCAAAGCTCAATCTGTGCAATTACTTGGTTTGTAAATGAAGCACTCATAACAAAACTTGGATGTCCAGTTGCACATCCTAAATTAACTAATCTTCCCTCTGCTAATAGAATAATTCTTTTTTTACTTGGCAATTCTATTTCGTGAACCTGTGGTTTAACTTCACTCCATTTATAGTTTTTTAGAGCTTCAACTTGAATTTCATTATCAAAGTGACCAATATTGCATAAAATTGCTCTATCCTTCATATCTCTCATATGATCAGCAGTAACTATATCTTTGTTCCCCGTAGCTGTTACAATAATATCTGCTCTACTAATAGCTTCTTCCATTAAAACGACTTCATATCCTTCCATTGCAGCCTGCAATGCGCAGATTGGATCTGCTTCCGTAACTAAAACTCTCGCTCCACTTTGTCTTAGTGATGCTGCACTTCCCTTGCCAACATCTCCAAAGCCTGCTACGATTGCAATTTTTCCTGACATCATTACATCTGTTGCTCTTCTAATTCCATCAACTAGACTTTCTCTACAACCATACAAATTATCAAATTTTGATTTAGTGACTGAGTCATTAACATTGATCGCTGGCACCAAAAGAGAATTATCTTTTTCCATCTTATTTAAAGCTTTTATTCCAGTAGTCGTTTCTTCTGAAACTCCTTTTATATCTTTCATTAAATCTTTATATTTATTATGCATAATTGCAGTTAAGTCACCGCCATCGTCTAAAAGCATATTTGGCTTCCAATCAGGTTTGCCAACAATGGTTTGTTTAATACACCATAGATATTCCTCTTCGGTCTCACCTTTCCATGCGTAAACAGGTATTCCTGCTTTTGCAATTGCAGCAGCAGCATGATCTTGGGTTGAAAAAATATTACATGAAGACCATCTCACTTCAGCTCCTAAAGCAACTATTGTTTCTATTAATACAGCTGTTTGAATAGTCATATGTAAACAACCAATAATTCTTGCACCTTTTAAAGGTTTAGTTTTAGAATATTCTTCTCTTAAAGCCATTAACCCCGGCATTTCACTCTCTGCTATCGAGATTTCTTTTCTACCAAATTCAGCTGATGATATATCTTTGACTTTAAAATCTTCCATTGAAAGGTTTTATACAGTTAACAATTAACAAATCAAGTTAAGTTTATAAGCTTGGAAACCTTATTTCCACAATTGCACCATCTCTATCTAATCGATTTGATGCTACAATTTTACCTTCGTGAAGATCAACTAAATTTTTAACAATATTTAGTCCAAGACCTGAGTGTTCTCCAAATTTATCTGGTCTATTGCTATAAAATCTTTTGAATATTTTTGACGTATCTTTCTCTTTAAATCCTTGGCCGTCATCAATAATCTTTACTAAAATTTTTTTATCTACAGTGTTTGATATATTCACAAAAATGTTTTCACCTTCTTTACAAAATGAAATTGAATTATCCAATAAATTAGCAATTATTTGCTCAATTCTGTTTTCAATACCATTAATAATATATTTTTCATTACCATCATTTTCATAATTGATTTTGATATTTTTTTTAACCTTTTGGATATTATTATAATCTTCTACAACAGATTTAATAATTGGCTCTATATTAATTTTTTTCATTTTTTCTTTACTAAGAGCCACTTCATCTTTTAACATTTGAGAATAATCAGTTATTAATCTTTCAATTCTCAAAACATCGTGGCTAAGAATATTTAATAATTTTAATCTTTGTTCAGAGTTATTAGTATCTTGCAGTATCTCAGAAGCACTTTTAAGAGATGCCAATGGGTTTCTTATTTCATGAACTAGATCTGTGGAAAAATTTTCAGCATGAGCAACTCTTTTTTGAAGTTCAATTGTCATATCATCCAGTGAATTTGATAAAAGTCCTAATTCATCATTTCGACTTTTTAGACTTTCAATATTTGTTTTGGTTTGACTTTTGTCTTTAATAACTTTTGTATAACTTACAAGATTTTGGATTGGTTTAATAAAATATTTGCTCAAAACAAAAGAAAAAATTAGAATTACAAAACCCACAGCAATTGCTGTTCTAACAACAAAAGCTTTTCTCTCATCAGTAGCTATTTTGATATCATTAGCATTTTCTGTAATAGCAATGTATCCAATATTTAAATTATCTTTAATTACATTTTTAATTGTAATTAATTTAAATTGATTAAGATCTTCCTGTATAAATGTGTAAAAATTTCCGTAAGTATCAGAATTTAAATACTCATTTAAAATATCTTTAAAAGATAAATTTTTATTCTCAGTTAAATTAACATTATCATTTTTATCGTTTTTATCATTTTCATTCTCATTTAAACTTTCAAATTCAATTTCATCTAATCTTGTAGAAAAAGATCTTGGATCAAGGTCTAAAGTATCTGTATCACCAACTATATTTAAATCATTATCAAAAAAGATTACCCTATCAAGGTTTTGAAATATAAATCGTGTTGAAAATAAAAACTTTCTAATATCATCGGCATCAAATTTTATATCTAATCTTACAAGACTATTAATTGTATTATCTATTACTTTTAAGTGATTTACTGATTTCTTTTTAATTAGATTGGGCTGGACGTTATTTAAATAAATAAATGTAAATAAACTAATAATTGTAAAAATTATAAAATTTATAAATAAAAATTTTTTTAATATAGATAGACTTTTTAAGTATTTACTAAACATTAGCTAACATTCCATCTATATCCACTACCATATCTAGTTTCAATAGCTGAAAAATCAGGGTCTACTTTTTTAAATTTTTTACGAATTCTTTTAACATGACTATCGATAGTTCTATCTTCAATATCGGTATCTTCTCTGTAAGCAATATCCATTAATTGAGCTCGTTCTTTAATAATTCCTGGTCTTTTTGCCAACTCTTTAACAATTAAAAATTCTGTTGTAGTCAGTTTATCTGGAAGTTGTTTATTATTCCACTCACATTCTAGTTGAGATGGATCCAATTTTAGCCTTCCGTGTGATATTAAACTTTTATTTTCCTCTAAGTTATTATTTGAGTCTTTTTTTCTTAGCTGAACTCTAATTCTTTCAATCAAAACTTTAATTGAAAAACCTCCAGATTTTTTTACAAAATCATCTGCACCTAGTTTTAATCCTAACAACTCATCAATCTCATCGTCTTTTGATGTCAAAAAAATTACTGGCAATGATGTTTTTTTTCTAAGCTTTTTAAGTAACTCCTCTCCATCCATCTTAGGCATCTTTATATCAACCACTGCTAAATCAGGAGGTGTTCTGGTTAGACCAATTAATGCACTTTCACCATCAATATAAGTTTGAACTTTAAAACCCTCTTTTTCTAAGGCAATGCTTAAGCTAGTTAGAATATTTCTATCATCATCTATTAAAGCTATAGTTTGTTTATGCATTCCTTATATAAAAATACTAAATTGTTCTAAATTGGGCAATCTAATTAAATTAATGGAGCATTCCCCAATTATCTCCAACATTAATATCAACAGTTAATGGAGTTGAAAATGAATGATGGTCACTTTGAGCAACACTGGTCATTTCTTCTTTTATCAATTTAACCATTATTTTTTCATCTTTTTTTGGTATCTCAAATATTAACTCATCATGAATTTGTAAAAGCATTTTAGATTTAATGTTTTTTTGTTCTAACAATCTTTTATCTAATCTAATCATTGCTAAGCGCATTATTTCTGACGCAGAGCCTTGTATAGGAGCATTAATTGCAGCCCGCTCTTGAAAATTTCTAACATTAAAATTTTTATCATTAATTTCATTAAAATGAGATCGTCTACCAAAAATATTATTTACATAGCCACTTTTTCTACAAAACTTAATTGTGTTATCCATGTAAACTTTTATCTCTGGAAATTTAGCAAAATATGCGTTTAGGAATTCTTCTGCTTCATAATTTGAAACATTAATCTGTTTTGCTAGACCATACTGTGAAATTCCATAAATAATTCCAAAATTAATTGCTTTGGCTTTTCTTCGATGATCTTGATTTACTTTTTTAATATCTATGTTGAAAATCTGACTAGCTGTTAAAGAGTGGATATCCTCATTATTTTTAAAAGCTTTTTTAAGCTCCTTAACATCTGCAAGATCTGCCAAGATTCTCATTTCAATTTGATTGTAATCTGCTGAAATTAGTAAATGATCTTTTTTAGCAGCAAAAGCTTTTCTAATATCTTTTCCATCTTCTGATTTTATTGGAATATTTTGTAAATTTGGATCACTGGATGCTAATCTGCCAGTTGTAGTAGCTGCCAATAAAAATGAAGTATGAACCCTTTTTGTTGAAGGGTTAATGTGTTCTGGCAAAGAGTCTGAATAAGTATTTTTAAGTTTTGATACTTGTCTCCAGTCTAAAACTAATTGTGGAAATTCACGACCTTTAAAAGCCAAATCTTCTAGAACACTTGCGCTTGTTGCGAAACTACCCTTTTTAGTTTTTTTTAAACCTGCTATCTTAAGATCATTATAAATAATTTCTCCTAACTGTTTGGGTGATGCAATATTAAATTCTTTTTTTGAAATTTTAAAAATTTTTTTTTCTAAATTATTAATTTTTTTTTCGAATTTCAAAGAAAGCGATTTAAGAAATTTACTATCAACTTCAATTCCTTCCATTTCCATAAAAGCAAGAATTTTAATTAACGGTTTTTCAAATATTTCATAAATATTTATCATTTTCTCTAACTTTAAATTTTTAATAAATTTTTTATACAATCTAAAAGTAATATCTGCGTCTTCAGCAGCATAATCTTTAGCTTTATTGATCTCAACATCGCTAAAATTTATCTCTTTTTTTCCTGTTCCAACGATTTCTTTAAAAGAAATTGTTTTATGGCCCAAATGAATTTCTGATAACGTATCCATGTTATGTCTGTTTTTTCCTGCATCTAATACATATGACATAAGCATTGTGTCTTCCATTGATGTAATTTTTATTCCCTGTTTATATAAAACTATAAAATCAAACTTAATATTTTGACCAATCTTTTTGACACTGGGATCTTCTAACAAAGGTTTTAATTTTTTAATAACAACATCTTTTTTAATACATTTTGATGATTTGTGTCCAATTGGAATATAACAAGCTTTGCCAATTTTGGAACATAGAGAAACACCTACTAAATCTGCTTGATGTGGATCTAAAGAATTTGTTTCTGTATCCACTGCGACCTCTCCTAACTCTTCAGCCTCTTTTATCCAATCATCTATTTCCTCAGAATTTGTAATTAAATGATAATTTTTGTTATTAATTGCTTGTTGTTTATCTAATGATTTTATTTCGTTAGGTGTATTTGATAATTTTGGTTCACCATACGCAGAAATAACAGAGCTCAAAAGTCTGTTAAATTCCATCTCTCTTAAAAAAGCATAAAGTTTATCTTTGTCTATCTCTTTTAATTTAAACTCTTTCAACTCTCTGTTAATCGGAGCATCTTTCATTAAAGTTACAAGCTGTTTACTAATTAATGCTTTATCTTTATTTTCAATTAATGTTTCTCTTCTTTTGTTTTGTTTTATCTCTCCTGCAGACTTTAAAAGCTTTTCCAAAGTTCCATACTTATTAATTAGTTCTGCTGCAGTTTTAACTCCTATTCCTGGTACGCCTGGAACATTATCGCTACTATCACCTGCTAGAGACTGCACATCTATTACTTTTGTAGCATCGACTCCAAATTTTGTAAAAATATCCTCTTCTAAAATAAATTTATTTTTCATAGGGTCAAAAATACGAACACCTTTTTTATATAATTGCATTAGATCTTTGTCTGATGAAACAATTGTAACTTTGGCACCTTTCTTTAGTATTTTTTCAACATAAGTAGCAATTAAATCATCTGCCTCATAATTAGGTAAATCAACTGAAGGTAAGTTAAAAGCTAGTACAGACTTTCTAATATATTCAAATTGAGGAGCCAAATCATCAGGTGCTTCTGAGCGGTTAGCCTTATAATCATTATAAATATCATTCCTGAATGTCTTTCTTGCAGAGTCAAAAATTACTGCAAAATGAGTTGGTTTTTGTAAATTTTGGTCTGACTTTGAATCTTCAAGTAGTTTAAAAAGCATACTACAAAAACCACTGACAGCCCCTGTAGGCAATCCATCACTTTTTCTAGTAAGTGGTGGTAAAGCATAATAAGCTCTAAAAATATATCCTGAACCATCAATAAGATAAAAATGATCTGTTTTTTGAATTTTATCCATTAAAATAAAGTTAAATACTACAGTCGTATTAAAATCTGTATATAAAAAAATTTACTTATTTTTAAGATAATTAATTATATCTAGATTATTTTAAACTTAAATAGTATAATCTAATCATGGAATTAACTAAAAATATATCTCATACTAAAATAATAAAATCAGTATTAGTAGTAATACTTGGATCTATAGCATTAACAATATCAGCTAAAATCAAAATACCTTTTTATCCAGTTCCAATGACTATGCAAACATTTGTGGTTCTATTTTTAGGTGTAAGTCTTGGGTATAAAATTGGACTTGCAAGTATCGGATTATACTTGTTTGAAGGAATTATGGGTATACCAGTTTTCTCAAACTCTCCTGAAAAAGGTGTTGGATTAATTTATTTTACAGGTCCAACTATGGGTTATTTGATTGGTTTTTTAACCGCAGGATATTTGGCCTCAAAAGTAAATGTTAAAGATAATTTTTTGATTGTTTTACTTAAACTCATAATAGCAACTTCTACAATTTATGTATTAGGATTATTATGGCTTGGCACACTTATTGGATGGGACAAGCCAATTATAACTTTAGGAGCTCAACCATTTTTACTAGCAGAGATTTTTAAAGTATTACTTTTAGCTTTAATAACAAAACAAATTTTAAAAATAAGAAATTTTATCTAGGTGATCTTTTAGAAAGGATTCTTTGAAGAGTTCTTCTATGCATTTTAAGTCTTCTAGCAGTTTCAGAAACATTTCTATTACATAATTCAAATACTCTATGAATGTGTTCCCATTTTACTCTATCTGCTGACATTGGATTTTCTGGAGGAGCAGCTTTTTTGGCAGGATCTGCAAGTAAAGCTTTTTCAACATCTTCAGCATCAGCAGGCTTTGCAAGATAATCTATAGCACCCTCTTTAATGGCTGCTACTGCTGTTGGAATATTTCCATAACCAGTTAACATGATTATTCTGCTTTCATTGTTTGAAGTTTGTATTTCTTTTACAACCTCTAGTCCGTTACCATCTCCAAGTCTTAAGTCTACTACTGCAAAACCAGGCTTCTTAACTTTGACTGATTCTACACCTTTTTGTACACTTTCTGCTTGAGTAACTTGGAATCCTTTTTTTTCCATAGCTCTAGCTAGTCTCTCTCTAAAAGGATTATCATCATCAACTATAAGTAGAGATTTATTCTTGAAATCGTTGATATTTTTAAGGACAACCTGTTCTTTCATGAAGCTTATATGGTGATTGGCAAAAATAAATCAATATCTATTATTTGCTTTACATTATTAATCTATAGGCTTAATAGGAGGAAATTTTAAATTTTTTTAGAGATAAAAAGCTTTTTTTTATTAAATTTTTTTTTGGAGGCATTTTAAATGCAAAAATTTAAATCAGTTGAGCAAATAATAAGTCAACTGAAACCTGAAAAACCAGTATACTGTATAAGAAAGAATTCTATTCGATCTGCAACAAAATATTTCATCAAAAATTTTCCTGGTAAAATCCTTTACGCAGTAAAGACAAATCCTCATCCTGCTGTAATACAAACAATTATAGATAATGGTGTAGAGCAATTTGATGTTGCTTCCATAGAGGAAATTAAGAGCATAAGAAATTTTAGCAAATCAGCAAAATGTTCATATATGCATACAGTAAAAAGTAGAGAGAGTATTGAAGAAGCTTACTTTAATTATGGAGTTAAAACATTCTCACTAGATACTAAGGATGAACTAATAAAAATTATAGAAAGTACAAATGGTGCAAAAGATTTAGAATTATTTGTTAGAGTTGCAGTTTCTAATGAACATGCTGAAATAGATCTTTCAAAGAAATTTGGTGCTCTAAATTCAGAAGCAGCAGGATTATTAAGATTAGCAAAACATCACGCAAAAAAAGTTGGACTAAGTTTTCATGTTGGTTCTCAGTGTATGCATCCAATTTCATATTCAAAGGGCATTAATGAAATTGGAAATATAATTAAAAAAACAAAAATTTTACCTGATTACATTAATGTTGGAGGAGGGTTTCCAACAATTTATCCAGACTTAATACCTCAATCTATGGATAGTTATTTTAATGAAATTAAAAAAGGTTTAACAAATTTAAAACTTGAAAAATTACCTGAAATTATTTGTGAACCAGGAAGAGCTTTAGTTGCTGAAAGTGGTTCTACAATTGTGAGAGTTAATTTAAGAAAAAAACAAAAACTTTATATAAATGATGGGACTTATGGAACTTTGTTTGATGGCGGGACTCCAAATATAGTGTTTCCTTCTAAAATGATTAAAGAAAATTCAAATAAAATAATATCAAAAAAATTAACTGCTTTTGATTTTTTTGGACCAACATGTGATAGCATGGATTATATGAAAGGTCCTTTTCTTCTTCCAAATAATATAAAAGAAAATGATTATATTGAACTTGGCCAACTTGGTGCCTATGGTTTAACATTTAGAACTCAATTTAACGGTTATTACTCAGATGAAATATTTGAAGTTGAAGATAAAACAATCATGACAATGTATGATAAAGACATTAACAAAGCTACCTTGGTTGCTTAATGTCAAATCATAACAACCCAGGCCATAATAGTAAAAAAGATTTTTTAAAAAACCCTGTTGAACATATCGATATTACTTCATTCGACTCTAGAAAAATAATTTCTTCAATGGAGAAAATGTCCTTTGTTTCAAGAGAAACAGCTAATGCTGCCAATATTTATAATGCTATGCTGAAAGATAAAGATTGTACAATATTTCTAACTTTAGCTGGATCAACATCAGCTGCTGGATGTATGAATATTTACAAAGATCTTGTGAAATACAATATGGTTGATGCGATTGTTGCAACTGGAGCATCTATAGTAGATATGGATTTTTTTGAAGCACTTGGATTTAAACACTATCAAGGTTCTCAATTTCAAGATGATACTGAACTAAGAAATAATTATATAGATAGAATATATGACACTTATATTGATGAAGAAGAACTTCAAATGTGTGATAAAATTATTTGTGACATTGCTGATGGATTAGAGCCAAGAAGTTACACATCAAGAGAATTTGTTTATGAAATGGGAAAATATTTAAAGAAGAACTCTAAAAAGAAAGACTCTTTAATCGAAACAGCTTTTGATAATAATGTACCAATTTTTTGTCCAGCTTTCACAGATTCAAGTGCCGGTTTTGGGTTGGTGATTCATCAAGAAAAAAATCCAAAACAACACATGACTATAGACTCTGTAAGGGAATTCAGAGAGTTAACAGAAATAAAGATTAAATCTAAAGGCTCGGGACTATTTATGATCGGTGGAGGTGTACCAAAAAATTTTATTCAGGACACAGTAATTTGTGCTGAACTATTAGGCAAAGAGATTGATATGCATAAATATGCTGTACAAATAACTGTTGCTGATAGTCGAGATGGTGCTTGCAGTAGCTCTACTTTAAAGGAAGCTAGTTCTTGGGGGAAAGTAGATGTTACAAAAGAACAAATGGTATTTGCAGAGGCAACGAGTGTATTACCTTTGATTGCAAGTGACGCTTATCATAAAGGTGAGTGGAAAAATAGAGATAGAAAAAACTTTACAAAAATTTTTAAATAAAATTGAAATATCTTTCAAATAAAAATGGATTTCTAGGAATTGACAATAAAGTTAATTTCAAAGAAAAAGTTGTCATAGTTCCATTTGGCCTAGAAAAAACTGTTAGTTATGGTGGAGGAACAAAAAATGGACCAAAAGAAATTATAAAAGCCTCACATCAAGTAGAGCTTTATGATGAAGAATTAAATTGTGAACCATATAAAACAATAGGTATCAAAACGTTAAGGCCATTTAAGATAGATAAAGATATCAAAAAAGCACTTGGAACGATGTCTAAAATTAATAAAGAAATTTTAGATAAAAAACTTTTTCCAATGACTTTTGGTGGCGAACATTCAATCACTCCTGGGTGTATAGCTCCCTTTGTTAAAAAATATAAAGATATTTGCCTTCTACACTTTGATGCTCATGCAGATTTGCGTGAAAGTTATAATGGAGAAAAATTCTCACATGCCTCAGCTATAAAAAGATGTTTAGACCATCCAAATGTTTCGGTGATTTCTTTCGGTATAAGAAATATATCAGAAAGTGAGATTCCTTTTTTAAAGAAAAACTCATCAAGAATTAATATATTTTGGGCAAAAGATAAAAGTAAATGGAATCTTAATAGATTTAAAAAATTAATTAAGAATAAAACAGTTTATCTAACCTTTGATGTTGACGGGCTAGACTCGAGTATTATGCCAGCCACTGGAACTCCTGAGCCTGGTGGATTGTTATGGGATGAAACTTTAAATATTATTAGAATTGCGGCAAAAAGTTCTAAAATTGTTGGTGCAGATATTAATGAATTATCGCCAATAAAAGGCTTTAACTCATATAACTTTCTTGTAGCAAAACTAGCTTACAAAATTTTATCTTATAAATTTTTATATTAAGTTTAGATTGGCTTACTGATCTTAAGTAAAATTTTAAATGGCACTAACATTACTAGAGATACAAATAGTTTTACTGATAAATCACCCAATGATAACGTTATCCAAGGCACACCCGTTGCATAGAATGAAATCGAAAAAAATAAAAAAGTGTCAACTGTAGATCCTATAACAGATGAAGTTAGAGGGGCTATAAACCACTCTTTTTTTCTTAAACGGTCAAAAATTTGAATATCTAATAGTTGCGCTGTAAGAAAAGCAGTTCCAGATCCAATTGCTATTCTTATAGAAATTAAATCAGCAAAATTAGTTGAGAATAAAAGAGTAAAAATAATTCCTATAAAAAATCCAAAATATACAATTTTTCTAGCAACAAATTTACCATAAAATCTATTAGCTAAATCTGTAATCAAAAAAGCTACTGGATAACTAAAAGCTCCATAAGTGAGATTTTCACTTAATCCATAATAATTAATTGGAAATTGAACAAGATAATTTGAAGATAAAACAACAACTCCCATCAAAATTGACAGGGTAATAAAAAGTTTACTCATTAAGCAGTTTTTGCTACAGGTTTTTTCTTAAATGGAGATTTAATTAAAATACTTTTTTTTAACTTTTTTAATCTTGGGGACAGATTTTTGTTTTTAACTACCTTGAGAAATTCATCGAAGCTTCCTTTTTTATCAACAGATCTAACACCAGAATTGCTTACTGTTAACTTTAAGCTTCTCTTCATTAATTCACTTGTGAATTTTACTTTTTTTAAATTTGGCAAAAATCTTCTCTTAGTCTTGTTGTTAGCATGACTAACGTTATGACCTTTCATTGGGATTTTTCCGGTTAATTCACATTTTTTAGACATAATAATAGTGCCTATATAAGGGGAGATATGGAAAGCGTCAAGTTTAATAGATTTAAGATAGAGTTTTATTTCCTACAATTTCACTATAATTTTTAACTCCATCTCTAATTAATAATTCTTTTAGGTCTTTTTTTATAATTCCTGCAATATTTGGACCTTTAAAAACCATACCTGTATATAGCTGTACATAATCTGCACCAACTGTAAACTTGTCATAAGCTGCCTTACCAGAATCGACTCCACCAACACCTATAATTTTTATTTTTCCTTTTAACAATTTATAAAATCTATTTATTACAATATTAGATTTTTCTTCAATTGGCTTTCCAGACAAGCCCCCTTTTTGATGTCTTTGGATATTGCTCAGTTTATCTCTTGTTGCATCTGAAGTGTTTGAAATGATGATTGCTTTTATTTCATATTCCAAAAGAATTTCAGAAATTAGGTTAACTTGGTTTTCATCTATATCTGGTGAAATTTTTACGGCGATAGGAATATTTGATTTTAAATTTTTTTTTTCTGTCATAATAGACTTAAGCAAATCTTGCAATTTATTACCTTCGTGAAATGTTCTTAAATTTTCTGTGTTTGGTGATGAAATATTGATTGTTATATAATCTGCATCATCATAGAAAGTTTTTAATCCAATTAAATAATCATTCAATCTATCCTTAGAGTCTTTATTAGGTCCTATATTAATACCAAGTAAGCCTATCTTGGTATTACGCTTAATGCGGTCTTTAACAATTTCAGCACCATGATTATTAAAGCCTAGTCTATTAATTAATGCCTCATCTTCTATTAATCTAAACACTCTAGGTTTAGGATTTCCATATTGTTTCAAAGGTGTAATCGTTCCAACCTCTACAAATCCAAATCCTAATTTAAATAATGAGTTGTATACTTCTGCATTTTTATCAAAACCAGCTGCCATTCCGATTGGATTATCTAATTCTTTATCAAAAATTTTTGTTTGAAAAATAGGATCATTTTTACTGTCATCAAATACATTAGGAATTAAATTAAATTTTAATGATTTTATTGCTAGAGTATGTGCTTTTTCAGGATCTACTTTAAATATTAGCGGTCTTAATTTAGAAAACATTATTTTAATTTATTTGTTAACAACTCGGTAGTTTCTTTTACACCAAAAAAACTTATAAAAAATCCCATTCGAGGTCCATTTTCATCACCAAAAACTACCTCATATATTAATTTGAACCAATCTCTAAGGTTATCTGCATAACCATTTTCCTTTCCAGTGGAATAAATCAAAGTTTGAATATCTTCTGGGGACATTTCATCTGTACATTTTTCAAGAGTTTTCACTAATGCCTCAAGTGCTAGTTTTTCTGACTCATTTGGCGTTTTATATTTTTTTTGAGCTTTAATTACATCATTAAAATATTTAATTGCATAACCTACTAGGTCATCAAAAATTGGAAAATTTTTTTCAAAAATATCTGACTTATATTTTTTAACAAACTTCCATAATAAATCCTTGTTATCAGCATTACTAGTTTCAACTAAATTAAGTAACATTGAAAATGTCATAATCATTTCTTCTTTTGGAATATTTCCATTATGAACATGCCAAACAGGATTCATTAATAACTGTAGCTCATTTTGATTTTTTGATTTTTCAATACAATCTAAGTACTCATCTACGGCTTTAGGAACTATTTCTTTATATAGTTTTTTTGCCCTTTTTGGATTTTGATACATATACAAAGATAAACTTTCTGGTGATGCATATTTTAACCATTGATCAATTGTAATTCCATTTCCTTTTGATTTAGAAATTTTTTCACCTTTTTCATCCAAAAACAACTCATAGGCAAAGCCAGATGGGTTTTTCTTTCCTAATAAATTTATTATTTTTGTAGATAAAATTGCGCTTTCTATCAAATCTTTTCCATACATCTCAAAGTCAATATCTAAAGCATACCATCTCATAGCCCAATCAACTTTCCATTGTAATTTACAATTTCCATCCAAGATACTTGTCTCTAATTTTTTTCCCTTATTATTAAAAATAATTTTTGATTTTTCTTTATCAATTTCAATAACAGGAATTTCTAAAACATGTGCTGTCTCAGGACAAATAGGCAAAAAAGGACTGTAGGTTTGTTGGCGCTCTTTACCTAATGTGGGAATAATAATATTCATGATCCTCTCATAATTTTCTAAGATAATTTTAAGTGCTGGATTAAAAAATCCACTTTTATAAAGTGACGTAGAACTCTGAAAATTATAATTAAATTTAAAACTATCTAGGAATTTTTTTAACATTTCATTGTTATGTTCACCAAAGCTACCAAATTTTTCAAATGGATCGGGAACTTGAGTTAATGGTTTGTGAAGATTATTTTTTAATAATTCTTGATTAGGGACATTATCTGGCACCTTTCGTAAACCATCCATATCATCAGAAAATGTTATTATTTCAGTTGGAAAATCTGATAACTGCCTTAAAGCATTAACCATCATTGAAGTTCTTGCAACTTCACCAAATGTTCCTATATGTGGAAGACCGCTAGGACCATAACCTGTTTGAAGTGTAATTTTACCTTTTTTTTCTATGAAAGATTTTCTTTCTCTAAGTAATTTTTTTGCTTCCACAAAAGGCCAAGCGCTAGTTTTGTCTAAATTTTCTTTTTTAATCATGAATTATGCTTCTAAAAATCTTAAATCAGTGATTTTACTAATTCTTATAGAGTTGAAATTTATTTACCATAAAATAATGTTCTTTCAAAATGTCTAATTACAAAACTGTTTTTTTTACACTGGGAATTTTACAAATAATTCTTGGGGTATCCATGTTCATACCTATTATTGCTCAATTTGCTTACTCGGAAATAGACTCTTCGTTTTTTGGAGCATCAATTATTACAATAATTTTTGGAACTTTATTTTTTTTGTCGAACTTAGATCATGATAAAAAATTAAATTTACAGCAAGCATTTCTTCTCACAGCACTTTCTTGGCTAAGTATAGCAATTTTTGGATCTCTGCCCTTCATATTTTCAACAATAGAACTTTCAGTCACGGATGCATTTTTTGAGAGCATGTCTGGAATCACAACCACTGGTTCAACTATTATTTCAAATCTAGAGTTTACGCCAAAAGGAATTTTATTGTGGAGAGCTATATTACAATGGCTAGGTGGTATTGGTATTATTGTAATGGCAATAACTTTAATGCCAATAATGAACGTTGGTGGTATGCAATTATTTAAAATTTCTAGTAATGACTCTTCAGAAAAAATACTCCCAAAATCTAAAGAGATAGCTTTAAGATTAATTTATATATACTCAGGCTTAACTATAATGTGTGGAATGACTTATTGGTTATTTGGAATGAGTAAGTTTGATAGTTTAACCCATTCTATGACAACAATAGCTACAGGAGGTTTTTCAAACTACAATGAGTCTATTGGGTATTTTAATAGTATTCCAATAGAAATAGCTTCAATGATTTTCATTATTTTAGGAAGTGTACCATTTATTGCGTACATTAAATTTATAAATGGAAACAAAAAAATTTTTTTAACAGATATACAAATTAAAACTTTTTTTAAAGTTATTATTACAGCAATTTTATTATTATCCGCATACTTACTCTTGAATAATTATGAAAATTTTAATTTAAGGTCAGTTTTTTTTAATAGTATTTCAATATTAACAGGAACTGGTTATGTTAATTCTGAATATGATGGTTGGGGTAGTTTTCCAATCACTCTATTTTTAGCACTTATGTTTATAGGTGGATGTGCTGGATCTACTACTTGTGGTATTAAAATTTTTAGAATTCAAATTCTATATTCATTTATAGTAACACAACTCAAAAAGATTATTTATCCAAAAGGTGTATTTGTAATTAAATATGATCAAAGTTCAGTGGATGATAAATTTATTGCATCAATAATTTCTTTTATTTATTTTTATTTTGTAATTTTCTTTGTGCTTACTGCACTACTATCTTTAACTGGTCTTGATTTTATTACTGCAATTTCGGGAGCAGCTACATCAATTTCTAATGTTGGACCAGGATTAGGTCCTATTATTGGCCCTAATGGAGATTTTTCATCTTTACCTGATATTTCTAAATGGATTTTAACAATTGGTATGATTTTAGGTAGACTTGAGCTATTTGCAATATTAGTATTATTTTTGCCATCTTTTTGGAGAAGTTAAAATGATTGAAATAAAAAAACAATCTCTATCAGAAACCTTTTCGGTTTATTTTGATAGAAGAATGATAAGAATACTACTGCTTGGGGCCATCTCTGGTTTTCCGTGGGTTTTAATAGGCAGTAGTTTGAGTTTATGGCTCAAAGAAGAAGGTCTAAGTAGATCTACAATAGGATGGGCAGGATTAATATTTGGGGTATACGCATTTAATTATTTATGGGCGCCTCTAATAGATAGACTTCAAATTCCTTATCTTACAAAAAAACTTGGTCATAGACGTGGCTGGATAGTTTTAATGCAAACTGCAATTTTAATCTGCTTGGTCGTTTGGAGTTTAATAAACCCAACAGAAAATCTTGCGCTATTAATTACAGTTGGGTTAATCATTGCAATTGCATCAGCGACACAAGACATAACTGTGGATGCATTAAGAATTGAACAGATCAGTGAAAATGAGGGCAAATCAATGGCTGCTGGTGCTGCAATGGCTGTTGTAGGTTGGTGGAGTGGATATAAATTAGGTGGTGTAATAGCTTTATTTACTGCTGAATACTTTCAAAATATTGGCATAGCTAATTATTGGCAATCAACATTTTTAATTTTGGGAATTGTAGTAATTTTAATGAATATTGGGCTTATGTTTGTTCATGAAGCTCATTCAGATATCAGGAAGGTTAATCAAAAAAAAACTGACCAACTAATTCAGAATAAACTTGGATCACAAAATTTTATTACAAATATAATTACTTGGATAAGTGGAACTCTTGGAGGTCCCGTAATAAGTTTTTTTAAAAAAAATGGGTTTTCAATTGCAATAGGTATTTTAAGTTTCGTGTTTTTATTTAAGATAGGTGAAGCATTTTTGGGTCGTATGTCCATAGTCTTTTATAAGGAAATAGGATTTTCTAAAAGCGATATTGCTATTTATTCAAAAACTTTGGGCTGGATTACAACAGTTATCTTTACATTGTTAGGTGGTCTATTTGTAATTAGATCAGGAGTTTTAAAAGCAATGTTTCTTGCAGGTATTTTAATGGCTGCAACTAATTTACTATTTACTGCATTAGCATGGAGTGGAAAATCAGAGTGGTTATTTGCAGTTGCTGTTATTTTTGATGATATAGCTGCAGCTTTTGCAACAGTTGCTTTTGTTGCTTTTATTTCATTGCTTGTAGACAGAACCTACACGGCTACCCAATACGCTCTATTAGCTTCAATAGGAACGGCAGGAAGAACTACTCTAGCATCATCATCTGGAGCCTTAGTTGATTGGTTAAATGGTGATTGGGGTACATTCTTTATTCTAACTGCTATCATGGTTATCCCTTCTTTGATTTGCTTATGGTTTATTAAAGATAAATTAAAACTTAGTGAAAAATAATTTTTTTAATAAAAAACAATATTCAAATATTTATAAAAGAACTTCTAGATTTTCGGAAGTTACTTCGCAAATTCTATATGGAGAAAAATTTAAAATTTTATCTAAAAATAAAGATTGGATAAAAATAAAATCTTTATTTGATAATTATGTTGGCTATATTAAAAATGAAAATTATGTAAAAAACTATAAGCCAACACACAAAGTTTATAATTTAAAAGCTACTATTTTTAGTAAACCTAATAATAAAACTAAAACTTTTTTGCCCTTTGCATCAAAATTTTCAATAATTCATGAAAATAAAAATTATATACAATTTGATAAAAACAAATGGTTAAAAAAAAAAGATATTAAAAAAATTAATCATAAAGAAAAAAATTTTCTTAAAATATTAAGATTATTTTTAAAAACTAAATATGCGTGGGGTGGCAAAAATTACAATGGAATAGATTGTTCGGCTTTATTGCAGCTAGTTTATTATTATAATAACACATTTTATCCAAGAGATACTAAAGACCAAATCAAATATTCAAGAAAACAATTAAAAAGAAAAGTATATAAAAAAGGTGATGTAATTTTTTGGAAAGGTCATGTTGCTGTATGTATTAATTCTAAAAAATTAATTCATGCTTATGGTCCAGAAAAAAAAGTATTAATCATGCCTATAATAAAAACAATAAAAAGAATTGAGAGAACAGCCAATCTATCTATAAAAAAAATATCCTCAATAAGATATTAGCTTCTTCCAAAATCAGGTTTATTGATATCTTGCTTTAATTTAATGATTTTTGTTCTTACTTTTTTAGTTTGAATTAATTTTCTTAAAATTGATTTATTATTTTTTGAATTAATATCTTTTTTAAAAGAATTTAGGTTTTTAATAAACAGATCGATAGCTTTTGAGATATTTTTCTTATTGTTAAAAAATATATCTCTCCACATAATTTCATTTGAAGCTGCTATTCTTGAAAAATCTCGCAAACCACCTGCGCTATATTTAATCAAATCATAATTTTGTATTTTTTCAAAATCTTGTGCCGACTTGACTAAATTGTATGCAATTAAGTGTGGTAGATGACTAGTTATAGAAAAAATTTTATCATGTTTTTCTGGACTCATAATAACTATTTTTGATCCAATCTTTTTCCAAAATTTATTTAATATAGTTAAATGATTTTTCTTAGTATTTTTCTCTTTTATCAAAACACACCATTTATCCTCAAATATATCTTGTTTTCCATACTCTGGTCCACTTACCTCAGATCCTGTTACTGGATGACTTTGTATCCAGGAGATATCTTTTCTTAAAAATTTTTTAATAATCCTTGAAGACTCTATTTTTGATGAACCTATGTCAGTTATAATAGTTTTGGATAATAAACATTTGTTCATTTTAAAAATAAGATTCTTATACTCATTCATAGGTGTACATAAAATAATCAAATCTGCCTTTACAACTCCATGCTCTAATTTTTTTATAATTATTCCAGGTAGTTTTAATTTTTTTATTTTTGCTATGTTAGACTTTGATTTCTCATAAATATAAATCTTATTAGCCATCTTCTTTTTTTGAATTCTTCTCAATAAAGATGATCCTAATAAACCACATCCAATAATTAAAATATTTTTCATACTAATTTAATATTTTTTTTGCAGCATTCATAAATGCTAAATTTTCATTTTTAGACCCAATAGTTAATCTTAATTTATTCTTAATGTGATAACCATCTTCAGTGGATCTTACAATAATTCCTTTTGTTTTTAATCTTTCATAAAAATACTTGGCTGTATATTTGCATTTTTCAAAATCTAAAAATAAAAAATTAGCAGAAATTGGATTTGAAAAAATTTTATATCTTTCAAGAAAAGATTTTATTTTTTTTGCATAATATAAGTTATGTTTTATTGAGCGTTCTATAAACTTTTGATCTTTAAGCGACTCAGTTGCAGCCAATTGTCCAAGGTGACTAACATTAAATGGAGGTTTTATAACATTTAATGCATTTATTATTTTTTTTGATCCATATCCCCACCCAACTCTTAAAGAAGCTAGTCCAAATATTTTAGAGAATGTTCTTAATATAAAAACATTGTCTTTGTTTTTAAACAAATCTAATCCTGATTTGTAGTCATCATTTTTCATATATTCTGCGTAAGCATCATCTACCACCAATAAAATATTTTTATTTAATTTTTTTCTAAGATCTAATATCTCTTTTTTTGTCAAATAAGTTCCAGTAGGATTATTGGGGTTAGCAAGAAAAACGATTTTTGTATTTTTTGTTACTTTTTTGAGTATCTCAATATTTGAAATTTTAAAGTTAATTTCTTTTGCAAACTTAACCTTTGCATCAACAATATTCGCATAGATTCTGTAAATTAGAAAACTGTATTCTGAAACTACAACTTCATCTTTTGGCTTTAAAAATAATTGACAGATCATTTGAATAACTTCGTCCGAGCCCGCTCCACATATAACTTTATCAGGATTGCATTTAAATTTTTTTGATATTTCTTTTCTTAAATTTTGAGATTTACCATCTGGATATCTCTCTAAATTTAACTTTTTACTATATATGACTTTAGTTACTTTAGAACTCATTCCCAGGGCTGACTCATTTGCTGATAATTTTATAATTTTTTTTAGTTTTTTAATTTTAGATTTACCCGGTTTGTAAGGCTCAATATTAAAATTTTTAAATTTTGGAGTGGTCATTTTTTTAATTTATGAGTTCTTTATAGATAAAATTATAAATTTTTACATAGAATAAGACATTTTTTAAAAAAATTGACATAATAAATAACATCTAGTACAAAATTTATGCGCTGATTTAACTGAATTGCGAGCGCTTAAAAAAAACCGCTAAAATAGTTTTTTTTCTCTCAATTCAAATAATAGCATTTATTATGAATACAGAATTAAACTTAAAAACTCTAATAGTAAAAAAACCACTTAAGCTAGATTGTGGAAAAACTATTAATGATTTTCCAATTGCATACGAAACCTATGGAACTTTGAATGAAAAAAAAGATAATGCTATTTTAGTTTTTCATGCATTGACAGGTGACCAATTTGTAACTGGCTTAAATCCAATTACAAATAAAGATGGCTGGTGGTCTTATGCTGTGGGTCCTGATAAGGCAATTGATACAAAAAAATATTTTGTAATTTGTTCAAATGTAATTGGTGGATGTCTTGGCTCATTTGGACCAAGTCATAAAGATCCAGTTACACAAAAAGTTTTTGGTACCAATTTTCCAGTAATCACTATTAATGATATGGTAAATGCTCAGAATAATTTACTTGATCACTTAGGTATAGATAAACTTTTTTCTGTTGTTGGAGGTTCAATGGGTGGAATGCAAGTTCTACAATTTATTAGTAATTTTCCAGATAAGGCTAAAACTGTAATTCCTATTGCATGTACCTCGAGTCATTCTGCACAAAATATTGCATTTAATGAACTTGGAAGACAAGCGATTGCCGCAGATAGTAATTGGAATGAAGGAAATTATAATTTTAAAGATACTATACCCAATAAAGGTTTAGCAGTTGCAAGAATGGCTGCTCATATCACATATCTTTCAAAAAAAGGCCTTCAAGAAAAATTTGGAAGAAAATTACAAGAAAGAGAAGATCTTAAATTTGGATTTGACGCAGATTTTCAAATTGAAAGTTACTTGAGATATCAAGGATCAGTTTTTGTAGATAGATTTGATGCAAATAGTTATCTTTATATTACAAGAGCTATGGATTACTTTGATTTAAGCAAACAATTTAACGGAAATTTATCAAATGCTTTTAAAGAATCCAAAGCTAAATTTTTCATAATATCTTTTACGTCAGATTGGCTTTACCCTACTCAGGAAAATAAAGATATCGTAATTGCTTTAAATGCTATTGGTGCTGATGTAGGTTTTGTTGAAATTGAGTCAGACAAAGGTCATGACTCTTTCTTACTTGATGTTCCAGATTTTCTAAGTGCTCTTAAAAATTTTTTAGACAAGTCTTATATAGAAAATTAATTATGAAAAATGAATTCAAAGTTATTGCTGATTTAATTGAAAAAGATAAAAAAGTTTTGGATGTTGGGTGTGCAGATGGCACTTTGATGAAATTTTTAAAAGATAATAAAAATATTAACATTAGAGGATTGGAAATTTCAAAAGATAAAGTTCAAAAATGTATAGCAAAAGGTCTGACAGTAATTGAGGGAAATGCTGAGAAAGATTTAATACAATTTCCTGACAAATCTTTTGATTATGTTGTTTTAAGTCAAACACTTCAGGCATTTTTAAATCCTGAACTAGTAATAAATGAATTATTAAGAGTTGGAAAAAAAGCAATAGTTACAATACCTAATTTTGGTTATTGGAAAATTAGACTTCATTTATTAATAAAAGGAACTATGCCCATAACCAAAACATTACCTGATGAATGGTACAACACTCCAAATTTACATATGTGTACAATTAAAGATTTTGTTCATTTTGTAAAATCTAAAAATTTAAAAATTTTCAAATCAATAGCTCTAAATAATGAAAACGTATCATCAATTAATGATGCTAATCTGGGTGTTAAAAATTTATTTGCTGATCTAGGTATATTTTTAATTGAAAAATAATATGAGAATAGAAATAATCCCATGCTTAAAAGATAACTACAGTTATCTTATAATTGACGAGTCTAATAATACCGCATGTGTTATTGACCCCAGTGAAGCTGAGCCAGTTATTAATTTTATTGAAAAAGAAAATATTACTCTAAAATATATTCTAAATACACATCATCATTTTGATCATATTGGAGGAAACATAGATCTAAAAAATAGATACAATTCAATTGTAGTTGGTTATAAAGATGATGCTCACAGAATTCCAGAAATCGAAGTTTTAGTTGAGGATGGTCAGATTTGGAAAGCTGATAATTTTGAGGCAAAAATTATTCATGTTCCTGGTCATACGACTGGTCATATTAGTTTTCATTTTTTTAACGATAAACTAATCTTTACTGGTGACACACTATTTTCTCTTGGTTGTGGGAAAATTTTTGAAGGTACATATCAAGAAATGTTTAACTCTTTAGATAAGATAAAAAGCCTTCCTGAAGACACTAAAATTTATTGTGGACACGAATATACACTTCAAAATTCCAATTTTTGTATCAAGCATGAACCTAAAAATTTAAATTTACAAAATAAAATATTAAGAATTAATGAAAAGCTTAAAAATAACCTGCCCACTATTCCATCCAGTCTTAAAGATGAAATAGAATGCAATATATTTTTAAGAGCAAAAAACGTTGAATCCTTTTCAAAATTGAGAGATTTAAAGGATAATTTCTAGTTAATTCAACTTGACTATAACTTTGCTGCAACTATATTGCGGTAACTTAAATTTAAATCATACTATGTCATACGCAGTAATAAAAACAGGTGGAAAACAATATAAAGTAAAATCTGGAGAGATTCTAAAGATTGAAAAATTACCAGATTCAAAACCTGATTCTAAAATAGAATTTAATGAAGTTCTTGCTTACGGTGACGATAAAACTATTGAAATTGGAACACCTATAGTTACGGGAGCAAAAGTAGAAGCTGATTTAATTAAAAATGGTAAAGATCGAACTATTTTAATCTTTAAAAAAAGAAGAAGACATAATTCAAGAAGAAAAAATGGTCACAGACAAGAACATACAATGATAAGAATTAATAAGATTTTTTCTAAAGATGGTAAAGTTTTATCAGAAGCAGAAAAAATAGTTACACCAACTAAAAAGGTTGATGCTGAGGTTAAAGAAAAAACTGCAGCAACAGGAAAATAAATTAGGTAATTTATGGCAACAAAAAAAGCAGGTGGATCATCGAGAAACGGACGAGATAGTGCTGGGCGTAGGCTTGGTGTTAAAAAGTATGGCGGTGAAACAGTAATTCCTGGAAATATAATTGTAAGACAAAGGGGGACAAAAATTTTTCCTGGTGAAAACGTAGGAATGGGTAAAGATCATTCAATTTTTTCAGTAGTTAAAGGTAAAGTTGTATTCAAAAAATCAAAAGCAGATAGAACTTTCGTTTCAGTAAAACCCAATTAATAGTACAACTTAATTAGATGTTGTATTATGAAATTTCTCGATCAAGTTAAAATTTATATTAAAGCTGGCAACGGTGGTGATGGTTCACCAAGCTTCAGAAGAGAGAAATATGTTGAGTATGGAGGTCCAGATGGAGGTGATGGTGGAAAAGGTGGATCAATAATTTTAAAAGCCGAAGAAAATCTCAACACACTTATAGATTACAGATACCAACAACACCATAAAGCACAACGAGGAGAGAATGGTGCTGGACAAAATCGTACAGGTAAAGGAGGTGACGATTTATTTTTAAAGGTGCCACTTGGAACTCAAGTTTTTGAAGAAGATAATAAAACTTTATTATTTGATTTTAATAAAAAAGGAGAGAAGTTTGTTGTTGCTATTGGTGGTAAAGGTGGATTAGGAAATACTAGGTTTAAAAGTTCTACAAATAGAGCCCCAAGAAAATTTACTAAAGGTGGTACTGGAGAAGAATTTACAATTTGGCTCCAATTAAAAACAATCGCTGACATTGGAATAATTGGATTACCGAATGCAGGAAAATCAAGTTTGTTAGCTGCTATTACAAACGCAAATCCAAAAATTGCAAATTATAGATTTACTACTCTTAATCCTAATTTGGGAGTTGCATCTTACGATGATAAGGAAATAACTATTGCGGATATTCCAGGACTTGTAGAAGGAGCTCATGAAGGTGTTGGTCTTGGTATACAGTTTTTAAAGCATATTGAAAGATGTAAATCATTATTACATCTTATAGACATTACGAACATAGATTTAAATAAGTCTTATGAACAAGTTAAAAATGAATTAAAAAATTACAGCTCAAAATTAATTGATAAAAAAGAACTTGTGGTACTAAATAAAGTAGATTTAGTAGATGAAGATACTGTTAAAGATGTAATTGATCATTTCTCTAAAGGAAAAAATTGTGAGATAATGACTATGACAACATTAGAAAAGGACTCTATATCTAAAATTAAAGCTAAACTTTTGTCATATGTCTCTTAAAAATTCAAAAATAATTGTTGTCAAAATAGGATCTTCTCTCCTTGTTGAAAATAATAAAAAGATTAAAAAAAAATGGCTATCTAGTTTTGCAAAAGATATTAAAAAATTAAAAGATAAAAATCAGAAAGTAGTAATTGTAAGCTCAGGTGCGATAGCACTTGGATGCAAGAAAATGAATATAAATAAAAAAACAATTAAACTTGATAAAAGTCAGGCTATAGCCTCAATCGGACAAATAGAACTGATGAATTTGTTTTCTCAAACATTTACAAGATATAAGTTAAATATATCACAAATATTGTTAACGCTTCAAGATACAGAGGAAAGAAGAAGATCTTTAAATGCTAAAAGAACTTTTGAAAATTTGTTTAATTTGGATTTTATTCCAATTGTTAATGAAAATGATACGATAGCTACAACAGAAATAAAATATGGTGATAATGATAGGCTGGCGTCTAGAGTTGCTCAAATTACCGATGCTGACACTTTAATCCTTCTTTCAGATGTAAATGGTCTTTACACAAAAAATCCAAAAATTTACAAAGATGCTAAATTAATCAAAAACGTAAATGATTTAAAAAAAGATTTAAAAGAAATTAATATTAAAGGTGTGAATGAATATGGTAGTGGTGGTATGGAAACTAAAATAGAGGCAGCAAAAATCTGTCAATTAGCAGGCTGTAATATGGTTATAGCAAATGGACTGGACTTAAATCCTATTTCAATGATTAATGAAAAAAATAATTGTACATGGTTTAATTCTAAAGTTTCAAAACTTGATGCTAGAAAAAAATGGATCATAAGTTCTATTGCACCGAAAGGATCAATCATAATTGATGATGGTGCAAAAAAAGCATTAAGATCTGGAAAAAGCTTATTGGCTGCTGGAATTAAAAAAATCTCAGGAAAATTTAGCAAAGGTGATCATGTCAAAATTCTAGATAAAAAAAACAACGAATGTGCAAGAGGCTTAAGTTCTTTTACATCTGATGAAGTAATTAAAATTATGGGACATCATTCAAATCAAATTGAAAAATTATTGGGTTATGTTGCTAAATCAGAAGTTATTCATAAAGATGATATGGTAGAAATTTAAAATGAATAAAATAATGAATTTAATAGGTATTAAAAGTAGAAGAGCATCTGAAAAAAAAGTTGATATAGATACCAAAAATAAAGTTTTAAATCTTTATGCCAAATTGCTCGATAAAGAAAATAGATCAATTTTGAGAGAAAACTTAAAAGATATTAAATTTGCCAAAACTAAAGGAATTAAAGAAAATCTAATTCACAGACTACAAGTTGACAAAATAAAGCTTAAAAACATAAAAGACTCTATTATTAAAATTTCAAAACTAAAAGATCCTGTAGATGTAACTCTAAAAAAATGGACTAGACCAAATGGATTGAGTATTAAAAGAGTAACTATACCAATTGGCGTGATCGGTGTTATTTTTGAAAGTAGGCCCAATGTAACGTCTGATGTAGCAGGTTTATGTTTTAAATCTGGTAATGCTGTAATTCTAAAAGGTGGATCTGAGGCTATAAATACTAATAGAATATTGGCAAAATTATTTCGACAAGCTCTTCGAAAAAATAATGTTGATGAGAATTATATTCAATTTGTAGACTCTAAAGATAGAAAGATGGTCGACATTATGCTTTTAAAAATGAAAAAATATATTGATGTAATAATTCCTAGAGGTGGAAAAAACTTAGTTAAAAAAGTTCAGGAGTTTTCTACAGTTCCTATAATTGGTCATCTGGAAGGTATCTGTCACACATTTATTGATAAAGATGCAGAATTAAATATGGCATCAAATATCATCTACAATGCAAAATTAAGAAATACAGCTATTTGCGGAGCAACTGAAACCATTTTACTTCATGAGAAAATAGTTAAAAAATTTTGTAATCCTATTTTAAAGAGACTTGGGGATCAGAATTGCAAAATATACGGAGATATTATCGTAAGAAAATATTACAAAGGTAAAGTGTATCCAGCTAAAAAGAAAGATTGGTCTACAGAATATTTAACATCCGCAGTATCGGTTAAAGTTGTTAGAAGCAATGATGAAGCTATCAATCATATAAACAAATATGGAACCATGCATACCGATTCAATTATTACTAAAAATAAAAAAACAGCTAATAAGTTTTTAAAGAATGTTAAAAGTTCTATTGCAATGCATAATACTTCAACGCAATTTGCTGATGGTGGTGAATTTGGGTTTGGTGGAGAAGTAGGCATATCAACAAACACACTTCCTCCAAGAGGCCCTGTTGGATTAGAACAATTAGTTTCATACAAATATGAAATCTCAAGTAAAGGAAAAATAAGAAAATAAACTAAATATAGAAAATGAAAATTGGAATTTTAGGAGGTTCATTTGATCCAGCTCACAAAGGTCATTTGGCAATATCTAAAGAAGCTAAAAGAAGATTTAAGCTTGAAAAAATTATTTGGGCAGTTACTAAAAAAAATCCATTCAAAGCTGAAAGTAAAACACCAATATCAAAAAAAATAAAAGATTGTAAAAAAATAATAGGATTAAATTCTTTTATAAAAGTAAAATTTTATGAAAATATTATAAAATCCAATAAAACTATTAATTTAATCAACCATATTAAAAAAAATAAAAATATAGAAATTTTTTTTTTAATGGGAGCAGATAACTTAATTAACTTTCACAAATGGTTTAAATCTGAATTAATTTCACAAAAATGTAACATCATTGTATTTGATCGTCATGGTTATAAAAAAAATTCTTTAAAATCAAAGACATTTAAGAGACTCAATAATAAAATTCTTACATTTGTAGAGTTTAAAAAAGTCAACATTTCATCTTCTCAATTAAGAAAAATTTGATAGTCTAATTGTAATTAATGGATAAAATTTCAGATCTTAAATCAGTTGTAATTGACACACTGGATCTCAACAAAGCACAAGATATTGTCACTATTGATCTTAAAGATAAAAGTTCAATGGCTGATTATATGATAATTGCAAGTGGTACTTCTTCAAGACATATTCAATCTTTATCAGAACTAGTTTTAGAAAAGTTAAAAGATAATGGTATTAAAAATTCTAAAATAGAAGGTAAAGAAAGTAATGAGTGGAAACTGGTTGATGGTATTGATTTAATTGTACATATTTTTCATCCAGAAAAAAGAAAGTTTTATGAACTCGAAAAAATTTGGTCAGAACTAATACCAAAAGAAAAAGTTATTGTATGAAAAAAATTCGATTTTATTTTATAATTTTTTTATTCTCCCTTTTTTTTTCATATTCAGTAAACTCAGCTGAAATAGATATTTATAAAAAAATTGATTTATTTGGCGAAGTCCTTGAAAAAATAAATAAAGAATATGTCGATGAAATTAATCAGTCTGAAAGTATGGACTCAGCGATCAATGGTCTTCTTCAATCACTTGATCCCTATTCGGCTTATATGTCACCAGAAATATTTCAGGAAATGCGAACAGAAACTAGTGGGGAGTTTGGTGGTCTTGGAATTGAAGTCAGCATGGAAGCTGGTGTTGTAAAAGTTATTACTCCTATAGATGATACACCTGCATCAAAAGCAGGAATTAAAGCTGGAGACTATATTGTAAAAATAGATAACATTCAGGTACAAGGAAAATCGTTAAGTGAAGCAGTTGACCTAATGAGGGGTCTGGTAGGCACAGATATTGAGCTCACAATAAGACGACGAGGAGTAAAAAAAGCTCTTACATTCAACATAACAAGAGAAATAATTGAAGTTCAATCTGTTAAATCAGATCTTTTGGAAAATAATATTGGTTATATCCGTTTAACTTCTTTTAATGACAATAGTAGCGATCAAATTAAAAAACAGATCAAAAAATTAAAAGAAAATGAAAACTTGAAAGCGTTTATATTAGACCTAAGAAATAATCCTGGTGGTCTGTTATCTCAAGCAATTACAATATCCGACTTTTTCCTGGAACATGGAGAAATAGTATCAACAAAAAGTAGAAAAAAATCAGAAAATAGAAAATGGTTTGCAAAAAAAGGGGATATTACTGATGGGAAAACTTTAGTGGTGCTGATCAATTATGGATCAGCATCAGCATCAGAAATTGTTGCAGGAGCACTTAAAGACCATAAAAGAGCTATTATACTTGGTGAAAACAGTTACGGTAAAGGATCTGTGCAGTCAATAATTCCTTTAAAGAATAAAGGAGCTATAAGATTAACAGTTGCAAAATATTATCTTCCTTCTGGAAAGTCTATATCTGAAGTAGGTGTAAGACCTGATATTGAAGTGAATGAAGAAGGTGATGATTTTAGAATTAAAACAGATACTGACAATCAATTAAATTACGCAATAAAATTATTAAACGGTTAATATGAATAAGAACTTTAACGAACTACCCTTAAGAACCGGGGTAGGAATAATTTTGTTAAATAATGATAATAAAGTTTTTGTTGCAAGAAGAATAGATAATGCAAAAAAATTTTGGCAGATGCCGCAGGGTGGTGTTGATGAAGGTGAAGATTTTTTAAAAGCAGCTTATAGAGAGCTAGAAGAAGAAACTAGTGTTAAAAGTGTAGAATTAATAAAAGAATTAGATGGCACAATTACCTATGAACTTCCTGATCGTTTATTAGGAATTATCTGGAAGGGTAAATACAAAGGCCAAAAACAAAAGTGGTTTTTAATGAAATTTACTGGAGATGAAAAAGAAATTAATATTAAAACTAAAAATCCAGAATTTTTAGATTGGAAATGGATAGACCTTGATAAGATCACTGAAGTTGTAGTGGACTTTAAACTGCATGTTTACAAAGAGCTTAAAGAGAAAGTTAAAAAAATTATTAATTAAGAGATCTTAATACCTCAATTTTTTGATCAACTAAGTATCTAGATTGATCATTTATTTCAGGATTACTCGCTTCTTCTTCAGCTAATTTGAGTAAATCTTGCTGTTTAGATTTATCTAAATCTGTAAGATTAAATATTGAGCTAGTTAAAATTGATAAATTATTATTTTTAAATTCAACAATTCCATCTTCAACATAATAATTTTCATCTCCAGATTTTGATAAAATCTTGATAATTCCAGGTTTTAAAAATGAGATAATAGAAATGTGATCTTTAAGTATCCCCATCTCTCCCTCAAAGGCAGGCACAACAACCTCTGAAACATCTTCTTTAACTAAGAAAGACTTTTCTGGATTTACTATCTCAATCTTAAACTCTTCACTCATTAAGCAGCTGCTTCCTTAGCCATTTTATCAGCTTTTTCTATCGCTTCTTCTATAGTTCCAACCATATAAAAAGCTGCTTCTGGAAGATGATCATAATCACCTTTACAAATCGCAGCGAAGCCTTTTATTGTTGAATCTAAATCAACTAATTTACCTGGAGATCCAGTAAATACTTCGGCAACAAAGAATGGTTGAGATAAAAATCTCTGTATTTTTCTTGCTCTAGCTACAACTAATTTATCTTCCTCAGACAATTCATCCATACCTAAAATAGCAATAATATCTTGTAAAGATTTATAAGTTTGTAAGATTTTTTGCACTTCTCTAGCAACTCTATAATGCTCATCACCAACTATTCTAGGGTCCAAAATTCTTGAAGTAGAATCAAGTGGGTCTACCGCAGGATAAATACCTATCTCTGCAATTTGTCTTGAAAGAACGGTAGTTGCATCCAAGTGAGCAAATGAAGTTGCTGGCGCAGGGTCAGTTAAGTCATCGGCTGGTACATAAATTGCCTGTACTGATGTAATTGATCCTTTATTAGTTGTAGTAATTCTTTCTTGAAGGTTACCCATATCAGTTGCAAGTGTAGGCTGATAACCAACAGCTGATGGTATTCTTCCTAATAGTGCTGATACCTCAGAACCTGCTTGTGTAAATCTGAAAATGTTATCTACGAAAAAAAGAACGTCTTGCCCTTCTTGATCTCTAAAATATTCAGCTACAGTTAATCCTGTAAGAGCAACTCTAGCTCTAGCTCCTGGAGGCTCATTCATTTGTCCATAAACTAATGCAGCTTTAGATCCTGCTCCATCTTTTTTGATAACACCTGAGTCTATCATCTCGTGATAAAGATCATTTCCTTCTCTAGTTCTTTCTCCAACACCAGCAAAAACAGAGAATCCTCCATGCGCTTTTGCTACGTTGTTAATCAATTCCATAATTAAAACTGTTTTTCCAACTCCAGCACCACCAAACAGACCAATTTTACCGCCTTTTGCATATGGTGCCAATAAATCAACTACTTTAATTCCTGTAACTAATATTTCTGTTTCTGTTGACTGATCACTAAATTCAGGAGCTGCTCTGTGGATCGGCCACTTTTCTTTTGTTTTAACTTCACCTTTTTCATCGATAGGTTCACCAATAACGTTTATAATTCTTCCTAAGGTTTCTGGTCCAACAGGAACTTGTATAGGTGCTTTAGTATTTATGACCTCATCACCTCTCTTTAATCCTTCAGTAGCGTCCATTGCAATTGTTCTAACAGTAGACTCTCCTAAATGTTGAGCAACTTCTAAAACTAGTCTGTTGTCTCCATTTTTACACTCTAATGCCGATAAAATTTCTGGAAGATCTTCGTCAAATTTTACGTCTACTACTGCTCCAATGATCTGTGTGATTTTTCCTTTGCTCATAATTATAAACTTTCTGCTCCTGATATGATTTCTATTAGTTCTTTAGTAATTGCTGCCTGACGACTTCTATTATACTCAATAGTAAGCTTGTCAACCATTTCACCTGCGTTCCGGGTTGCATTATCCATTGCACTCATTCTTGAGCCCTGTTCACTAGCTGAATTTTCTAACATTGCCTTAAATATTTGCGTTGAAATATTTTTTGGTAATAAATTGCTTAAAATCTCATCCTCATCTGGTTCAAACTCATAGCTATCCTCAGATTTATTTTCTTCTGAATTTTCAACATTTAGAGGAATTATTTGTTGTGCTTGAGGAATTTGCGTAATTACATTTTTAAATTGGTTATAAAAAATAGTACAAACATCAAACTCTTCAGCTTCAAATTTTTCAATAACCATTTTACCAACTTTTTCAGCATCAAAATAATTAGCATGTTTAGATTCTTTAAATGAAATATTTGCAATAATCTTATCACCATAAGCTCTTTTAAGTTGGTCATTACCTTTGGAACCTACAGTAATGATCTTTAAATCTTTTCCTTGTTCTGCAAGTCTTACAAAATAGCTCTTGGCTTTTTTAATTATATTTGAATTAAAACCACCACATAAACCTCTGTCAGAAGTCATCACAACGCAAAGATGCACCTTATCATTACCTGATCCAGATAATAATTTTGGAGCATTTTCTTTGTCTGAAATCCCACTAGAGAGATTTAAAATTATATTATTCATTTTTTCTGAATAAGGTCTTCCCTTCTCAGCACTTTCCTGGGCTCTTCTAAGCTTTGCCGCTGCTACCATCTTCATAGCTTTTGTAATTTTCTGTGTAGATTTTACACTAGCTATTCTTTTTTTAAGGTCGTCTAAACTTGCCATAATAAATTAAGATTTAAAGTTTTTCTTTAACAGAGTAATTACTTCAATTAGTAATTTTTCTTTATCATCCTCAAGTTTACCTGAGCTTTGAATTGAATCAATTATTTCAGGTTTATCAGACTTACATTTTTCAATGATTTTGTTTTCAAACTCAGCAATATCTTTTAATTCAATATCATCCAAATAACCTTTTACTCCACAGAAGACAGAAATAACTTGTTCAGCCACTGTCATTGGTGAATATTGTTTTTGTTTAAGAAGTTCAGTTAATTTTGATCCTCTATTTAAAAGTTGCTGTGTTGATTCATCTAAATCAGAACCAAATTGAGCAAAAGCAGCCATCTCTCTGTACTGTGCTAGTTCTAATTTCATTGATCCAGAAACTTTTTTCATCGCTTTTGTTTGTGCTGAAGAACCAACCCTAGAAACAGATAAACCTACGTTAATAGCTGGTCTGATCCCTTGGTTAAAAAGTTCAGTTTCTAAGAAAATTTGACCATCAGTAATTGAAATCACGTTAGTTGGAATAAACGCTGATACGTCACCACCTTGTGTTTCAATAATTGGAAGTGCTGTTAAAGAGCCTCCGCCATGCTCGTCACTTAACTTCGCTGCTCTTTCTAACAGTCTACTATGTAGATAGAATACATCTCCAGGGTAAGCTTCACGTCCTGGAGGTCTTCTTAATAATAGAGACATTTGTCTATAAGCAACGGCTTGCTTAGATAAATCATCATAAATAATTAATCCATGCATTCCATTATCTCTAAAATATTCACCCATTGTACATCCTGTATAAGGCGCTAAAAACTGAAGTGGTGCAGAGTCAGATGCTGTTGCAGCAACAATTGTTGTATACTCCATTGCTCCAGCTTCTTCCAATGTTTTTTGAATTTGTCTTACAGTTGATCTTTTTTGACCGATAGCAACATAAATACAATAAAGTTTTTGTTTCTCATCACCAGTTTCGTTAATTTTCTTTTGGTTAATAATGGCATCAATTGCAACTGCAGTTTTACCTGTTTGTCTATCACCAATAATTAATTCACGCTGACCTCTTCCAACTGGAACTAGACTATCAATAGATTTTAAACCTGTTTGCATAGGCTCACTAACTGACTGCCTAGGAATAATTCCTGGAGCTTTAACTTCAACTCTGCTTTTTTGAACACTTTTATCTAAAGGTCCTTTGCCATCAATTGGATTTCCCAATCCATCAACAACTCTACCTAACAATTCTTTTCCAACTGGAGTATCTACAATATTCCCAGTTCTTTTAACTGTATCACCTTCTTTGATATTTCTATCATCTCCAAAAATTACAACACCAACATTTTCACTTTCAAGGTTTAAAGCCATACCTTTAGATCCATCAGCAAACTCAACCATCTCTCCAGCTTGAACATTATCAAGACCATAAATTCTAGCGATACCATCTCCTACTGATAATACTTGCCCAACTTCGGTTACTTTTGCTTTATCACCAAAATTTTTAATTTGTTCTTTTAGTATTTTTGTTACTTCTGAAGGATTTATTTCCATTTATGCCTCTATCATTCTATTTTCAATTTGTTGTAATTTATTTTTAATTGAGGTGTCCACCATAGTACTTCCGACTTGTACTACTAAGCCTCCTATTAAACTTTCGTCATGTTTGTAGTTTAATTTTATTTTAGAACTAAAGTTTTTAGTTAGCTCATCTGTGATTTTAGAAATCTCATCACTAGATAGTTCTTTTGCAGACTTTAATTCAGCTTTCAATTCTCCTCTTTTTTGAGAACATGTTTCAATAAAACTTTTTAAAATTTGTTCTACATAAAAAAAACGTCTTTTTGTAACTAAAAAACTTAAAAAATTTTTTAATAAACTCTCAAATTTATTATTATCAGATAAACCATTAATAACTTTTAAAAGATCATCTTGGTTATTTGTTGGATCCTTAATTAAATTTGAAAAATCTTTACTAGAGGAAATCAAATTTAAGATAGATGAGGATTGATCTTCTGCTTGTGAAATAACATTATTTTCGCTTGCAAGTTCATACAAAGCTAAAGAATATCTTTCAGCTGAAGTTATCGAAAATCCCTTATTTTTACTCAACTTGGTACCTCTGTTATGTTGAAGATTATTTTAAATCAGGCTTTAATTAACATATGACCATTATGTCTTCAAGTAGCACATTCGTTTAAAAGTCCTTTTTTTAAAGGTTAATTGAAGTTTATTGGATCAACATCAACTGAAAGTTTTATTCCTGATGAAAATTTGTAATTTGAGATAATTTCAGCGATTGAATTCTGTAATTTGAGGGATTTTGAACCCCTAATTAACATTCTTATTCTAAATTTTCTTTTTAGTCTAAAAATTGGTGCTCTAACTGGCCCTAAAACTCTTCCATTAATTTTTTTTTCAATAAAGTTTTTAAAATAAAAAGCTTCCTTTTCTAATTTAACCTCATTGTCTCCTGTTAAGATTAATGAGATAAATCTTTGAAATGGTGGTAGCTTATTTTGTCTTCTAATATCTAATTCTCTATCAAGAAAAATATCTGGATTACTATTTGTTAAATCAGAAATCATTTTATTATTAGTATTATAAGTTTGAAAATACACAGTAGCAGGTTTCCCTGTTCTTCCTGCTCGTCCAGAAAGTTGGTGGTATAACTGTAAATTTTTTTCAGCACCTCTTAAGTCATGTCCTTGTGAAGAAAGATCAATATCAACTACAACAATACAATTAAGGCTAGGGAAATGAAATCCTTTAGAGATTAACTGTGTCCCAACTAAAATTTGAACTTCATTATTAATTATTTTTTCTAATTTTTCACTAGAACCTTTTTTGTTCATAGTATCACTTGAAAAAATTTCAATTTTTTTGGATGGAAAGTTTTTTTTAACTTCTTCAGATATTCTTTCAACACCAGGACCACTAAAAATAAATTCACAATCCCCATCTTTTACGCAAGTTCTTTTCAAAGAGGATTTGAAGCCACAATAATGGCACAATAAATTATTTTTATTTTTATGATAAACTAAATTAATTGAACAATTAGGGCACAAATAGCTATTAAAGCATTTGTTACAAAGTACATGAGGTGAAAACCCTCTTCTATTTAAAAAAAATAATACCTGGTCGTTTTTATCAAGATGAAAATTTACTTTCTCAATTATTTTTTTTGAAAGCCAAGACTGTTTTTCTAATTTTGTTTCATTAAGATTAATTATTTCATAATTTGGTAATGATGCGTTTTGGTAGCGTTTTTCTAATTTAGAAATACTATATTTACCTTTTTTAATATTTTCATAAGTTTCAATTGATGGAACGGCTGTAATTAAATTGATAGGGATATTTTCAAATGACGCTCTTGAAATAGCCATGTCTCTTGCATTATAGCTAACACCCTCATCTTGTTTGTAAGATTGATCATGCTCTTCATCAACAATAATTAAACCTAGTTTTTTAAATGGTAAAAATAATGATGATCTAGCACCAATGACAACTTTAATTTCTCCATTTACAATTCCGCTCCAAATAATTTCTTTCTTTTTTTTTGTAATACCAGAGTGCCAAACTGCCGGAGTAAAACCAAAAAATTCTATAAATTTTTTTTCAAATTGACTCGCTAAGCCAATCTCTGGTAACAAAATTAAGCCCTGAAAACCTTTATTTATAATATCTTTAAGGGCTTCAAAATACACCATGGTTTTTCCTGAACCTGTTGTTCCTTGAAGAACATGGACTCTAAATTTTTGATTAGAAACATTCATTTTTTTAAGAGATTTTTTTTGTTCTTCAGAAAGCTTTATTGAATTTTTTTTGATATTTGTGTCAAAAATTTTGTAAATATCTTTTTGAATTTTTTCAACAGCATTGCTACTCAGTAAAACTAGTTTTAAAGCCATTCCTTTTGGAATTATATTGTATTCAGAAAACCAATTAAGGAATTTTATAGTTGTTTTTTTTAATGGCCTAACATCTAATTTTTTTAAAACACTCTTTATCTTAAAATTTCTATTATTTTTTTTTTCAAATTCATCCCAAACTACTCCTGTAATTTTAGATTTACCAAAAGGTACAACTACATAATCACCTACTTTTAAATTAATATCACTCTCATAAGTAAAAGGATGATTAAAGATATTTGGTAAAAGAATCGGTACTTTCATATCTTAATAATATGAAAATTTACTAAGAGTGTATTGCTCTTTTATCTACTGATAATGCTGCTTCTTTAACAGCTTCTGAAAATGTTGGGTGAGCATGACAAGTTCTTGCAATATCCTCGGAGCTTGCACCAAATTCCATAGCAACACCTATTTCTGCAATAAGTTCTCCCGCGTGAGGGCCTATTATATGGGCACCTAAAACTTTATCTGTAGTTTCGTCTGCTAAAATTTTTACAAATCCTTCCGCATCATCTATTGCTTTTGCTCTAGAGTTTGCCATGAATGAAAACTTACCAATTTTATATTTTGTATTTAATTCTTTTAATTGTTCCTCTGTCTTACCAATTGATGCAACTTCGGGTGTTGTGTAAACAACTCCAGGAATTGTATCATAATTAACATGGCCTGATTGACCTACAATATTTTCTGCAACTGCAATTCCTTCATCTTCAGCTTTATGGGCAAGCATTGGTCCGCTTATAACATCACCTATCGCATAAATATTATCAATATTAGTTTTAAAAGTATTATCTGTTGTAACTCTTTTTCTTTCATCTAATTCAACTCCAGCAGCTTCTAGGTTTAAACCTTTAGTGTTTGCTTTTCGTCCAACTGAAATAAGAACGACATCACAATCAAAATTATTTTTATTTCCATCTTTATTAATTGTTGAAACAACTGCTCCTGATTTATTATTTTGAATAGCTTCAACTTTATTTTGCATATTAAATTTAATGCCTTGTTTTTTTAAAATCTTCATAAATTCTGAAGAAATTTCTTTATCCATACCAGGAGTAATATGATCTAAAAATTCTACCACTTGCACTTCGGCTCCTAACCTTGACCAAACAGAGCCCATTTCTAATCCAATATAACCACCTCCAACAACAACCATTTTTTTTGGAACTTTATCTAATTTTAATGCACCTGTTGAAGACACAATAACTTTCTCATCAATTTCTATTCCAGGCAAAGACACTGGCACAGAACCAGTTGCTATCACTGTTTTTTCAGCTTCGATGATAGTTTCTTTATTTTGATCGTCTTTAATTATAATTTCATTTTTAGACTTAAAACTCCCAGTTCCTTTATAATAAGTTACTTTATTTTTTTTTAGTAAAAACTCGACACCTTTAGTAAGTATAGTCACTGCTTTATCCTTACTTTTCATCATTTTTTCAAGATTTAACTTAACCTCACTGACTTCAATTCCTTTACTAGATAAATTTTGACGGAATACATCCAACATTTAAACACGTTCCTCCAAGAGATCCTCTAGATTCAATGCACGCTGTTTTTAATCCAAGCTGAGCAAGTCTAATAGCACAAACATATCCACCAGGACCCCCTCCAATTACTACTGCTTGAAATTTTTCCGACATTTAAATATCCAAAAACAACCTTCTAGGGTCTTCTAAATTTTCTTTAATCATCTTTAAAAATGAAACTGACTCTTTGCCATCAATTATTCTGTGATCGTATGACAAAGCCAAATACATAATGGGTCTAATTTTTATTTCCCCATCAACTACAGCGGGTCTTTCAACAATATTATGCATTCCAAGAACACCTGATTGAGGAAGATTTAGAATTGGTGTTGATAACATTGATCCATAAACGCCACCATTGCTAATTGTAAAAGTTCCTCCTTGAAGATCTTCGATAGTTAATTTTCCATCTCTTGCTTTTTCTGAAATTTCTTTAATATTTTTTTCAATATCAGCAAATGACAGTTCATCAGCATTTCTTAATACTGGTACAACCAAACCTTTTTCAGTTCCTACAGCAAAACTAAGATTGTAATAATTTTTATAAATTATTTCATCACCATTTATTTCTGCATTTACTGCTGGAAAATTTTTTAATGCAACAACACATGCTTTAACAAAAAAGGACATAAAACCCAATTTTATTCCATAACGATTTTGAAAATCTTGCTGATTTTCTTTTCTCATTTCCATAATATTAGTCATATCAACTTCATTGAAGGTAGTTAACAAAGCTGCATTTTCTTGTGCTTGTTTTAATCTCTTAGCTATCGTTTGTCTTAGTCTGGTCATTTTAATTCTTTCTTCTTGACCATACTTAACTTTTCTCTCTGAAGGCTGCGGATTAGCTCCCATTAAACTTATTAAGTCACCTTTTAAAACTCTTCCATCTTTTCCTGAGCCTTGAACTGAATTAATATCTATTTTGTTTTCTACGACAATTTTTCTAACTGCAGGTGAAAGAGTTTGGCTTTCTGTATTAATTTTAGGTTCTGTTTTTTCTGTTTTGGTCTTTGGAGCTTCTTCTTCTACGACCTCATCAGTTAAAACTAATGGTTCCTCCTGATTATTTTTATCAATTTTTTCTTCAAAAATTTTTGGTTCTTTTTTAGATCGATCTAATTTAATTACATTGTCCTCTTTTTGAGTAGTCTCTTCTTTTTTAGCTATCCCTGTTGATCCACTTTCTGATACTGAGCCAAGCAATGCTCCTACTTCTACCACTGAACCATCTTTTGAATTTATTTCAGTTAAAATACCTTTTACTGGTGATGGCACTTCAAGATTAACTTTATCTGTTTCAAGCTCTACTATCGGTTCATCTGCTTCAACAGCATCACCAGCATTTTTTAGCCATTTTGCTACTGTTGCCTCAGTAATACTTTCGCCAAGAACAGGAACTACAATTTTTTCACTCATTTATAATTATTCAAATACCTTATCAATTATTTCTTGTTGTTGGGAATTATGCCTCTTCGCATATCCAGTTGCTGGGGTTGCATCAGGGCTTCTTCCTATATAAGAAATTTCATTATTATTAGCCTTAATGGTGTCTAATGTCCATTGGATATAATCTCTTACTGAAAACCAAGCGCCCATATTTTTAGGTTCTTCTTGACACCAAAAAAATTTAGCATTCTCTGCATATGGTTTAAGCTCCTTAACAAGAATTTTTGCAGGAAATGGATAAAGTTGCTCTATTCTAAACAAAATTACATCATCTTTTTTTAATTTTTCTCTGGCTTCTAACAAATCAAAATAAACTTTACCTGAACACATAATTACTTTTTTAATTTTAGAACTTTCTTTTAATTTTATAAAACCTTTGCTTTGTGGGTCTATTGCATGATCCCAAAGTATTCTATGAAAGGAATTCGATTTACTAAAATCTTCTAAATTTGAAATACAATATTTGTTTCTAAGTAAAGATTTTGGGGTCATCATAATTAACGGTTTTCTAAAGTCTCTATGCATTTGTCTTCTTAGAGCATGAAAATAGTTTGCAGGTGTTGTGCAATTCATAACTTGCATATTATCGTTTGAACACATCTGTAAAAATCTTTCTAATCTAGCTGATGAATGTTCTGGTCCTTGACCTTCATATCCATGAGGCAACAACATTACTAGTCCAGAAGCTCTTCTCCATTTTCTTTCTCCTGATGTAATAAATTGATCAATAACAACCTGAGCACCATTTGCAAAATCTCCAAACTGTGCCTCCCATAAAGTAAGAGTGTTAGGTTCAACCAAACTATAACCATACTCAAATCCTAGAACAGCCAATTCAGATAAAAAACTATCTACAACTTCAAATTGTTTTTGGTTATTTGAAATATTGTTCAAAGGAACATATCGACTATTGTCTTTTTGACTTCTTAATACAGAATGTCTTTGACTAAAAGTTCCTCTTCCAGAGTCTTGGCCAACTAATCTCACTGGATATCCCTCTTCTAATAGAGATCCAAATGCTAACGCTTCAGCTGTTGACCAATCAATATTGGATCCACTTTTAACAGCTTCCTTTCTATTATTTAATATTTTGACTATTGTTTTGTGTAAATTTAATTCATCCGATGATGTATTTATTTTTTCTGAAATTTCTAAGAGCTTTTTAGTATCTGCCCCTGTTACTCCTCTTTTATCTTTTCCTTTTTCTGGTTTATAAGCTGACCAAGTACCTTCAAACCAAGCAATTTTTGGCTTATAATCTTTTGCATTTTTAAACTGCTCATCAAGCAAGTTTTTAAAAATCTTAATTGAATTATCTAAACTTTCATTTGAAATAACATTTTCATCTACAAGTTTTTTTCCATAAACTTTTATTGTTGAGGGATGAGACCTAATTTTTTTATACATTAAAGGTTGTGTAAAAGATGGTTCATCTCCTTCGTTGTGACCAAATCTTCTATAACAAATTAGATCCACAACTACATCTCTATTGAACTTTAATCTAAACTCTGTTGCTATTCTAGCCGCATAAACAACTGCTTCTGGATCATCTCCATTTGCATGAATTATTGGAGCATCAACCATTTTTGCTATGTCAGAAGGGTATGGAGAAGACCTAGCAAATCTTGGACTAGTTGTGAACCCTATCTGATTATTGACTATAATATGAATTGTACCACCAGTATTATGACCAGGTAGCCCAGACATTGCAAAACATTCGGCTACAACACCCTGACCTGCAAATGCAGCGTCACCATGAATTAAAATTGGTATTACCTTGTTTCTCTCTTTATCTTTGTGGAAATATTGTTTTGCTCTGGTTTGACCAAGCACAACTGGATTTACTGCCTCCAAGTGTGATGGATTATCAGTTAAACTAACATGAACTGAATTTCCATCAAACTCTCTGTTAGATGAGGCACCTAAATGATACTTAACGTCTCCCGCACCCTCATCTAATGAGGTTCCAAACTCTCCGACAAACTCATTAAATATTCTTTTGTATGATTTTTGCAACACGTTAGCTAAAACATTTAATCTTCCTCTGTGAGACATACCAATCTTAACTTCTTTTACTTCAAACTGACCACTAATTTTAATTATTTGCTCTAAAGCAGGTATTAAACTTTCTCCACCATCTAATCCAAATCTTTTAGTTCCGACATATTTTGTATGAAGAAATTTTTCAAAACCTTCAGCTTGAATCAATTTATTTAAAATAGCTTTCTTACCATTTTTAGTAAAATTTAAATTATCTTCTGATTTTTCAATTCTATCTCTAAACCATTTTCTCTCTGAAGGGTTTGAGATATGCATATATTCATAACCAACTGGTCCGCAATAAGTTTTTTTTAAAAAACCTAATATCTCCTTAATGTTTGAATTTTGTTTATTTATTACCCCGCCAAGATAAATATTTTTTTGATAATCTGTTTTTTTAAAACCAAAAGACTCTGGATGAAGCTCAACTAAATAATCTGATTTCATCAGTTTGAGTGGGTCAAGTTTAGCTATAAGATGACCTCTTTGTCTATATGATCTGATCATTGAAACTGCTTTAATAGAATCTTCATTAGATTTTGAAGAACCAGAACTCAGTCCATTATTGTTTACAACAATACCATTAGAATTTTTTTCTTCTTGATCAATTTTTTTTTGAAGTTCGTCAATATCTACTGTATTTTTTTTGGGGCCCCATGAAGGACCGTTAATTTCTTTTGCAATAATATTTAACTCATCTCCGATACCTTCAAAATAATCTTTCCAACTATCCGGTAAATCTGCTTCTTTGTTAACAAATTTTAGATACATTCTCTCAATAAACGCACTATTAGATTTGTTTAAAAATGAAGTTTTTTCGTATTCGAGATTTTCTGATGCTGACATCTATTTATTTAATATAGTCCCCTAATATTATTTTTCAATTTGACAATTTATTAAATAAAGTTTTTCCAATTATTGAGGGAGATTTTGCTACTATAATGCCAGATTCTTCCATTTTCTTAATCTTATCCTCAGCAGCACCTTTTCCTCCTGAAATAATGGCTCCTGCGTGGCCCATTCTACGTCCTGGGGGAGCTGTAATTCCAGCAATAAACCCTACGATTGGTTTTTTGATTTTGTGGTTTTTAACAAATTCAGCAGCTTCTTCTTCTGCTGTGCCCCCAATTTCTCCTATCATTAAAATAGATTCTGTTTCTTCATCATTTAAAAACAAATCTAAGCAATCGATAAAGTTTGTTCCATTAATTGGATCACCTCCGATACCAATACAAGTTGATTGACCTAAACCATTCTCAGTTGTTTGTGCGACCGCCTCGTAAGTGAGGGTTCCAGATCGTGATACAATTCCAACTGATCCTCTTTTATGAATATTTCCTGGCATAATTCCAATTTTGCATTCATCTGGAGTAATTATTCCTGGGCAATTTGGTCCAATCAACCTACTTTGTGAACCATTTAATTTTTGTCTTACTTTAAGCATATCCTGAACTGGGATACCTTCGGTGATGCAAACAATCAATTCTACAGATGCATCGATAGCTTCAATAATGGCTGCAGCAGCAAATTTAGCTGGCACATAAATCATCGATGCTTCTGCGCCAACACTTTTTTTTGCTTCAATAACGCTATTAAAAACAGGTCTATCTAAATGTTTTTGACCACCTTTTTTAGGAGTTACACCACCAACTAAATTAGTTCCATATTTAATTGCTTGTTCAGAATGAAAAGTACCATGTGCACCTGTAAAACCCTGACAAATTACTTTTGTATCTTTATTTACTAAAACTGACATATTATTTTATTGCTTCTACAATTTTTTTAGCTGCATCATCTAAATTTTCAGCAGAAATTAATTTTAATCCTGAGTTATCTAATATTTCTTTTCCTTCTTTAAAATTTGTTCCTGCAAGTCGAATAACTAATGGAACACTAATATTTATTTCTTTAGCTGCATCTACTATCCCTTGAGCAAGAATATCACATCGCATTATTCCTCCAAAAATATTAACCAATATTCCTTTAACATTTTTATCTGACAGAATTATCTTTAAGGCTGCTGAAACTTTCTCCCTTGAAGCACCACCTCCAACATCTAAAAAATTTGCTGGTTCTTTTCCATATAATTTTATTATATCCATAGTTGCCATAGCTAATCCTGCTCCATTAACCATACAACCAATGCTTCCATCTAACTTAATGTAAGCTAGATCATGTTTGCTTGCTTCTATTTCTGTTGGATTTTCTTCATCTAAATCTCTTAGTTCAACAATTTCAGGATGTCTAAATAAAGCGTTAGAATCAAAATTTACTTTTGCATCTAAACAAATAATTTTTTCTTCTTTAGTTAAAATTAGTGGATTAACCTCAACCATATTTGCATCAGTGTTTATAAACATTTGATAAATTGATTTTATTAGTGAAATTGCTTGTTTTTTTGAGCTATCACTTAAGTTGAATATTTTAATTATTTCATCACAGTCTTTATCAGAAATTTCATTATTTATATCAACTTTAGTTGTTATAATTTTTTCAGGTGAACTACTTGCTACTTCTTCGATATCCATTCCACCTTGGTCACTAGATATAAAAGCTATTTTAGAACTAGCTCTATCAACCAAACAAGATAAATAAAATTCTTTGTCTATGTTTGATGACTCTTCAACATATAATCTTTTTACTTTTCTTCCCTCTGGTCCTGTCTGATGAGTTATCAAAGTCTTTCCCATAAGCTTTTTTGCTGCTTCACTTAATTCTTCAATAGTATCTAAAATTTTTACTCCTCCTGCTTTACCTCTTCCTCCTGCATGAATTTGTGCTTTTAAAACATATTTTTTTGTATTTAATGATTTCGCTTTTTCTACTAGTTCATCAACAGAAAGAGCAAATACACCTTCAGGAACAGCTGCACCATATTTCTTTAAAATCTGTTTAGCTTGATGCTCGTGAATGTTCATTATTACTTAGAAAGATCAGTATCTATTTTAGATGCCGCTTCCCATAGAGCTTTAACTGCATCAATAGAATGCATAAATTCTTTTTTTTCATTATTATCTAGATCAATTTGCTCTATTTTTTCTACTCCATCTTTTCCAATGATTACTGGAACACCTGCATAAACATTGTTAACACCATATTCGCCATTTAATTGAATAGCGCATGGTAATAATTTTTTTTCATCATTTAAGTACGCCTCTGCCATCTGAACTCCAGAAGCTGCAGGTGCATAAAATGCAGATCCTTTTTCAAGGTATTTTACTATCTCAGCACCACCATCTCTAGTTCTTTGATTTATTTCTTCTAATCTCTCTTGGGAAATTTTTCCATCCTTTACTAGATCAAGCAAAGGTTTTCCTGAAACTTTTGTAAATCTTGGCATTGGAACCATTGTGTCTCCATGACCTCCCATTACCATTGCTTCTATTTCTTTAACTGGAACATTTAATTCCAATGATAAAAATAATTTAAATCTTGAGCTATCTAAAATTCCAGCCATACCAACAACTTTATTAGCTGGTAAGCCTGAAAATTTTTGAAAAGCCATAACCATCACATCTAAAGGATTGGTTATACATATTACAAATGCATTTGGAGCATTTTGTTTTATTCCCTCAGCTACTTGTTTAATGATCTTTAGATTTATACCTAACAAATCATCTCTGCTCATTCCTGGTTTTCTTGGAATTCCAGCTGTAATAATAATTACATCAGAATCTTTTATATCTTTATAATCATCAGTGCCTGAAAATTTCACATTAAAGCCATCTACTGAAGACGATTGTGCAATATCTAAAGCTTTACCTCTGGCAATTCCACTTGCAACATCAAACAATACTACTTCATCTACAAGATCTTTTGTTCCAATTAAGTGTGCTAATGTTCCACCGATTTGACCTGCGCCAATTAAAGATATTTTTGTCATTTATTTCCTATTATTTCATTGTTGGCATTACAAATTCTGCATTCGATCGAATTCCAGATGGCCATCTTGAAGTTATTGTTTTTAATTTTGTATAAAATTTTATTCCTTCCATTCCATGCATTCCACTATCTCCAAACAAAGATCTTTTCCAGCCTCCAAAACTATGAAATGCCATTGGTACTGGAATTGGAACATTAATACCCACCATGCCTACTTGAATTTTATTTGCAAAAGTTCTACCTGCGTCCCCATCTCTTGTGTAAATGCTAACTCCATTTCCATATTCATGATCATTAATTAATTTTACAGCATCCTCAAAAGTTTTTACTCTGACAACTGATAGTACCGGACCAAATATTTCTTCTTTATAAATTCTCATATCTTTATTGACTTGATCAAAAAGACATCCACCTATATAAAAACCATTTTCATAACCTTGAAGTTTTAAATTTCTTCCATCAACAACAAGTTTTGCACCTTCTTCAACACCTAAATCAACATAACTTTTAACTTTTTCTAGATGCTCCTTAGTAACTAAAGGTCCCATCTCAGAACTTTTATCCATTCCTGGACCTACTTTTAAAGCTTCTGCTTTTTTAGAAAGTCTTGAAACTAATTCATCACCAATATCTCCTACTGCAAGTGCAACTGATTGCGCCATACATCTTTCACCAGCAGAACCATATGCAGCACCCATTAATCCATTAACTGCTCCATCTAAATCACAGTCAGGCATTACAACTAAATGGTTTTTAGCTCCACCTAATGCTTGAACTCTTTTTTCATTCTTAGCTGAATTTTCATATATATATTTTGCAATCGGCGTAGAGCCTACAAAGCTTACTGCTTTAATATCTTTATTTTCTAGAATTGCATCTACAGACTCTTTGTCACCATTTATAATATTAAATACTCCTTCTGGAAGACCTGCTTCTGAAAGCAATTCTGCTAATCTCATTGGGCATGAAGGATCTTTTTCAGATGGCTTTAATATAAAAGTATTTCCACAAGCTATAGCTATCGGAAACATCCACATTGGCACCATTGCAGGGAAGTTAAATGGTGTAATTCCAGCTACAACTCCTAATGGTTGTCTCATAGACCAACTATCCACATTTGTTCCAACATTTTCAGAAAATTCACCTTTTAATAAATTTGGAATACCGCAAGCAAACTCTACAACCTCGAGGCCTCTTGTTAATGATCCTCGAGCATCTTCAAAAACTTTTCCATGTTCAGATACAATTAGCTTAGTAAGTTCATCAGAGTTTTTTTCTATTAACTCTTTAAACTTGAACATTACTCTAGCTCTTTGCAAAGCAGGTTTTAAAGACCATGTTTCAAAAGCTTTTTTAGCAACTTCTACCGCATGATCTAAGTCTGATTTTGAAGCTAATCTAACTTCAGACTCTTGTTCACCTGTTGCTGGGTTAAAAACTTTCCCTTTTTTTTTAGATGATCCAGGAATAGTTTTTCCGCCTACATAGTGTTCTATTAATTTCATGGATACGGTGTTTTAGATCAAAAATTCTTATTAGTCTATTTAAACATTAGCTGTTGCTAACATTTTTTTAATTTCTGCTATTGCTTTCGCAGGATTCAAGCCTTTTGGACAAGCACTGGTACAATTAAGAATGGTATGACATCTATATAATTTAAGTTCATCAGCAACTTTTTTTAATCTAGCTTTTCTCTCATCATCTCTACTATCAATGATCCATCTATAAGCCTGAAGAAGAACTGCTGGACCTAAATACTTATCTCCATTCCACCAATAACTAGGACATGAAGTTGAGCAGCATGCACACATTATACACTCATATGCACCATCCAATTTTGCTCGATCTTCTTTAGATTGAAAAATCTCAGCTGTTTTCGATTTTGTATTATTTTTTAACCAAGGTTCAATTGATTGGTATTGTTTATAAAGTCCATCCAAATCTCCAATCAAATCTCTTTTAACTTTTAGATGAGGTAATGGATAAATGTCTATATCGCCGTCAATCTCTGAGTGAGAAGTTGTACAAGCTAAACCATTTTTACCACCCATGTTCATAGCACAGGATCCACAAACTCCATGTGCACAAGATCTCCTATAAGCAACTGTTGGATCAATTTCATTCTTAATTTTATTTAAAATATCTAAAACTTTAGACGGGCAATTATCCATATCAACTTCATAAGTATCTATTCTTGGGTTTTCTCCAGTTGAAGGATCCCATCTATAAACATTAACTTTTCTTAAATTCGTAGAACCAGTTTTGTCTTTGAAATACTTGCCTTTTTTGACTTGAGAATTTTCAGGTAAATTAATTTGAACCATTAATAAACTCTTTCTTGTGGTGGAAAATATTGAACTTCATTTGTTAAAGTAGACTTATGAACTTCTCTATAACTTATTTTTGTATCTTTGCCATTACACCAAGCAAGAGTGTGCTGCATAAATTTTTCGTCATCTCTTTTGGGATAATCTTCTCGAGCATGCGCGCCTCTACTTTCTTTTCGATTATAAGCAGAATCTACTGTCACTACTGCTTGTCTAATCAAATTATCAAATTCTAAAGTTTCTACTAAATCAGTGTTGAATATTAATGATTTATCTTTTACTGAAAGAGAGTCTAACCCATCGTAAGTTTTTCTGATTTCTTCAACTCCTTCTTTGAGTGTTTTCTCTGTTCTAAATACTGCACATTTAGATTGCATTGTTTTCTGCATCGCTAGTCTTAATTCTGCTGTTCCAGTATCTCCTTCTGCATTTCTGATTTTATCAAATCTATCAATACATTTCTGAGTTTCCGACTCTCCGATTTCTTCATGTGGTGTCCCTGGTTTAACTATTTCTGCAGCTCTTTTTGCTGCAGCTCTTCCAAAAACAACTAAATCAATTAAAGAGTTAGACCCTAATCTGTTAGCTCCATGAACTGAAACACATGCTGCCTCTCCAATCGCCATTAATCCAGGAACAGTTTTTTCAGTGCCATTAACTGTTAAAACCTCTCCCTTATAGTTTGTTGGAATACCACCCATATTGTAATGAACGGTTGGCACAACTGGAATTGGCTCTTTAGTAACGTCTACATTTGCAAATAATCTTGCTGCATCAGTTATACCGGGTAACCTACTTTCTATAATTTCCTTGTCTAAATGACTTAAGTTTAAATGAACATGATCTTGATCTTTTCCAACACCTCTTCCTTCATTTATTTCTATAGACATTGATCTACTCACAACATCTCTAGAAGCTAGATCTTTTGCATTAGGTGCATATCTTTCCATAAATCTTTCACCTTTGGAATTGGTAAGATATCCACCTTCACCTCTTGCACCCTCTGTTATTAAAGTACCATGACCATATATTCCTGTTGGATGAAATTGAACAAACTCCATATCTTGTAGTGGCAATCCAGCTCTTAAAACCATTGCATTGCCGTCTCCAGTACAAGTATGAGCAGAAGTTGCAGAATAATAAACTTTTCCATAACCTCCTGTTGCAATTATAACTGTGTGAGCTCTAAATCTATGAATTGTTCCATCATTTAAATTCCAAGCAATCAACCCTTTACACTCACCTTCTTTCATTAATAAGTCTAAAGCAAAATATTCTATAAAAAATTCAGTGTTATGTTTTAAAGCTTGTCCATAAAGAGTATGCAATATTGCATGACCTGTTCTGTCAGCTGCTGCACAAGTTCTTTGGACTATTCCGTTTCCATAATTTTTTGTCATTCCACCAAAGGGCCTTTGGTAAATCTTTCCTTCTTCAGTACGACTAAAGGGAACTCCATATTTTTCTAATTCAATTACTGCTTTTGGAGCTTCTTTGCATAGATACTCAATACTATCTTGATCTCCTAACCAATCAGCACCTTTTACAGTATCATACATATGCCATCTCCAATCATCTTCACCCATGTTACCTAAAGCAGCTGAAATTCCTCCTTGAGCAGCAGATGTATGACTTCTTGTTGGAAAAACTTTTGATATACATGCAGTTTTTAATCCAGCTTCACTTAACCCTACAGCGGCTCTGAGGCCAGAACCTCCAGCACCTAAGACTACAACGTCATATTCATGATCTATAATTTTGTAAGAGCTCATTAACTTAGATTAAATAAAAATATAATTGTTATTAATGGAATAATCATAGCAGATAAAAATAATAGTCTGTTTGCGACATTTTTGATTTTATCATTACTTATATAGTCTTCAAAAACCTCACTAATACTTAAAGCTGAAAAAAAATATGCAAAAACTATAAATAAACTAAACAAAAATTTAGTAGTTGAATTAGTAAAAAATTTTAAGACTTCTGAATAACTTTGATCATAAATAGCTATAAAATTAACGATAAACCAAAGCATTAAAGGCAATAAAATGATTGATGAAACTTTTAAAAAAATCCATTTTTTTGTTGCTAAATTCATATTAAATAAAATTTTTACCTATTAAATAAGTTAAAATTGTTAATAAAACTGATCCAAAAATAACAACTAATCCTGTTATTCTGGTTGTTTGTAATTCAAAACCATAACCCATATCCATTATCAAATGTCTAATCTCACTTAAAATTTGAAAGCTAAACGACCATGCTAAACCAATGGCAATAAATTTCCCTAAAAAAGAATTTAAAAATAAATTTATAAAACTGTAATTTGTATCTCCTAGAATTAAAAATGACGCCCAAATACAAACTAGAGTTATTGCAATGATATTAATGATTCCTGTAATTCTGTGAGAAATAGACACTAAAGACGAAATATGCCATTTATAAATCTGTATATGAGGTGATAAAGGGTTTTTATTTTCCATAAAAATTATTTTTAATTAAGGTTTCGGCTATCTCAACTGCATTTAAAGCTGCACCTCTTAAAAGATTGTCTGAAACAATCCACATATTCAATCCATTATTTAAAGTTTTATCTTCTCTTATTCTTGAAATAAAAGTTAGATCACTTCCTTCAGCCTCTAAAGGTGTAGAATAGCCTCCATCTGATCTTTCATCTATCACTTTACATCCCTCAAAATTATCCAAAACTTTCCTTACTTTTTCCAATGTAAAGGGTTTTTCAAATTCAATATTAACAGATTCTGAGTGAGAAACTAAAACAGGTAGTCTGACACACGTAGCCGTTAACTCTATCTTGTTATCTAAAATTTTCTTTGTCTCATCGGTCATCTTAAGCTCTTCTTTTGTGTAACCATCATCAGCAAATACATCTATGTGAGGAATTACATTAAACGCAATTTGTTTCGTAAAATTTTTAGACTCAACTTTTTTGTTATCCAAAACTAATTTAGTTTGTTCTATTAATTCATCCATCGGTGCTTTACCACCACCAGAAACTGATTGATAGGTCGACACAACTATTCTTTTAATTTTAAACAAATCATGCAAAGGTTTTAATGCAATAACTAATTGTGCTGTTGAGCAATTGGGATTAGCAATAATATTTTTTTTTATGTTTTTTAAATGATCTGAATTTACCTGGGGCACTATTAAAGGAACATCTGGGTCCATTCTATAAAAACTTGAATTATCAATTACTAAAGAATGCTTTGCAGCAATTTTAGCATAATTTTCTGAAATTTTTCCTCCTGCTGCAAAAAAAGTGATTTTTACTTTTGAAAAATCAAAGGTTTCTAAATCAATTACTTCATGTTCATTTCCATTAAAACTAATTTTAGATCCTGCACTTCTAGATGAAGCTAATAAATACAAATTATCTATAACCAGCTCTTTTTTTTCCAGAACTTCCAATATTTTTCTGCCTACATTACCAGTGGCTCCAACGATAGCTATATTCATGATTTTGTTGAAGTTTATACTAAATGAAAGGTAAATCGCAAACGTTTCCGATGCAAATATTGCCGTTTATCTCAGCTTTAACGCTTTGAGACACTTCCCAATAAGGCTTTTTTATCATTGCTATGCCAATAACTTTTCCAAAATGAGGTGAATAACATGCCGATCTTAATTCTCCAATAATATTGTTATTTTCATCTTTTAAATCTAGCGATCCTGATAAACTTATTTCTTTAGCTTCAAATTTAATTCCCATTAATTTTTTTTTAATTCCTTCGGCTTTAATTTTTTTTAATTTTTCCTTACCTAGAAAGTTAATATCAGATTCTATATTTATAAATTTATCGAAACCACACTCATAAGGATTATCCTCATTATCCATATCATTTCCAAAAGATAATAAAGCACTTTCGATTCTTTCAATTAAATTTGGGCAACCTGGTTTTACATTAAATTCTTTTCCAACATCAAATAAATGATCATATAGATCTAAACCTGATTGAGTGTTTTCTACATAAATTTCGTAACCACCTTGTTTAGACCAGCCAGATTGTGCGATTAAATGTTTAGTTCCCTGAAAATCAAAATAATCGAAACCAAAAAATTTTAATTTTGTAATTTTATCTCCAAAAACTTTTTCCATTAATTTAAATGACTTTGGTCCTTGAACAGCCATAATATCTACATTTGGTTCGATTATATTAACATTAAATTTATTTCCGATTGCCAAACCTTTAGCAAATAATATAACGTCGGAGTCAGCAATAGAAATCCACCACCTGTTTTCATTTATTCTTAAGACAACAGGATCATTAATTATACCAGCTTCATCATCTAAAATTGGACAATAATAACATCTTCCATCTTTTGATTTAGATAAATCTCTGCAGGTCATAAGTTGCACTAATTTTGCTGAGTCTTTTCCTGAAATCTCTACTTGTCTTTCCCCTGCTACATCCCAAATTTGAACATGTTCTTTTAAATGATGATAAGAGTCTTCCAATGACCCAAATGCTGCTGGTAACAACATATGGTTATAAACTGTATAAGCTGTTACACCCTGACTTTCTATTCTAGAAGTATAAGGTGTACTTCTAAGTCTTCTAGATTTTGCTATTGAATAATTTTTCATTTTTGTAAAAATTGCAACACCTTTTCTCGCATTTCAAAAGCTTTTTCAATCATAATCATATGACCACATCCATCAATTATATGAGTAGTTGAGTTGTCAACCATGTTTGCAAATTTTTTTCCGACCTCAATGTTAACCATTTTATCTAAAGCACCAAAGACAAACATCGTAGGACAATCAATTGTTTTTACAGCATTCGAACCATTCACATAATTGTTGCAAGCAACAAGATCTACTCCTAATATTTCACTAATATCTTTTGGAGATTCGATTATTCTTTTTATAGGGTTTCCACCTATAAATTTTTTTGAGCCTTCATAACCCCACTTCATCATTAGTTTAACAGCATCAGAATCACCATTTTCAGCTAGGTCTATTAAGTCTTTATTTACAGGCATTTTATAAGATCCGCCCATGAAAACTAATTTTTTTAACCTACTCTTATATTTGTTTGAGTATTCAAGCATCTCTAAACATCCTTGAGAGTGACCAATCAAAATAACATTCTCTAATTTTAATTTAACAAATACTTTTTCTAACCAGTCAGCAATCTCTTCAATTGTGTGAAGGCAAGGACCCTCTGAATTACCATGTCCAGGGATATCAATTGACAATACATTGAAGTTTTTGTTTGAAAAAAATTGCTCAACTAAAGACCAAACAATATGTGAAAGGCCACTACCATGAAGAAAAATAATAGTTTCTTTTTTATGATCTAATTCTTGTCCAGCATTTGATGCATGAACACTTTTATTTTCTAGTTCGAATATCAAATAATTTCCTAAAACTGTTTTCTTAATTCAAATTTCTGAATTTTTCCTGTTGATGTTTTTGGTAATTCACAGAAAATAACTTTTTTAGGTACTTTAAAACCAGCTAGAGTTTCTTTGCAAAAGTCTATTAATTCTTTTTCTGTAACTGGTTTATCTTGAACCATTTCTATAAACGCACAAGGAACTTCTCCCCATTTTTCATCAGGTTTTGCAACTACTGCTGCGATAGATACTGATGGATGTTTTGCTAGTGTATTTTCAATTTCAATAGATGAAATATTTTCACCTCCAGAAATAATAATATCTTTAGATCTATCCTGTATCTTAACGTATCCATCTGGGTGCATAACTGCTAAATCACCAGTATGAAACCAGCCATCAGCCATTGCTTTATCTGTTGCGTCTTTATCTTTTAAGTATCCTTTCATTACTACATTTCCTCTAATCATAATTTCACCAATTGTTTTTCCATCATATGGTACTTCTTTCATAGTTTCAGGATCCATGACTGTAACACCTTCAGTATTTGGGTACCTAACACCTTGTCTTGCTTTAATTTCATTCTGTTTATCTTCATCAAAACTATTCCATTCTTCATTCCAAGCACATTGAGTGACATGACCATAGGTTTCTGTTAGTCCATAAACATGCATTACTTCAAAACCAAGTTCTTTCATTTTCTTAAAAATTATACTGGGTGGGGGAGCTCCTGCCGTTAGCACATAAACCTTATTTTTTAGTTTTTTTCGATCAGCTTCTGGTGCTCCTGTAATCATATTCAATATAATTGGTGCACCACCAAAATGGGTTACATTATACTTATCTATTAATTCAAAAATTTTTTTAACATCTATGTTTCTAAGACAAATAGTTCTTCCATTTAACATCGGAACAGTCCAAGGATAACACCAACCATTACAGTGAAACATTGGAACAACTGTCATAAAATTTAACCTATTTGGCATATTCCAAGCAACAGAACTTCCAGTCGACATCAAGTAGGCACCTCTATGATGATAAACAACTCCTTTTGGATTTCCTGTTGTTCCTGAAGTGTAGCTTAAAGATATAGCTTGCCATTCATCTTTTGGCATTTTCCAGTCATAGTTTTCATCACCTGTGTTTAAAAAATCTTCATATTCAAATTCACCAATTTTTTCCAGTTTTGATTGATCTGCATGTTTATCATTTATATCAATGATAATAATTTTTTTATCTATCATGTTTAATGCTTTTTTAACTTCCACATGAAGCTGTCTATCTACAACTAATACTTTAGCTTCACTATGGTCCAAAATATATGCGATAGTGTTTGCATCTAACCTAACATTAATTGTGTTTAGTACACTGCCATTCATTGGAACTGAATAATGTGCCTCAAAAATTTCAGGAGTGTTAAATGCTAAAAATGAAACAGTATCACCTTTGCCAATTCCAATTTTGGATAATGCGCTCGCAAATTTTACAGCTCTTTTATATACTTCCGTCCAAGTATATTTTCTATCCTCATAAACTATAGCCTCATAATTAGGATAAACATCTTTAGCTCTTTCTAAAAATGTTAATGGAGTAAGAGAAATATGATTAGCTTTATTTTTATCTAAATTTATATCGTAAATACTCATAATTAATTAAATTTAAAATTCATTATATTTGAACTTCCAGATATTGCAGATTTATAATGGAATTCAGCTCTTGGTAAAACTTTATCAAAATAAAATTTTGCTGTTTTTATTTTATCTTCGTAAAATTCTTTATTAGTCTCATAATCAGAAAAACTTACTTCTAATATCTTAATCCATGAATATGCAATCGATACATAGCCAAGTGTTTTTAAATAATCATTTGCAGCTGCACTAACATCATCTTTTTCAACTTTAGTTTTGTCTTCAATCCAACCCGTAAATTTATGCAAAATATCTAGATAATAATTTAATTCTTTAGAATATGATTTAACTTTTTCATTATTACTATCACATTCACTTTTAACCATATCTAAAAACTTTTTAATTATATTTCCATTTTTATTTGAAAGTTTTCTAAAAACTAAATCAGCTGCTTGGACTGAATTTGTCCCCTCATAAATTGGTGTAATTCTATTATCTCTATATAACTGTTCAATTCCTTGATCTTTTGTGTATCCATAGCCTCCATGAATTTGCATGGCATCATTAGTTATTTCCATTGCTAAATCTGTGAATAATGATTTTACAACCGGTGTCATTAAAGACACAAAATCAGATGCTTCTTGTTTAATTTTTTCATCTGGATGATTAAGACTTACTTCCGTTTGTTGTGACAACCAAAAACTTAATGCTCTTTCGCCTTCAATAATTGATTTCATATTTAATAAAGATCTTCTGATGTCAGCATGTTCAATTATAAAATCAGCTCCATTAGTAGATTTAGTATTATTTGTTTTGCCTTGTTTTCTCTCCTTGGCATAAGTAAGTGAATTCTGATAAGCTATTTCAGATATTCCTAAACCTTGAATACCTACCAAAATTCTCTCTAAATTCATCATCGTAAACATTTGATTTAAACCTCTATTTTTTGTTCCAATCAAATATCCAGTCGCTTCATCAAAATTTAAAACACAAGTTGCTGAACCTTTAATTCCCATTTTGTGCTCTACTGAACCTGTAGATACGCCATTTCTTGGACCTATAGATCCATCTTCATTTACTATAAATTTGGGAACAAGAAACAAGCTTATCCCTTTTGTTCCCGAAGGAGAATCTGCTGCTCTAGCTATAACTAAATGTATAATATTTTCTGTGAGATCATGATCTCCTGAAGTAATAAATATTTTTTGTCCACTAATTTTAAAAGTGCCATCCGCTTGTTCTACTGCCTTAGTTTTTAACATTCCCAAATCGGTTCCACAGACTGGTTCAGTTAAACACATTGTTCCACTCCATTTTCCTTCAACCATTTTTGGAAGATATTTATCTTTTGTCTCATCACTTGCATGATGTAGAATGCAATTATATGCACCGATTGTTAATTCACTATAAAGTTTAAAAGAAAGAGAAGTTGAAGATAACATTTCATCAAAAAACGCACTTACCGTTTTAGGCATTCCCTGGCCACCATATTTTGGATCACAAGATAACGATATCCATCCATCTTCAATATATTTATTATAAGCTTCTTTATAACCTGGAGGTGTTCTAACAACACCATTTTCTAGTTTAGCAGGATTTTCATCACCAGCTAATGCAAGAGGTAATATAATATTTTGATTAATTTTTGCGGCCTCTTCTAAAATATCTTTTACTAAATCTAAATTAACTTCATTATATTTTTCTAAATCATTATAATTTTTATTATCTCTTAATTTTTCAAAGAGAAATAACATATCATCTAGTGGTGCTGTGTAACTTGGCATTTGGGAACCTTAGAATAATTCTAGATTTATTGCAATTTTGAAATTATTGCATCACCCATCTCTGAGGTGGAAATCTCTTTCGTTCCTTCAGATATTATATCTTTTGTTCTTAAGCCATCATTTAGTACTTCTTGAACAGCTTTTTCTAGACTATCTGCTTCATTATCAAGGTCTAATGAATATCTTAAAGCCATTGCAAAACTTAAAATTGATGCAATTGGGTTGGCAATACCTTTGCCTGCAATGTCAGGTGCTGAACCATGGATAGGTTCATACATTGCTCTCATTTCTCCATCTTTATTTTTTGCTCCTAGAGAAGCTGACGGAAGAAGTCCTAAGGATCCTGTTAGCATTGAAGCTTGATCTGAAAGCATATCTCCAAATAAATTATCTGTCACTATCACATCAAATTGTTTTGGATTTCTTAAAAGTTGCATTGCACAATTATCAGCAAGCATATGACTTAGTTCTACATCTTTATATTCTTTATCATGAAGCTCTTGAACTTCTTCTTTCCAAAGCTGTCCTGCCTCCATTACATTAGATTTTTCACATGAAGTAACTTTATTAGATCTTTTTTTGCTAAATCAAAAGCAACTCTAGCAACTCTAGTTATTTCACTAGTGGTGTAAGTATGTGTATTAATTCCTTTTCTTTCACCATTATCTATTGGTTTTATTCCTCTTGGTTCACCAAAGTAAATTCCCCCCGTTAATTCTCTCACTATCATTATATCTAAACCAGACACTATTTCTGGCTTAAGTGTAGAAGCATCTACTAATTGCTCAAAGCAAATCGCAGGTCTTAAATTAGCAAATAATTTAAGTTCTTTTCTAAGTTTTAATAATGCTCTTTCTGGTTTCTTTGAAAAATCTAAATTATCCCATTTGGGACCACCTACAGCACCGAGCATAACTACTTCACTTTCTAAAGCTTTGTAAAACACTTCATCGGTAATTGGTGTTCCATGTTTTTCATAAGAACATCCACCCGCTAGATCTTCATCAATTTCAAAATCTAGTAACTTTTTATCATTAAACCAATTAATAATTTTTTTTACTTCACCAATAACCTCTGGACCAATACCATCTCCTGGTAATAAAAGTATTTTTCTTTTTTTTACTTTAATCATTAAAAATCCATGGTTTTGTATTTTTTAAATCATTCTCAAAGTTTTCAATTTTTTCTGATTTTTTTAATGATAGAGCAATATCATCTAATCCTTCAAGTAAGCATTTTTTCTTAAATGTATCTATTTTAAATTTAATTTCATTATTTCCATAAACAATTTTTTCTTCGTTTAAATCAACAGATATCTCTTCTTTTCTATTCGCATATTCAGATAATTCTTTAATTATTTCTTCCTCAAGAATTATTGGTAAAATTCCATTTTTAAAACAATTGCTATAAAAAATATCTGCATAGCTTGAACTTATTACACATGTTATTCCAAAATCTAATAATGCCCAAGGCGCATGCTCTCTAGATGAACCACATCCAAAATTTTTACCAGCAATTAAAATCTTAGACTCATTATGAGGATTTTGATTTAAAACAAAATCATTGATTTCCTTTCCTTGATCATCGTATCTCATTTCAAAAAATAAATTTTTTCCAAGACCGGTTCTTTTAATAGTTTTTAAAAATTGTTTTGGAATAATCATATCCGTATCAATATTCACAATAGGTAAATACGCTGGGATACTTTTTAATTTGTTAAATTTTTGCATTTAGTTTTGATACTTTCTAACGTCATCTAAATTTCCAGATATCGCTGCTGCTGCTGCCATTCCTGGACTAACTAAGTGAGTTCTTCCGCCTCTCCCTTGTCTACCTTCAAAATTTCTATTTGAAGTAGAAGCACATCTTTCTTCAGGTTTTAATTTGTCAGCATTCATTGCTAAACACATTGAACATCCTGGTTCTCTCCATTCAAAACCTGAATTTAAAAATATCTTATCTAGTCCTTCTTGCTCTGCTTGTTCTTTAACTAATCCAGAGCCAGGAACAACCATTGCATTTACATTTGAAGATATTTTCTTATCTTTTAAAATTTTTGCTGCTTCTCTCAAGTCTTCTATTCTTCCATTTGTACAACTTCCAATGAATACTTTGTCAATTTTAATATCGGTTGCTGCCATGTCAGGTTTTAAACCCATATATTTTAATGCTCTTTCAATTGAATTTTTCTTATCTTCATCCTTTTCACTTTCGGGATTTGGAATTTTTTCATCAATTGTGATTACATCCTGTGGTGATGTTCCCCAAGTAATCATCGGTAAAATTTCTCCAGCATTCAGATTAAGCTCTTGATCAAAACTTGCATCCGTATCAGTTTTAAGACTGTTCCAATAATTTAAGGCTTTTTCCCAGCTGTCTCCTTTTGGTGACATTGGTTTTCCTTTTAAATAATTAAATATTTTTTCATCTGGTGCAATTAATCCTGCTCTTGCTCCACCTTCAATTGTCATATTGCAAATTGTCATTCTTTGCTCAACACTTAAAGATCTTATTAAATCACCAGCATATTCTATAACAGAGCCTGTTCCTCCTGCTGTTCCGATTTTTCCAATAATTTGAAGTATTACATCTTTAGATGTAACTCCTAAAGGAAGTTGGCCATTAACATTTATTATAAAATTTTTTGCTTTTTTTTGAACTAATGTTTGTGTTGCTAAAACATGCTCTACTTCTGATGTACCAATACCAAACGCTAAAGACCCAAAAGCGCCGTGTGTTGCAGTGTGACTATCTCCACATACGATCACTGTTCCTGGTTGAGTAAAACCTTGTTCAGGTCCGATAATATGGACTATACCTTGTCTTTTATCGTCCATACCAAAAAGTTGAACACCAAATTCTTTACAGTTATCCTCTAAGGTATCTACTTGAATTTTAGAATCTTGATCTGATATCCCCTTAGTTCTATCAGTTGTTGGAACATTGTGGTCAGCCACCGCTAAAGTTAAGTTAGGATGTCTAACTTTTCTATTTGAGTTTCTCAATCCTTCAAATGCCTGAGGGCTAGTAACCTCATGTACCAAATGCCTATCAACAAATAATAATGCTGTACCATCTTCTTGTTGATCAACCAGGTGATCATTCCAAATTTTATCGTAAAGAGTAGTGGACATTGAAAAAAAAATTATTTTTTTTCTGAAGCGCTTTCTGATTTTTGTTTTTTTTCTGTAACTTCATCTTTTTTTACTTCTGTTACTGGAGCTTCTTCTTTAGGTGCTTCAGTTGCTGATGCTGCCTCTGCTACTGAAACTTCTTCTTTAGCAGTCTCAGTTGCTGGTACTACATTTTCTTCTGTAACCGTTTCTGGTTTTACATCAATATCAATTCCAATTTTCTTTCTTATCTTTTCTGCTATTCTTGCTGATTTTCCAGTTCTATCTCTTAAATAATATAACTTAGCTCTTCTAACCTTACCTGATCTAATTACTTTAATTGAATCAATTAATGTTCCATATAAAGGAAAAGTTCTTTCAACACCTTCCCCAAATGAAATTTTTCTTACAGTGAAAGATGAATTTAAATCTCTGCTTTTTTTTGCAATACAGACACCTTCAAAATATTGAATTCTTTCTTTTTTACCTTCTGTAATTCTAACACCAACTTTAACCACATCTCCTGGATAAAATTCTGGAATTTTTTTCTCTGATAGAATTTTTTTTACGTTATGTTGGTTTATTTCTTCAATTGTTTTCATTTTAGTAATTATCAAGTTAATCTTTCTTATATTTTTGCCATAAATCTGGTCTTCGGTCGCGTGTTATAGCCTCAGATTGAGATAAACGCCAGTGTTTAATTTTGTTGTGATCTCCAGATAATAAGACGTCAGGAACAGCTTTTTCCTCCCAAATTTGAGGTTTTGTATATTGAGGATACTCCAATAAGCCATTTTGAAAGCTCTCATCAACTTTAGAATTTTCGTTGCCTAAAACTCCAGGCAAAAGTCTCAATATACTATCAATAACAACAAAAGCTGCAGTTTCTCCTCCGGATAAAACGTAGTCTCCAATACTGACTTCTTCTATATTTCTTGAAGACAACACTCTTTCGTCAACTCCTTCAAAATGTCCACAAATAAAAGATACAGATTTTTCATTTGATAATTCTTGAGCATATTGTTGATCATATTTTTTTCCTTTAGGTGACAAATAAACAATTCTCTCACCTTCATTTTTATTTTGATCTAAAGATTTTGCTAAAACATCTGCTTTTAAAAGCATACCAGAACCACCACCATAAGGAGTATCATCAACTGTTTTATGTTTGTCTTCAGCTGCTTCACGAATGTTTACAACTTTTAAATCCCACAAATCTTTGGATAAAGCTTTCCCATATAAACCTTTGGATAAAGGTCCAGGAAAAACTTCTGGATAAAGTGTAAACACCTTTGCTTTCCACATAAATAAATAACTTTTAAATTATTTTTTTTCCTCTTTAGGAGCTTCTGCTGCTGGTGCTGCCTCTGCTTTAGGAGCTTCCTCTTTAGGAGCTTCTGCTGCTGGTGCTGCCTCTGCTTTAGGAGCTTCTACACCTTCTTTTTTTCTTTCTTTTTTTGGGACTGCTTTTATAGGGTTATTTCCATTAACTGGCATTTCCATTAATTCATTTTCACCCAAAATTCTTGCAACTCTAGTAGTTGGTTGAGCACCTTGACCTAGCCAATATTTAATTCTTTCAGCTTCAAGACCAACTCTTTCTTTTTTATCTTTAGGTAAAAGTGGATTAAAAAATCCAACTTTTTCGATAAATCTTCCATCTCTTGCAAAACGACTATCTGCAACAACAACTTTGTATACTGGACGTTTTTTTGTACCACCTCTTGATAATCTTAATTTTAACATTTATTCTCCTTTTATTATTTTAATTGATTAAATAGCTCTGGCGGTATCCCTTTATCAGACATACCTTTCAGATTTCCTTTTGACATCTTTTTCATCATTTCAGACATCATTTTAAATTGCTTAAGCAATTTATTGATAGTGGCCGGATCTGTGCCAGAGCCATTAGCAATTCTTTTTTTTCTAGAACCATCAATAAGTTTTGGGTTCTCTCTTTCTTTTTTAGTCATTGATAAAATGATAGCTTCATTTTTTGTAATAATGCTCTCATCAATTCCAGCTGAATCCATTTGAGATTTCATTTTTGAAACTCCTGGCATAAAAGACATTATTCCTTCAATACCACCCATTTTTTTCATTTGTCTCAACTGAGTTAAATAATCTTGCATAGAAAATTGACCCTTTTTTAAATTTTCCTCTGCTTTTTTTATATTCTCTTCACCTAAATCTTGTGCAGCTTTTTCCACAAGAGATACAATATCCCCCATTCCAAGAATTCTGTTTGCTATTCTATCAGGATGAAATACTTCAAGATTATCAATTTTTTCACCAATACCTAAAAATTTAATTGGTACTTCAGAGACATATTTCATACTAACAGCTGCACCACCTCTTGCATCTCCATCTGCTCTAGTTAAAATTATTCCTGACAGATTGACAGTATTTTTAAATTCTTTTGCAACAGATGCTGCGACTTGTCCTGTTAAGGAGTCTGCAACTAAAAATGTTTCAGTAGGATTTATTACACTTTCAATCTGCTTAACTTCACTCATCATTTGCAAGTCAATTTGGGTTCTGCCAGCAGTATCAAATAAAATAATCTCAGCACCATTTAGATTAGCTGCACTAATAGCCCTTTGACAAATATCTGTTGGTTGTTGACCTTCAATAATAGGCAGAGTTAAGATATTATTTTGCGCTCCAAGTGATCTAAGTTGTTCTTGCGCAGCTGGTCTATAAATATCAAGGCTAACCATCATCACTTTTTTCTTCTTGTTGGTTTCTAAATATTTAGCTAATTTTGCAGTAGTTGTTGTTTTTCCTGAACCTTGTAACCCAACAAGCATCATTGGAACTGGCGGTACAGCACTAAGATTTATCTCATTATTTGATCCACCTAATAGATTAACTAATTCATCATAAACAATTTTTACGACCATATCCCCAGGTGAGGTTGATCTAATAATTTCTTGGCCCAGAACTTTTGGTTTTACATTTTCTATAAATTCTTTGGCTACTTCTAAAGTAACGTCGGCTTCTAACAGAGCCTGCCTGATACCTCTTAATCCCTCATCTACTTGAGCTTCATCAAGTGAAGGGGCTTTTTTTAAAGAAGAAAAAATTTCTTCGAATTTACTTGTTAAATTTTCAAACATATTTATTACGCACAGCAGTAATCGCACTAGTGGGCGAAGCCTCGCTGACTAGTGTCGATCTCTTTGTTTCCAAAGACACCGCAAAGTTAATGTTTTTGCGGAAACGGGAACAACCTATAATAGAGGTTCAAAAAGTCAATAAATAAGTTAAATATCTATATATGGATATTAAAGCTTTTAAAATGGATGGTTTGGGCAATGATTTTGTAATTATTGATCAAAGAAGTCAAAATTATAATCTAACCAAAGATCAGATTATTAAAATATGTGATCGGAATTTTATTGGATGTGATCAACTAATCTTTATCCAAAAAAGTGATAATAAAGATGCTGGATTAGAGTTCTATAATTCAGATGGAAGTATTTCTGGTGCATGTGGAAACGGCACTAGGTGTGTAGCTGATCTTTTATCAAAAGAAAATAATGATAAAGAAATTATACTTTGGACCTCTTCTGGTGCATTAAAATCACAAATTTTAGGCAACAATTTAGTAGAAACTGAAATTGGAATTCCAAAAACAAATTGGAATGAAATTCCATTAAACAAAAATTTGGATACAAAAAACTTAAACATCAAAATTGTTAATACAAATAACATTGAGCATATAGGCGGAACTTCTGTAAATGTAGGAAATCCTCATGTTGTTTTTTTTGTAGATAATATTGAGGACTATGATTTAAAAAAGATAGGACCTGAAATAGAAAATCACAATTATTTTCCAGAGAAATGTAATGTAACTCTTGCAAAAGTTATTAGTAAAAAATTAATTAAAGTTAAGGTTTGGGAAAGAGGTGCTGGGCTTACAAAAGCATGTGGAACAGCGGCATGTGCTACTGCTGTTGCAGCAAATATTAATGGACTAACAGATAAAAAAACTGATATTGAATTTGCATTAGGAAAACTGTCAATAATAATTGATCAAAACAATAGTATTCACATGAAAGGACCTGTCTCAGATATTAGAAATATTGAGATTAATATTTAATGGGAATTTTTGATAAATTTAAATCTGGTTTTAAAAAGAGTGCATCTGCTTTTACATCTGGCTTAAGAGATATAGTTGTAAAAAAAGAAATAGATGACAAAACTTTAGATAGAATTGAAGAATATTTAATTGAGTCTGATGTTGGAGTTGTTGCTGCATCTGAAATTAAAGAAATAATCTCAAATAGTAAAATTGATCCAAAGAAAGATATTGCCGAGGAAATAAGTGCAATTTTAAAAGAGTATATTATTTCTTTAATGAAACCTCTTGAAAATAATTCTTTTTTTCAAAAAAAAGAAAAAATTAACGCTACATTAGTTTCGGGTGTTAATGGTGTTGGAAAAACAACAACTATTGGAAAAATTAGTAAAATATTAAAAGCAAATGGAAATAAAGTTATGCTTGCTGCATCAGATACTTTTCGAGCTGCAGCTATTGAACAATTAGAAAATTGGGCAAACAAAGTAGAAGTTGAGATAACTAAATCCTCACAAGGTGCAGACCCTGCCTCTGTTGCTTATAAAGCTATTGAAGATGCAATTGCAAATAACTTTACTCAAGTTTTAATTGATACTGCTGGAAGATTACAGAATAAAAAAAATTTAATGGAGGAGTATAAAAAAATTGCAAATGTAACAAAAAAAATAGACCCTGAGGCGCCACATGATGTAATTTTAGTTTTAGATGCTACTTCGGGACAAAATGTAATTAATCAAGTTGAGGAATTTAATAAAATTATCCCAATCACTGGTCTCATAATGACAAAATTAGATGGTACTGCTAAAGGGGGAATTCTTTTAGCTGTTGCTAAAAAGTATAAGCTTCCAATTATTGCTTTAGGCCTAGGAGAAAAAGAAGATGATCTACAAATCTTTGAAGCAGAAAAATTTGCTGATGCTTTTATCCAAATTAATTGATTAAAGTGCTTGATATTAAAGGTTTATAGAAGCTGCACTTATAATTTTCTTTGAAATTATCATGCCCACAATTTTTAGCTATTGACGAAATAATAAAATCAAATTTTCCATTCTTTGGGTAAAGTTCTAATTTTTTATCTTTAATATCGAATTTAAAGTTAACATTTAAACTTTTAACAGCACTGATCATAACTAAAGTTCTATTATCATTTAAAAGATAATATGCAAAATCGTCAGGAAAAACTGGAAAATTATATTCTTCAAGAAAGTATTTTGCTCTAGCTGGAAACCATTCATAAGATATTAATGGAGATGAATTTTTTTTTTTATAATCATAGATATAAAGATCTTTTGGATAATCATTTATATAATTACTAGTTTCGCCTCTAGCCAAAATAGCTTTTTCTCTAGTTTTAAAATAAAGAGCAAAATTTTCATCATGTGAATTCATTTGATCAATATGAAATAACTTATCTACGCTAGATTTATTATCTTGTGCAAATCCAAAGCTTTTAAATGATAATAAAATAATAATTAGTAAAAGTTTTTTTTTCATATATTAATGTTTAAAAAAAAACTTGTGCTATATTTGTTTAGAATGTGGCTTAATTTAAACTTTTAACAAATATCTTTAACTCATCTATAAGCTTTTCATCATATTCCATCATATGATCGTCATATTTTGTAAAATATGAATATTTAGGTTGATTAGCTATTTCATAAATTTTCTTACCCATCCAGAAAGGAACTATCTGATCAACCTCACCATGCATCACTAAAACTGGAATATTAATATTATTAATTTTTTTATCATTTTCATATTTGTCCTTTAATAAAATTCCAACAGGAATATAAGGATAAAAATTTTTTGCAGCTTCGGTCATTGAAGTAAAAGGAGTCTCTAATACTAATCCTGCAAAATTATTATTTTGGGCTATTTCTGTAGCAACACCTGTACCAAGAGACTCTCCATAAATTATGATATTTTCCTCTAATAAACCTAAGTTCTTTAACCATTTAATTGCACTATTTCCATCTATATAGAGTCCTTCCTCTGAAGGTTTGCCATCATTTCCACTAAAACCTCTCCATGCAATAATTAAAAAATTTACATCCATGTCTTTAAAATGATTTAATTTATGAATTCTATTTTCAAGTTTTCCAGCATTTCCATGAAAATAAATAATTGTTTTATATTTTTTAAGATCTTTTTTATGAAACCATCCTAATAAATCTATACCATCATAAGTTTTGATTTTAACTTTTTTGATATCCACTTCTAGCTTATCACCAGAATAATTATTTTCATCTGGATGATACATTAAGTTTCTTTGAAATATAAATATCAATACTAAAAAAAAAGTATAAATAACTAGTAGTCCTATAGCAATTTTCAAAAAACTCATTTTACTTTTTTTTATTAATAATTAAAAAAAATATATATGAAAAAAAACTTAAAATTAAGAAAACAGAAAATGCTGACTTAAAACCTAATATTTCTGAGTAACCAAAATTTTTAATTAAATCAATCACAAGACCCATTAACCACTGCATTATAAAAGTTCCTAAAAATATCAATAAATTAAATGATGTAAGAGCTTTACCAGCTAAATAACTAGGAAATGATAATCCAACAGCTGGCTGGGTGACTGATAAAAAAATTGAGCTCAAAATAAATAATGTAATATAAAATGCTCCTGCTTTTGGGCCAAGAAATATTATGATTAACATAATAAAAAAGCTGATTGGTAAACCAAGTTTAAGTATCTTAAATGCACTAAAACCAAGATTAGTAATTCTAGGCAAAAAATAACCCCATAAAAAAAACGAAACAAGCATTGTAATATTTATCCAAAATAATCCTGTAGCACTTTCAAGAGGAGTGTAGCCAGCAACTCTTATCATCCAAGGACCTGCCCAAAGAGTCTGGATTGCCATTAATCCTCCATAGTTGAATAAGCCCATTGGAATAACACTTATAAAGAATTTATCTTTCCATACGTCAGCTAGAGAACCAGATTTTGATGAATTTTCTTGTAGTTCGTTTTCTTTTTGATGATCCCATTTAGGAATAAAAGCTAACATTAAAAAAATGCTGATTAATATCAGAATTGCAATTCCACCAAATAACCATCTCCATCCAAAGCTAGGTAATAGAAGTTGTACTGGCAATGTTGAAGACAAAAATCCTAATGAAGCTATCATTAACATCCATGAATTAGTTCTTTGTTGATGGTTTTCTGCAAACCAAATTCTATAACCAGTTAATGGTGCCATTAAGCAAGCACTAACTCCAACTCCAATTAAAATTCTAGAAATTAATAAACCTGAAAAACTTTGAGCAAGTGCAAATGATGCAGTTCCTATCAATGCAATTAATAAAAATGACGAGACAATTTTTTTTGGTCCAAACTTATCTAATAAATATCCAAGAGGAATTTGCATACAAGCAAAACCTAAAAAATAGCCACCAGCTAAAAGTCCTAAATCAGCAGCTAATAAATCAAATTCTGAAGTTAAAATTGGAGAAAGAGTCGCTGTAATAGCTCTTAATAAACAAGATAAAAAATATCCAAAGGCAAAAACAAAAAAAACACTAATAGCCTGTCTTTTAGGTAGAATATAATTATCCATTAATTTAGAAATTTAAAGATACATCTCTGTGAAGCGAGTTACATCTTGCTACAAATTTAGCTTGTTCTTTTGTTAATTTCGACTGAAGTCTTAATCCAATATTATTTTTAATAACTTCGTTATATTTCATTAATTCTGGTAACAAATTTTTGTTAGCATTATTTCTCCAAGAAACTTCTAAATCAAATAAACTAAATGCTTCTGAACTAGCAGATAACAATTTTTCTTCATCAATTTCATCATTATCTATAATAGATACTAAATCATCTAATTTATTTGCAAACTCTTCTGTACCAGAGATTTCTCCTAATTTTTCAAAAAGATTATCAATGATTGCAATTGAGTTTTCATAATTTTTATTATCTATAGTATTTTTTAATTTCTTAATTTCAGGTGAAAGCTCTTCTAATTTTTTATGTTCTTGAATGAACATCACTATTTGATCTAAATTATCATAAGCTTGATCAACATTTTTTCTATATCTTTTTGTTTTAGTATTTTTAGCTTTAAGTAAAATTTCAAATTCTTTATTTTTTGATGTCCAGTTCTCAGGAATTTGTTTATTTATTTCTTTGATCTCCAATTTATAATCTTCAATCTTCAATTCAATTTTATTTTTTTCAGCCACATTATCCTTGTCTAAATTTCTAATTTCAGATTTTAATTTTTCTATTCTTTTATCTATTTTTCTTATCTTTTTTTGTTTTTTCCTTACGCTAAAGTGAAGATCTCTATAACCGTCAGCAAATAAATTATATTCTTTTTCAGTTTTTTGAAGTTTTTTAACTAAAGCAAAGGTTCCTAACGCATTTTCAAAATGTTCCTCAAAAATATCAAGTTTATCAATAGGAAGATCGGTTGGAACTAATGATTGAAAGTTTAATATGGCAGTTTTAATTCTTTGTTCTTCATTATTGTAAATATCAAATTTATAGTCTTGTAGACAATATTGCAGTTTAGGATTCATTGGAGGCGGAGCTACATGAGATGTTAAGTATGTTCTTGCTGGTAAGTAATTTACCAAAGATGGATAAAAACCTACAATTCCTAATCCTATAAGTTGTAATATTATAAAAGGAAAAACGCCTTTCCAAATATTCAAAGTTGTAACAAACTTGGGTGCAACACCTTTTAAATAAAATAACGCAAAACCAAATGGAGGAGTTAAAAAAGAAGTTTGTAAATTAACGCCAATCATTACTCCTAACCAAATTGCACTAACATTAGCTCCAGTTTCAGCTAATAATATTGGCGCAATAATAGGGACAACAACCACTGCAATTTCTATAAAATCAAGAAAAAAGCCCAATAAAAATATTACTGCCATAACTACAATAAACTGTGTCCAAAATCCTCCAGGTAAATCTTGTAAAAAATCCCTTACTAATTCTTCACCTCCAAAAGCTCTGAAACCTGAAGTTAACATTGCTGCTCCTAGAAGAATTATAAAAACCATCGATGTAGTTACGCAAGTTTCTGTAACAACTTCTTTTAAAACATTATCGACTTTGTAAGCTCTCCAAAAACTCCATACGATACCAGTTAAAAATATTATAGTAAAAAAAGCTGTTATAATAATTGCAGCAAAGTTTCTAGTTTCTAAAGCTTTAATGTTTAAATTATAATTGTTCGAAAGTATAAAAATAGGAATTATACCTATAACAGTTATTAGTAATGGATAATATGCATCTTTTTTACCTTGATGAAGACGATAACCTGCCATTATAGTTGCTCCTATCGCTCCAATAGAGCCAGCTTGATTTACAGTTGCTATACCCATCAATATAGATCCAAGAACTGCAAAAATTAATGCAAGTGGAGGAATTATTACCATAACAACTTTTACCCAAAATTTAAAATCAAACTGACCCTTAAATGGAACAGGTGGAGCTGCCTTTGGATTAAATCTTGCATAAATAAAAACATATAACATATACAAGCCAACCAATACTAATCCAGGTAGTAATGCTCCAAGAAACATATCTCCAGCACTTGTAGATCCCACTCTAAGTTCACCAGGCATATTAAACTCTCCGGTAAGCAATTTATAATCTGACTGTCTTATTGTATTTGCAACATCAGAAGCGCTAGCTAATTGATCAGCTATAATAATTAAAACAATTGATGGAGGTATTATTTGACCAAGTGTTCCAGATGAACAAACAATGCCGCTCGCAAGACTTTTATCATATTTATTATTCAGCATAGTAGGCAGAGAGATTAAACCCATTGCAATTACTGTTGCTCCAACTATACCTGTTGTAGCTGCAAGCAAGGCTCCAACAAAAATTACTGAAATGCCTAATCCTCCAGGAATAGGGCCAAATAACTGCCCCATGGTTACTAAAAGATCTTCTGCAATTTTAGATTTTTGCAACATTATCCCCATAAAAATAAATAAAGGTATTGCGATTAAAGTATCTGTTTCTACATCCCAATAATTACTTCTGAAATTAGTAATACCAGCCGTTAACCATTCTATTGGGCCATCTGTTGCAAAATAAGCACTCACATCTCCTTCGAAAAGATATCCAAAAAAAGCCGCAAGACCTATTGAAATAATAGCAGAACCAGGCAATGCAAAAGCAACCGGAAAACCTGATGCCAGTGCTGCTATCATGATTATTACAAGTAGTGATAAAAATAAATGTTCCATGATTTAATTTTTTAAAAGTTTATGGCTACTACTCATAAAATAACTAGTAAATTGAGTTAACATAGTTACGGCAAATACAGCTAGATATATTGCCATTAAATAAAGCAAATATAATCCATTAGAACCTTGCTGCGTAATTTCAAAGGAGAGAACTGGGCCATTAATAATACTCGCTTTACCACTTAATCCTAAAAATATAACAATAAGACAAAGTGGAATTCCTAACAGCAATGACCCCATTGAATTTGTCCAAGCTTTTTTTCTTTCAGAAAAACCAGTATATAAAACATCAACTCGAACATGGCCTTCATGCATTAAAGCATAGGCGCTGGCAAAAAGATAAAGAGCGGAATACCAAAAACGAACTAAATCTCCTTGAAAAGCCTGTTCATACTCAAATATAAATCTAGACAGAACAATTGAAAATTCACTACCAACTACTAAAATAGCTAACCAAATAAAACCTACTGTTCTTGTAAAATATCCAATTACAAATGAAATTAATATTAAAGGAAAATGAACAAATGTAATTCTAAAATTTGGAATAACCAATTTAACTTTTAAAAATTCACCAAAAATTGGTTCAACTAATTTTTCAACAACCATAAATGAAACTAAAAAATCTGCAACTCCAACTATTAAAACTGCCCAGAAAGAAGATCTAATAATATAAGCTGTAAATTTAGTAAGAATTTCTGCATCAGATTCTAATGTTTGGTTAATAGATTTAAAAATATAAAAAATTACTACTACTATTGAAAAAAAATAAAAAAATAACTGAATAAAAGATAAAGTTAATGCTGATCCTTCTAAAGGTTTACTTAATTCTTTAAATCCAAATAAACCATAATTTGAACATAGCTGCTTAATACCAGGCCAATCAAACCAAACCGTTAAAGCATTATTGATTAAAAAAACAAAAGTAATAGCTAATATCGAATAACTAAATATTCTAATTAATATTGATAGATTATTTTTTGTAACCATAAAACAAAGAACTTTACTTAACAAAACGTACTAAAATAAAGGGCCCTTAATAAAGGGCCCTTATATCAAATTTTACTCTAACTTTAAGTGTTATTAAAGTCCTAAAGCTCTGTTTCTTTGCTGAATATATGGTGAGTCAGACAAATTAGTCCAAGCACCAATTTCTTTACGACCTTTAACAAAAGCAGCATGTGTTCTTTTAGCAAGATCACTATGTTGTTGCACTTCATCGTAAACTTCTGCAGCACCTTTAGCAAACGCATCATAAACTTTATCATTAAACTTCTCAAGTTTAACACCATGATCATTTACTAGACGAGCTAGTGCAGCACCATTTTTAGCATTGTACTCAGCCATCGTAATTTCATCAGCCCAAGCACAACAAGTTTTAATTAGCGTTTGATCTGATTTTGATAAGCCTGTAAACCATGATTTATTAACACCACAAGCTAACATCGAACCAGGTTCGTGCATACCAGGGTAGTAATAATATTTAGCAGCTTCATGGAACTTCATAGCTTCATCATTCCAAGGTCCTACCCATTCAGTTGCATCAATTGCACCTGAAACAAGGTTTTCATAAATTTGTCCACCAGGAAGTGAAATTGGAGAACCACCAAGTTTTCCAAGAACTTGTCCACCTAATCCAGGCATACGCATTTTTAAACCTTTAAAGTCATTAGCTGATCTAATTTTTTTATTAAACCAACCACCCATTTGTACTCCAGTGTTACCACAAATAAAACTTTGAGTTCCAAAATCATCTGTTAGTTCATCCCAAAGTTCTTGTCCACCTCCATGGTGAATCCAAGCATTTATTTCTGAGTAAGTAAAACCAAATGGAACTGCAGTAAAGTATCCAAATGCTGGGTGTTTTTTAACCCAGTAGTAGTCTGCTGCATGATACATTTGTGAATTACCAGAAGCAACTTCATCAAATGAGTCAAATGCTTTTACTCTTTCACCAGATGCATAATAAGAAACTTGTATACGTCCATCACTCATTGCACCCAATCTATCTGCAAATCTTTGTGCACCAGTTCCTAGACCAGGAAAATCTCTTGGCCAAGTTGCTACCATAGATATTTCAACTCTATCAGCAGCGACAGCTGGAGCGGCTAAAGATGATGCAGCTACAGCAGCAACACCAGTTGCAGCAGCAGCTTTAAAGAATTTACGTCTTGAAGGTGATTTTCCCTTCAATGATTTTTTTTCTTTAATCATTTTTTTCTCCTCTATTAGTTAATTAACTTTCATGAGTTAATTATAAATAGAAGTTAGAGTCCATAGGAAAAATAGCTATGTTAACTTTAGTTACAATCTGAAGTAGAACTTATTGATTAGATCAATTTATCATCTTCATAAACACAACATTTTTCAGCTGGAATATGAAGTTTAACATTACTTGGAGGAACCTCTGTTTCTCTGTTAATTTTTGATTTAATCTATTGGGTAATCCCAAGCATCACCACCAATTACTTTTGATATTGCTGAGAAATCTTTAGTATCATTGCCTTCTTCACAAAATTTTCTATATATTTCTAATGCCATCTTGCCTAATGGTGTATCAGCACTAACACTTTCTGCACATTCACTTGCGAGTTTAAGATCTTTATTCATCATTCCTGCAGAAAATCCTGGTCGATAGTTATTGTTTGAAGGTGTACCTTCTATTAAACCTGGTAAGGGAGGATAAACAGAAATAGGCCAACTATTACCTGATGCATTTTTCATAATTTCATGAACTTTTTTGATATCAATATTTAATCTTTTGGCTAACATTAATGACTCTGAGGCTGCAATCATAGCTATTCCCAAAGACATATTATTACAAATCTTAGCGCCATTGCCACTTCCTAAATCTCCAGCATGAAAAATATTTTTACCCATGATTTTTAATAAAGGTAGTGCAAGCTCAAAAGCATCTTTTGTACCACCCACCATTATATTTAGTGTTGCTTTTTGCGCTCCCATTACTCCACCACTAACAGGTGCATCAATCATTTTGATGCCGCTCTCTGTCGCTTTTTTTCCAATCTCTATTGAGGTTTGAATATCAATTGTTGAACAATCTATTAAAAGACAGTTTTTTGAAACTTTATTTATAATTCCATTTTCGCCTAAAAATACCTCTTTAGAATTTTTTCCTTCAGGAAGCATAGTTATAACTGTTGTCACCTCTTTAGTGATTAGATCATTTAAATTTTCAATTACATCAAGATTTTTTTCTTTAGCTAACTCAATTGTTTTTTTTGAAATATCAAAAACTTTAATTTTTTTTCCAGATTTTTTAAGATTTTCTGCCATTGGACAGCCCATGTTACCAACACCAATAAATGCAATCTGTTCAATCATAAATATGTTTAAGTTTAGTTAACTTTATTTTTGCAATTACCAGTGCTAAAATACTCATCAATATTATCTATTGCTAAATTAGCCATTGCAGTTCTAGTATCTTTGGTAGCGCTTCCTAAATGAGGAAGAATAAATGCACTTTTGTGCTTTAGATAACCGGGATTTAAATTTGGTTCATTCTTATACACATCTAATCCTACCGCATAAATTTTTCTTCTCTCAAGAGCATCTATCATTGCTTCATCATCAACTATATCTCCTCTAGCGACATTGGTTACAACTGCACCCTTTGGTAGATATTCTATGGTTTCTTTATTAATCATATCAACAGTTTCCTTAGAAGCTGGACAACAAATTGAAAGAACGTCAGATACCGAAAGCAAACCTTTTAAAGTATCGTGGTAAGTTGCACCTTGATCTTTATCGTCACTTAACTTTGATCGATTATGATAATGAATTATCATTCCAAGAGATTTTGCAATTTTTGCAATTTTTTGACCAATTCTTCCCATTCCTAAAACACCTAGTCTCGTTCCAGTTAATTGTTTTCCTATTAGATAGTCTGCAGACCATTTCCAACCACCTTCTCGAGCGCTTGCAATTCCCTCCGAAGCTCTTCTACAAGCACCGAGAATTAGTAAAACCCCAATTTCTGCCGTAGCATCAGTAAGAACTTCAGGCGTATTTGTTACTGCTATTCCTCTACTTTTAGCAGCTTCTAAATCAATATTTCCAAATCCAACAGCAAAATTAGAAATTATTTTTATAGTATCTGGAAGCTTATTTATTGTTACTGCATCAAGTTTGTCTGTTAATGATGATAATATACCATCACATCCCTTACTAAGCTCGATCAATTTTTGTTGAGAATAAAGTTCATCATTTAAATTAAAATTAGCATCAAAAGTTTCTTTAGCTTTATCTTCACAAGATCTTAATAATCTTCTCGTAATAAGTATTTTTTTCATATTTTATTTTTTATTAATTTAAATCAAAAATCTTTCCAGGATTCATAATATTATTTTCATCTATACTTCTTTTAATTGCTTTCATTACAGGGAGATTGTCAAGATGTTCTTTTAAAAGATAATGTTTTTTTTGTAAGCCAATACCATGTTCGCCTGTAATTGTTCCTTCAAGTTCTAGAGCTTTACTAATTAAGTCGTCGCTGTATTGTCTAATTTTTTTTTGTTTCTCTTTGTCTTCGGGATCATACAAAATAATTGAATGAAAATTTCCATCTCCTACATGGCCAACCATCGGTGCAGTTAATCCTAGTTTTTTAACTTCATTTTCTGCCCATGATATACACTCAACTAATCTTGAAATTGGTACACATACATCTGTTGAATATATTTTCATATTATTACCAAGTGCCTTAACAGAATAATAAACATCATGCCTTGCTTTCCACAATTTTTTTTGTTCCTCAGGTGAAGAAGCCCATTGAAAATCACTTCCATCATTATTTTTAGATAATTCCTCTACAATGCTAATTGCCTCATTATTAGTTGTTTCACTGCCATGAAATTCAAAAAATAAAGTTGGTGAAGCTTTAATTTTTTCTAATTTAGAATATTTAATACTTATTTCCATTTGGTCCTTATTTAACATTTCAATTCTCGCTATTGGAACTCCATATTGTATTACTTCTTGAGCAGTTTTTACTGCTGAGTCTAAATCTGGAAAATAACATACAGCGCTCATAATATTCTCAGGAATTGGGGACAATCTAACTTGCACTTCAGTTATTATTCCAAGTGTGCCTTCAGAACCAATAAATAAATTTGTTAAATTATATCCTGCAGAAGTTTTTTTAGTCCTCGCCCCTGTTTTAATGATATCTCCATTAGGTAAAACTACAGTTAAACCTGAAATTACTGTTCTCATAGTCCCATATTTTACCGCCATAGTTCCTGAGGCTGATGTAGATGCCATTCCTCCTAGTGCTGCATCTGCTCCTGGATCAATTGGAAAAAAAACACCATCCTCTCTTAAATATTCATTTAATTGTTTTCTAGTAACATTGGCTTGGACTCTACAGTCAAAGTCTTCAGCATTTACAGTTAATACTTTGTTCATTTTCTCTAAAGAAATAGTAATACCATTTGAGTTACCGACAGCATTCCCTTCTAAAGAAGTCCCTGTTCCAAACGGCACTACAGGAACTCTGTGTTCATTACATAACTTTAAAATTTTAGAGACCTCTTCATTTGTTTCTGGAAAAACTACTGCTTGTGATAAAACTGGATCATAAGTATCTTCGCCTCTAGCGTAATTGGCTCTTGTTGACTCTGAGGTTGAAAACCTTCCATTAAAAATTTTTTTTAACTCTGCCTGAACTTGTTCATTCATAATGGCAATACTAATGAAAAATTTAAAAAAAATACAGCTTATTTAGTTAACATTTTTTTAATGTTTTCTAATGCTTGAGCAATATTGTCCTTTGAAGCAGCAAAACTAAATCTCACGTAGTCATTACAAGTTTGTCCAAAAGCTGTTCCTGGAACAATTGCAACTCCTGCCTCATGCATTGCTTTCTTACAGAATTCTGCTCCATTCATTCCTGTGCCAATTACTTTTGGGAAAGCATAAAAAGCTCCACCTGGAAGACTACACTCTACACCGGGTAAGTCATTTAGACCTTCATGAATTAGTTTTCTTCGTTCGGTAAATTTAACCATCATATCATGAATAGAATCTTCTGGTCCATCTAATGCCGCAATACCTGCAAATTGAGCAGCTGCATTAACGCATGAAACACTATTAATTAAAAGTTTATTAACATGCTCAACTAATTTTTCAGGCCAAAAACTCCAACCTAATCTCCAACCAGTCATGGAATAAGCTTTACTCCAACCTTCTAGAACTATCAGTCTATCTCTTAACTCAGGATAATTAAAAAAAGTGGGCATTTCTTTATTGTCAAAAATTTGTCTACTATATATTTCATCACTTAAAATAGTAACGTGAGGATGTTTTTTTAAACCTTCAGCCAACTTATCTATTTCAGGTTTTTCTACAAAACTACCTGTTGGATTATTTGGATTA